>CAZXVT010000045.1:0-13236 GCA_964644015.1 uncultured Maribellus sp.
ATATAAAATAAAGATTACAGTTTAAAACCGTTGGTTAATAAAAATGTTCTTTAAGTTCATCCAAACATTTAACAAATTTATACATTTATCTTAAATAGCATAAGCTTTTAACTATTTTGTTTGCAATAATTGACATAGAAACCACGGGAAACAGTTGTAAATACGGCTTTATAACAGAAATAGCAATTTATCAACACAACGGAGCAGAAATTACCGGGTCATTCTCAACTTTGGTTAATCCTGAAGTTGACATTCCTTATTATATTACGAAACTTACAGGGATTGATAACCAAATGATTAAAAATGCACCTCGCTTTTTTGAAATAGCCAAACAGATAGTTGAACTAACAGCAGGCAGAACTTTTGTTGCACATAACGTTCATTTTGATTATTCATTTATTAAAGAAGAATTTAACCGATTAGGATATAGTTATAACAGGAAGACGTTATGCACAGTCCAATTAGCAAGAAAATTTCTTCCGGGTTTTCCTTCTTATTCGCTCGGAAATCTTTGCAAAAATCTTAAAATCGAAATTAATGGTCGTCATCGTGCTGCCGGCGATGCTCTCGCCACCGTCAAACTCTTTGAATTAATACTTCAACAAAACGAAAAAAACGAAAAACAAAATGCCGCAAATGGATTAAAGTTATTCTGACTGCTTAGTTTCTGCTTCTTTACTTTCTTCCTCAGAAAAATCCAGGAGTCCTTTTTCCTGAAGAGTATTATACCAGCTTATAACTTTTTTGATATCCGAAACATAAACTCTTTCTTTATCATAATCAGGCACCACCACCTGAAAATAAGATTTCAAATCTTTGTCGTGTGATTTTGGAGAAATAGCTGCACCTCCGTTTTCTTTTTCAGAAATGGCTTTAAAAACTTCCTTAAGCGGCAAATCTTCTTTTGTAGTAAATATTGCGATATCTTCAAGTGCCGACACTTTGGATGTGGAATAAACCGGCATTCTTTTATTTGTATCCAACGATTCAACTACAATATTGTTTTTTGTTTCGGCAACCAGTTTATATAACCCCGGTTGACCTGATATTGATAATATTCCTTTCAACATTTTTTTAAAATTTTCGCGAATATACAATTTTTGGAATTCCTGATAAAAAGTTTAATCAAAGTCTGTATTTACTGAAATTCCTGCTTTTATCACACGCCCTGGTTGTGGTATGTTACCATAATCAACATATTCACAGTTAAAAATATTGTTTGCTGAAATAAAAATCTGATAAGTTTTAATCCTGTAAATCAGCTTTGTATCAAAAATCCAGAATGGTTTATAATTTACTTCTTCTCCCCAGGCGTTATCACTGAATTCGGTATAAGTTCCTTCTCTCTTCTGATAAACTCCTTGAAAATTGAAATTGAAATTTTCGATAATCTCTTTATTAATAGAAAAAGTTAGTTTGTGACTTAAATAATCCAGAACATAATAAGAAATAAAATTGAGATCGCCTTTTTCAATTGTATTAAACATGTAACTTACTGAAATATTTTCGGGCCAATAGTTACCAATAACCTGCTCCAAATCTGTTTGTAACTGAATTTCGGTTCCATAATTGTTCAATTCCGTAAGATTTTGTGGCTGCCATTTGTCCTGTTCGCTTGCTTTCACCCAGTCTATAACATCTTTCCCTTTTCTGTAATACATTACAAAATTCCCCTTTACAATTGGCGAGTTTAATTTAATACCGCCTTCCAGTGCAGCAGTAAGTTCAGGTTTCAAATCCGGATTTCCGATATTTGTTGGTCCTGAATAATACAAATCAGTAAAAGTCGGCATCCTCAAAGAAGTATTGAAATTTGCAAAAAGTCTTGTAATTCTGCTTATCTGATAGCTTGTTTCCAGACCGGGAAATAAGTTAAGACCATTCTCCCCATCCGAAATATGGTTTCCCATCACTCCGGCACTTAAAATCCAATTATTGGCATAATAAACATGCTCGGCAAAACCGGAAATTATGTTTCTGCTTTTTGATTTTGTAAAGAATGCTTCCTCTCCCGGCACGGATACGGGTTCATCCAATGGATCTCCCAAAACATTACTGAGAATATTCTCCGCCCTGTATTCAAACCCGAATGCCGACTTCCCAAGTTTCCAGCCGATCCACGAATTTAATTGTGCACCATAGGAATTTGTAAGATGATAGTTATGTGTAGTGTACCATGATGGCGGGTTTTCCCTGAAAAGCTCAAAACGGTCTTGGTGACTCCGCCAGTAAATAACAGGCTTAAGATGAAGTTTCCCTTTCGATTCCCATTGTGCAGAGGTAAACAGTGCCTTTACCTGTTCATATTGATTGGGATATTTTGGGGTGTAAAAGCTGTTCGCTCCAAATCCTTTATCTGAATATCCTGCTTGAATCCTAAGCTGACCCACCTCATTCCCGTAACTATTTGCGTAATAAAAACCTTTGTTTTGAAAATCGGTATTTTCGGTATAACCATCCGAACTTTTCCAGTTCATCGAAACCGAATTATTCAGTTTCCCGGTTTTAAAATCACCCGTGACTTCAGTTTCAAAATATCTGAAACTTCCGCCTGTTACATTTGCATTGAATGAATTTGATTCCGGTTGTTTGGTAATTATATTGATAGCTCCTGCAAAAGCATTTGGTCCGTAAACTCTGGCTGCCGGGCCTTCTAAAATTTCAATTCTTTCAATCTGATTAAATGAAACAGGAATGTTTAAATTATGGTGTCCGGTTTGCGGGTCAGAAATATTTACACCGTTCAAAAGGATTAACGTTTGGTCGAAAGTACCGCCCCTGATGCTGATGTCTGCCTGAACACCGTCTGAGCCTCTTTGCCTGATGTCAACTCCGGCAACATATTCAAGCAGTTCTTGTACCGTCCTGACTGGTGCAGCCTCAATTTCCTTTGTATTTATTACTGTTACAATCCTCGCAATTTCCGAAAACAACGCCGGCGCACGCTGTGCGCTTACCTCAATTTCTTCGAGTTTGCATTCTATTTCTGTACCGGTTGTATCCGATATTATTATTTCATTATTTTTCGGAACCGGAACTGCATAAAGGTAATTTATGCCCAACACCGAGATTAAAACCACGCGTTTTAAGGTTTGGAAAACAGCAAAGTTTTTACGGCTCCACCTGCTGAATACAATCGGATCGCCTGCTTTTGTAAAGTTTTTGTATTTTTTCATGTCGAGAAAATATTTTCCAAAAATACAATTTCAATGAAATTTCAACGAGCTCATATTTGTTTAGCATTTTTAATTAATAAGATAAACATCTGATTAAAAGACCATTTAATCCCTTATTGAATTAAATCAAACCACACCCATAAAGAATCTTTATACTGGATAGAGAAAATCGTTTAAGAAAATCCTGAAAACTATTTTAAATGAGAGTTTTGCAACCTATATTTGTTTAGACAAATTAAAAATAAAACACCATGACTCAGATTCAGTTTAACAACGCACTGCTCGGATTAAGCAACAAATTGCACTACTACGCACTCAGCCTGACTTCTGATTCAGAAAGGGCCGACGACCTTCTCCAGGAAACTTTTTTAAAAGCTTTGACATATCGTGAAAAATTTGCACAGAACACCAATTTCAAAGCCTGGATTTATACCATCATGAAAAACACTTTCATTAATGACTATCGCAGAAATGTAAAAACAAAAAATACGTTCGATGGTTCAGGAAGTGATTTACATTTATTGTATTCAAAAGATGTGGTTGACCCGGGGCCCGATTCACAATTCAGTTCAAAAGAAATCAATAAAACAATTGATGAATTGGAAGATGAATACAGAGTTCCTTTCACCATGTTTCTCGACGGTTTTAAATACAAAGAAATTGCTGAAGAACTTGATTTACCGTTAGGAACCGTAAAAAGCCGGATTTTCTTCACCAGAAAAAAACTTGAAAAATCGTTGAAA
Source organism: uncultured Maribellus sp. (assembly GCA_964644015.1). GTDB lineage: Bacteria > Bacteroidota > Bacteroidia > Bacteroidales > Prolixibacteraceae > Draconibacterium. The sequence continues at coordinate 3,920 of CAZXVT010000045.1, forward strand.
GATTACGCCAATAATTAATATTTTTGAAATAGTTTTAAGCAAAAGATTCTCAGTTGAGAATCTTTTTTTGTTTTAAATTAATGATAATCATGAAAAATATTTCTGTTGCAGTGCATCTTGCCGAAGGTTTTGAGGAAATTGAGGCGATCGCTATCATTGATGTTTTAAGAAGAGCCGGTTTTGAATTAACAACCGTTTCTGTCAGCGGGAATACTGTGGTTACAGGTTCTCATCAGATAAAAATTATTGCCGATAAGCTATTCGAAACTATCGATTATGAAACAATTGACATGATTATTCTGCCGGGAGGAATGCCCGGTTCAAAAAATCTGAATGAACACGCCGGTCTTCGGGAGCAAATTCTGAATTTCAATGAAAAGGGGAAATTTTTGGGTGCAATTTGTGCTGCGCCACTGGTTTTCGGAAACCTTGGCATTCTGAAAAACAAAAAAGCCACCTGCTATCCGGGTTACGAAAACCAGTTACATGGAGCCGTGGTTACCGGCGAAAAAACCGAAGTTTCCGGAAATATTATTACCGGGAAAGGCGCTGGTGTCGCAATTGAATTTGCTTTAAAAATTGTGGAAACAATTAAAGGAGAACCATTTGCCACAGAATTATCCCACAAAATAATTGCCAGCTGATCATTTCAGCTTTCCGGCAATCCAGTTCCTTGCATTCACAAAAGCCTGAATCCATGGTGCCACTTCATCCATTTTCCTTTCTGCCGGATAATATGCCCAATGCCACGGTTTAAAAGCTCTTTCGAGGTGCGGCATCATTACCAGATGACGTCCATCGTCGGAACACAACGATGCAGTTGCAAAATGTGACCCGTTCGGATTGGCCGGATACTCATCGTAACTGTATTTCATCGGAATTTGATATTCCTGCTCATTAAAAGGGAGATAGAATTTGCCCTCACCATGTGCCACCCAAATCCCGAGTTTCATTCCGGCCATGTTTTTCAGCATCACCGAGTTATTCTCCAGAATATCGACATTCACAAAAGCAGATTCGAATTTGCCCGATTCGTTGTGCAACATCTTGGGCTGAATACTATGTTCAGGATAAACAAGTCCCAATTCCACCATCAACTGGCAACCATTACAAACACCCAGACTCAATGTATCTTCACGCCGATAGAATTTCTCCAAAGCAATTCTTGCCTTTTCGTTAAATTTAAAAGCACCGGCCCAGCCTTTTGCCGAACCCATTACATCGGAATTCGAGAATCCACCCACAAAAACAATCATGTTCACTTCTTCGAGTGTTTCCCGCCCTGAAATCAGGTCGGTCATATGAACGTCTTTCACATCCAGCCCGGCCAGATAAATCGCATAAGCCATTTCACGGTCACCATTCACTCCTTTTTCACGAATGATGGCAGCTTTTATTCCTGATGGTTTTCTGCGGAGCAAATCAATTCCCAGGTCAGCAGCTTTACCAGTAAAATCTTTGAAATCGTACTGAAGTTCAAGTTTTTTATAGTTCGTAAAACGTTTCAATGCCAATTCATGTCCGCTTTGTTTCCGGTCTAACAAATACGAAGTTTTGAACCACAAATCACGGAGGGTTTCAATGTCAAATTCAGCATTGTTTTCAAAGTTTTTCACGAAAACTTTTCCGTTTGAAACCGGATTTCCGATTACCACAAAATCAACACCGGCTTCTGTCAGTTTTGATTTTACAAGTTCATTTTCTTTACACTGAATCACCAAACCCGGATTTTCGCTGAAAAGAACTTTTACAAAATCAGCCTCGCCAATTCCGGTTAAGTCCAAATTCATCCCCACCCCATTGTTACTGAAACACATTTCGAGCAGCGTGGTAATCAAACCACCCGAAGAAATATCATGACCCGCAACAATCAACTGTTGTTCAATTAATTCCTGAACAGTATCAAAAGCTTTGATAAACTTCTTTGTATTCCCAACTGTCGGAGCAATTTTGCCCAATTTATTTCTTGTCTGTGAAAAAGCGCTTCCACCAATTGCGCGCGGAACAAAAGAAAGGTCGATAAACAGAATCTCCTTGTTTTCATCTGCTTCCAGAACCGGTTCCACCACTTTCCTGCAGTCAGAAACTTCTCCTGATGCTGAAATAATTACTGTTCCCGGGGCATAAACCACATCATCTTTGTACTTCTGTGTCATCGACATGGAATCTTTACCTGTCGGGATGTTGATTCCCAGTTCGCAGGAAAAATCGCTGGCAGCTTTTACTGCTTCGTAAATCCGGGCATTTTCGCCGGCATTTTTTGCTGGCCACATCCAGTTGGCACTCAGCGAAACACTTTTCAGTTTATCGGTTAAAGGAGCCCAGATGATATTGGTCAGCGATTCGGCAATCGAAAGTACCGAACCTGCCGATGCATCAATCATTCCGGCCACAGGAGCATGCCCGATTGAAGTGGACAGCCCTGCAATTCCATGATAATCAAGCGTAATAACACCTACATTGTTTAACGGGAGATGCAATTTGCCTGCACCCTGCTGCTTGGCAATACGACCGGTTACCGAGCGGTCCACTTTGTTGGTAAGCCAGTCTTTGCAAGCCACCGATTCAAGCTGTAAAACCTGCTCAACATAAGTCTGAATATTTTCGGTTGTGTATTCAATTTCCTCATAATCAGCCTTAATTGCAGTATCTTCCAAAACAGTTTTTGGCGGATTACCAAACATGTATCCCAATTGCCAGTCGATAGGTTTTTCACCGGTTTTGCTGTTTTCGAATGTAAACTGCATGTCGCCGGTTGCTTCGCCGATGTTGTACATGGGCGCTCTTTCCCGCTCAGCAATTTTTGCCAGCAGGTCAACATGTTCCGGTTTCATCACCAGGCCCATTCTTTCCTGCGATTCGTTACCAATGATTTCCTTTTGCGAAAGTGTCGGGTCGCCAACCGGTAATTTGGCAGTATCAATTTTGCCACCTGTTGCTTCTACCAGTTCCGACAAGCAATTCAAATGGCCGCCGGCGCCGTGGTCATGGATTGAAATAATCGGATTTTCATCAGCTTCGCTTAAAGCACGGATGGCGTTGTAAACACGTTTTTGCATTTCAGGGTTGGCACGCTGCACGGCATTCAATTCGATGTGCCCCTCAAACTCGCCGGTGGCCACCGATGAAACTGCACCACCACCCATTCCAATCCGGTAATTGTCGCCTCCCAGCAAAATAATTCTGTCGCCTTTTTCAGGTGTAGCTTTCAAACTTTGGTTTTTGTTGCCGAAACCAATACCACCTGCGAGCATAATTACTTTATCGTAACCATATTTTTTGAAGTTTTCGAAATGTTCAAAAGTAAGAACCGAACCTGTGATTAATGGTTGTCCGAATTTATTCCCAAAATCGCTGGCCCCGTTTGAAGCTTTTATCAGGATTTCTTCCGGAGTTTGGTAAAGCCAGTTGCGTTCTTCGGTGGCCTGTTCCCACGGGCGTTCGGCTTCGGTTCTTGGGTACGAAGTCATGTAAACAGCGGTTCCGGCAATGGGCAAACTGCCTTTCCCACCGGCAATTCTGTCGCGGATTTCACCGCCGGTTCCGGTGGCAGCTCCATTAAAAGGTTCAACGGTTGTTGGGAAATTATGTGTTTCTGCCTTCAGCGACAGAACTGTTTCAATATCTTTAATTTCAAAAAAATCGGGTTTATCCTGTGTTTTCGGGGCGAACTGCTCCACAACCGGTCCCTGCACAAACGAGCAGTTGTCTCGGTAAGCGGAAACAATTTTATTGGGATTGACAGCCGATGTTTTTTTAATCATCTTAAACAACGACGACTCCATCTCTTTCCCGTCGATAACAAAAGTTCCGTTAAAAATTTTGTGCCGACAGTGTTCTGAATTTACCTGCGCAAAACCATACACCTCGCCATCGGTAAGCGGGCGGCCCATTTCCATCGAAACTTTTTCAAGGTATTTTATTTCGTCGTCGCTGAGTGCAAGTCCCTCTTTTTCGTTGTAGGCTGCAATGTCAGTAATTTCAAGAATTGGCTCGGGCTGGTGGTTGATGGTAAAAATATCCTGTGTCAGATTTTTGTACAAACGCTGCAACATGTGGTCGTAATGCGCTTTTTCGTCCACAACCGGGTAAAACTCCTCAATACGCTGAATTCCCTCAAGCCCCATATTCTGGGTAATTTCCACGGCGTTGGTACTCCAGGGAGTGATCATCTCTTTTCTCGGGCCAACATACCAGCCCTCGAGTTCATATTCGTTTAACGCTTCCGAGTCAGAAAAAAGCCAGTTCAGCCTTGTTATTTCGTCGGAATTGAGCGGATGATTTACCTGTACTACGATGATTTTTTTACTCTGAGTTCTGAAAAACCGGATCATTTTTGCAGCTTTTAAAGTGGATATTTCTAAAATCGATGCAAAGATAAAAAATATTCAGCGGTGGTTGATTTCACTTTTCAATGGGTACCATTTTGTTATTAACAACCGTTGAAATATAAATGATTGTATTTTACGATGCAGGATATTTATCTTTAATTTGAACAGAAATATTAATACGGGTATGAAGAAAATACTTTTATTATTGGTTACACTGGTTGCGTTATCATGCAGTCAGCAAAGGGTTTTGAAGAAAACTTACGTAGGAAAACCGCTGGAAATACTATCTGCAAAATATGGTAATCCGAAAGTGGTACTCGACCAAAAAGATGGGAAAGTATATGTTTACGAAATTGTTAAAGACTTAAAAAGTACCGAAATCAACCAGGCAAAGCTTACTCTTGATCCGGTGGTTTCGCCCATGGTACAAAAAACCGAAAGATATTATTTTACAGTAAAAGACGGTAAAATTGTAAATGCCCGTTTGGAGGAAGAATACGACAGGTAGCCGGAAAATAAATCAAAAACCTGTTGGCTTTTCAATAATTTTTATAGTTTTGCAGCACCAATTTTGAAACCTGTTTTAGGTTTTGAAAAACGTTCTCAGAAATACAATCATCGCCCAGATGGTGAAATTGGTAGACACGCTAGTTTCAGGGATTAGTGAGCGCAAGCTTGTGCAGGTTCGAGTCCTGTTCTGGGCACAAAACGGCAATAACATCAAATGTTACTGTCGTTTTTTTTTAAAATAATAGCCGCTCATCCAATCTTCTGAAAATCCGTAGTTTTTCGTATTGCACACAAACCTTTCAGGATGCAAATTTGCATAAATAACAGCGTCAGCCACAGCAAAATAACATTCGATGCTCATTTTATTCTTTGTCCTGCTGATTATCGTTTTGAGCGGCTTTGTTCTGACAGGCCGGAAAATTCTCAAAATGAAAAAAGAACACCGTAAAATGGTTGAACATTTGCATTTAACCGTTGTTGAAATGGCAGAAAAACAATTGGATTTATCGGATAAAGTGCTGTCAGCAGACTTGTTTAAAACAAGCAACCGTCAGAAAATGCAGGAACTGAACAGGGTGGTTTTTGAACTTTGCGATTTGCTGATTAAATCATCCGGAAAACAATCCATTAGTGAGAAATAAAAGACTGTTTCAACAATTAACCATACATAATATTTTGTTATTTAAATGATAATCAGAGTTCTGACAATTGCTATATTAATCATTTTATATCCGGTGGCACATGCTCAAAACCTGGCGCAACTTCTTCGCAAAGCCTATCATTCACCCGATTCAGCCGATTACTTTTTCGGTGAAGCTCAAAAGTTGATAAAAACAGATGCTGATAATGCTGAATTTATCTTCTTCAAAAGTGTTCGCGCCACCGACTTCGGGCCTGCCGACAGCGCCATTTTTTATGGCCTGATCGCCGAAGAAAAGTTCAGACTCCTGAAAGACTCAGCAAAACTTATGTATGTGTACAACAACCTCGCAAAAAGTTACCAGAAAAACGGGGCGTACGAAAAAGCAATTTCGGTCTTATTTGACGGGTTGAAAATTGCTGAACCCCGGAATGATGATGCATGGATGGGTTATTTCTACCAGAATATTTCGCTGAATTACCATGATTTTGAGGATTACGAGAATGGCGTAAAATATGGCAAACTAGCCTTTGAAAAACTCAGCAACCTCGCCAAACCCGATGTTTACAGTGCTGTGCTGGCGTTGAATGCCGTCGCCATCAACTTCGATGACTGGGAAAAGCCCGACAGCGCGCTTTTCTATCATTACAAAGTTTTCGGTTATAAAGACCAGGTTGATACACTTGCCATCGGTTTTACTTACAATAACATTGGGAACACACTGCTGAAACAAAAGAAATTCGAAGAAGCAAAAAGCTGGATCGCAAGGGCAATTAAAATTGCAAAGGCCAATTATTCTGGTGTTAACGACATTCCTTATTATTACGAAAATGCAACCAACTACACCAATCTGGCTTCTGTTTGTTATGAATTGGGTGATTTTAAGCAGGCGGAATCAGCTTTTGATTCAGCCTTTTTTTATGTGACAAAAAGCTACAGCATCGAAAAACTGCGCGACTACAATTATCACCGGTACATTTTTAATAAAAAACGTGGCAATCTGAGTCAGGCGCTTTATTTTCAGGAGGAATACCACAAGATCAGAGACCGGATTTTTGATGAAGCACGGGCAAAAACAATGGCTGAACTCGACACCAAATATTAAAACGAAAAAAAAGAGAAAGAACTGGCGGAAAGTCGTGCCAATTTACTGGAAATTAAAAACCGGGAAAAACAAAAATCTGTGTGGTTGCTATTTACCGCGTTGCTTGCATTTTTCGCCTTTGTTTTTACGTACCTAATTTTTCGTCAGCAAAAACTAAAGCTTACCCAGCAAAAACAGCAATTTGAGTTGAAACAGGAAATCAGCCGCATCGAAACCCAAAACAAACTACAGGAACAACGACTTTCGATTTCACGTGATTTACACGATAACATCGGGTCGCAGCTTACTTTTATCCTTTCATCGGTCAACAACCTGAAATACAGATACCAGGCCGAAAATCAGCCCTGGATCGGTCATTTAAACCGGATCGGTGATTTTGCCTCCGAAACCATGACCGAACTTCGCGACACCATCTGGGCCATCAATACGAACCAGTTAAAATTGGACGATTTACGTGCCCGCATTTTCAATTTTGTCGAAAAAGCCCGGGACACAAACCCCGGACTCACCATCAGTTTTGATATCGACGACTCATTGAAAACAATCATACTGACAGCCACTGCCGGGGTCAACATTTACCGCACAATCCAGGAGACAGTCAATAATATATTGAAACATGCCGGTGCAAAAAAAATTACCATCAGCATTAAAAATGATGACAACGGGTTCCACCAAATTACAATTACCGACGATGGAAAAGGATTTGATCCGACACAGGTAATTCACGGAAACGGGTTGCACAATATGGCCGCACGCACAGAAGAAATGGGAGGAAAATTCAGCCTTGAATCGCAGGTATCCAAAGGAACCAGCATCAAACTTTTACTGCATCCTGATAAAGTCACCATAAAAAACAATACGTATGATCCGATTGGCGCTGGCAGATGATAACCGGCTGATGCAACAGACCATTGTTGAAAAACTGTCGTTTTACCCGGGAACCGCTTTAAAAATAATGGCTGGTAATGGCGCAGAATTGCTGGAGAAACTGGAGAAAAATCCGCGGATCGACCTCATCCTGATGGACATTGAAATGCCAAAGATGAATGGTATTGAAGCCACATTCGGGGTAAAACAACGTTTTCCGCATATCAAAATTATCATGCTCACGGTTTTTGACAACGACGAACACATTTTCAGGGCCATAAAAGCCGGGGCCGATGGTTACCTGCTGAAAGAAACCAACCCGGAAGAATTACACCGTGCCATCACAGAAACCCTGAATGGCGGCGCATCCATGACGCCTTCAATTGCGCTGAAAACACTGCGCATGTTCCGCGAACCGGTTGATTTCAGCAAGACACAGGAAAATGAAGCTGTAAAACTGACCCCTCGTGAAACCGAAGTGCTGGAACAACTGGGCACAGGCCTGAAATACGCCCAGATTGCGGCAAACCTCAATATTTCGACAGGTACTGTGCGAAAACACATCGAAAATATTTATGCCAGGTTGCAGGCCGGCAACAAATTGGAAGCACTCAGAAAAGCAAAGGACAATCACCTAATTTAGATTCTTTCAAAATACGAAATTCATCGTATTTCAGCCCCAAAGCCTGTGTCCTAATTTTACCAAAAACTAAAATTCGGATTATGAGAAAAGGTTTACTGCTATTTATTGCTATTGTTACATTATCGTCGCTGTTAAATGCGCAAACAATTTCGAGGGTGAAATCGTGGGGATATCTTGATTCTCCGCCCGTACCGGTAAAAACATTCACCAATGCTGCCGGAGCGTTTCAGATACTGAGCAAATACCCGGTTTCGGAACTGGTAAAAGTAAATTCCGACGGAACATTTGTCAAACTGGCTGATTTGCGGAAATCGTTTGATTATGATAAAGCCGTGGTTAAATCGGAAGGCAACCTCGCCATGGTTTCTTATTACACCAATGACAGTGTTTTTTTCTACCTCACCGACGGAACAGCCGCCAAAACAAAGCTTGCTTACTTCTATGCCGAATCCTCCTCAACCCACCAGTATGATTTTACCTTTCACAACGGGAAGGTTTACATAGCCTACGATACTGGCTGGAATGCCTTTAAAGGGCTCATCGAAGTCAATATTGTTGATTTCTCAAGCAAAGTTTTGTTTAACAAGGCCAGTGAAGATTTAAAAATCTGGTCGGTGGTATCGGCCGAAGGGAATTTGTTGGTAAACTACTCAAAAGGTACAACCAATTATGCTGCAAAGGTTAATACAGCCGATGGCTCGCTGACTGATGTTACCGACAAACTGACCTACTGGCTGCCGCAAAGACCGTTTGTTTTACTGGGTTACACACTTGCTGCTTTTACGGTAAAAGACACCACCGTGCAAATGAATGGCACCAATTTTCAAACCAAACGCATGTTGCTGCAAAAATACAACGCCACAACCAATACATTTGAAACTATTTGGAATGTCGGATATTTTCAGGCCGAGTTGCCCTGGTATTTAGGCGAAATCAACGGAAAACACTACTTCTTTTCCAACGGCGACTATAACCTGGCAAGCTGCAGTTCAACCACCTGCTCCGGCAACTTTGGCGCTCACCTCTGGGAAGTTACCGAAAGCGGTGCCAGGCTCGTTAAATCGGTGGTCGAAACGGGTGAAAAAGCTTACACGTATGCCGGGATCAAACAGGTTGCCTCCGACAAAATCTATCTCGAAATAACCACAAAAGCCGCCGGCAAAGAACTTTGGGTAGCCAGCCCAACCGATTTGTACATGGTAAAAGACCTGTCTCTTATAC
>CAZXVT010000045.1:13246-24502 GCA_964644015.1 uncultured Maribellus sp.
GTAAAAGACCACATCGGAACGCCAACGGTACTCAGGGATTATGGATTGAAACTAAGCGATGCGGCAGTTTGCGGTGGCAATATTGCCATTCCGGGTGTTGGTGCCCTGGCACAAACCGGCAATGATAACGAATTGTATTTTTCTGACGGAACGGTTGGTAAACTGGATAAGATTGATGTGATGCCCAAAGCCGGGGTTCAATCAATGCCCAAAGGATTGTTTTATCTTGATAACAAGATCTATTTCACCGCCAGCGATACGCTGAAAGACAATTTGGGAATTGCCATGACAACGCTGTTTACTATCGACCTGTGCAACGCAGTAACCGCGACAGAACCCGAAATATTAACCGCTAAAAGTGAACTGAAAGTTTACCCCAACCCGGTGAGAGGGTTGCTGAACCTGCAAACCGAATCAACCATCGACAGGCTCGAAATCTATTCAGTTACCGGCAACCGGGTGCTGCAACTGGCCCATCCCGCAAAACAAATTGATATTCGTCATTTAAAAAATGGTGTTTACCTGCTGAAAGCACAATCGGGCAAACAACTATTAACCTCGAAATTCCACCTGTTGCAATAAACACACCTCCTCCCTTCATAAAATCCCCGGCAAGGTTCATTCCTGCCGGGGATCATTTTTACTTTGCCTGTTTCAACACCTGCATTCAATTTATACGGGGATTAAGAAATCAAATCATCATAAACAGATTTTTGCGGAAAAAGGAATTGGGATTGACACTGCTGAACTTAATTACCGGCCTTTCACCACCATCACCTTTGCCACTTTCCCACCCGATTTTACGAGGTAAATGCCTTCGTTTAACGACGAAACATCCCAAACAATTTCTCCGTCGGCAACGGTTTCTGATTGATAAACCAACCGCCCCAATCCGGAATAAAACTGAACCGTCTGACCGGGGTGACCAGGAACGTTAACAGTCAGTTTATTGGTTGCAGGATTGGGATAAACCAACATCTCCTGCTGCAAAACCGGTTTGGCCGAAGTAACCTGCCACAACTGCAACGCTTCCCAGTTTTCGCCGAAATGATTATCGAGATTGGCGGCTATCAGGTTCATCACATAATCATCGTTAAAAGCCAGTGCCGGCCATCCGTTTTCGGGTGCATAACGGATAAAATCGGCTACCATATCATAATTATTGCGTATTTCAACCGCTTCTCCCTCGTTGGAAAGTTTTCCTTCCTCCCAGGTCACCTGGTTTACATTTCTATCCCAATTCAAATAAGCAGAGGAAACATACAAAGTGTCGCCCGGATCAAGCAGGGTACCTGCCGGAATAGCTGCAGTAATCCCTTTGGTAATCCGGTAACCCGAAAGGTCGATGGTTTTTGTTGATGGATTGTACAGCGCCAGGAATTCAGGATGGCCGTTATTCAGCGGGTCGATATAAAATTGGCAGATTAAAACATCGGGTTCAATGGAAATACGGGGCAACTTCACTCCCATATCAACCGGTTTTCCGTTGTCGGAACCGGCCAGAATGGCCGGTGATCCTTTCTGCAAACCAAAATCATAATGAACCGGGTTAACAAAAAGTGGATTGCCGGATTTGTTTGAAAACCCTTCAGAGAGCAACGTGTTATCCGAAATCGAACTGAAAATTTTCAGTGTCGATTGATTGTCGGCATCCACAGTAACATCGAATGAATTAGACAAAATGCAGTTTTTTACCACGGCATTTCCGCCCGCCCTGCCCGGATTTTTTTCGTAACAGTGCACGGGTATTCCGTTTCCGTAAAAAATGCAATGATCGATAAACGCCCAGCTTGAGTCTTTGATACCAAAACCGGCATTGCAATTGATAAACTCGCTGTTTGTTACAATTACCGACGACTGTTGTCCCACCGAAACTCCCTTGTCAAAAACATTGTAAGCCTGAACACTGTCGATTATTACACGCAGTGCTTCCTCGCCAATATCAATGGCATCAGCATTGTTGCCGACAATATTCAGCAGTTTTGTATTCCGGATGATTCCACCTTCAATACCATCATAATCAATGGCATCGGAATCAAATTCGGCGTTCCCCACAAATGTGCAGTTTTCAATCAGGGCCTTTCCATATTTAATATTGATCAGGTCGCCGGTGAAGTTCGAATGAATGTAGCTGTTTGTGAGTGTAACATCGGAATACCGCGCCGATATTGGATTTTGCAACGTGTTTTCAATTGTCAGGCTATCGAGAACGAGGTTAGTATAATACCCGTTGATGGCTCCCACACGGCTGGGCACAGGCCCGATTGTGGCATCTTCGATCACCACATTTACCAGTTTCGATGTGTCGCTGGTATTCCGGAAATTGAGCGCTCCCCACCCTTTTCCCTTGTATTGCGGGTTTATTCTGAAAATTACAGGGTCTTTTTCTGTTCCTTTTGCCTGCATATTACCATGAATAAAGAAATTGATACCGGGTGAAAAATGCAATTCTACACCTGGTTCAACAGTCAGCGTTGCGCCGCTTTCCAAAGTCACGTCGTTGTTTACAATGTACGGCGAACAATCTTTATGCAGCGTTAAATTTTCAGCAATTACAGGAGGCACCACACACGCAGTAACCGACTCGAACACCGCCTGCAACATAAGGTCATCCGACAAATTAAAAGGAAGGTTGTTCAGGTTGGAAAGAAAATCAGTACCGGCCTGCAGATTACACGAAAGTTCAAGATCGAAACTGATATCGGAACTGCTCGCTTCATTCTGGTGAATTTCAACTGCCAATACATTTTTACCCGATTTCAGGCTGCTTTTATCGATTGTATGGGATGAAAAAGTTGTTTCGTCGGCATCGTTTACAAAACCCGATGCCAGCGTTTTGTACCCAATTTCGCCCGTTGGCATGTTCACCCTTAAAACCTCATTCCCATTCAGGTAAACAACTGCCCCGTCGTCTTTTAGCAAGCTGATGGTGAAAACCGGTGCGCTCATTTCAGTTTCCGAAACCATAAATTCTCTTCTGAAAAAGGTGGTGATATATTTGTCGTACCGGTTGGAACCGTATTCGACTTTTGTAATTTCATTTCCGTCGCCATACCCCAGTTCTGCCTGGCCGGTTTTCCAGCCCGAATCATTAAATGTCGTGTCAGTCCAGGCTTTTCCCAAATCTGAGCCATTATCAAGATATTTCCATTCCGACTCTTTTGCGATCAGCGTTTTTTTCTCCAGCATTTTCCAGCCCAAAAACCTGAATCCGGCTTTTGCTTCTGCATTTAACGTGGCATCCACATTTTTGAGATAAAGTCCCTGAACACCGGGATTCGGGATTTTCAGTCCGTTTAACCGGAGTGTTCCCGCATTTTCAGGAAGCAGGTCAACCGTAAGATTGGCAGTTCCGGTAAATCCGTATGTTTTCAGATTATCAAGCAGGATTTTGGGCCGCTGCTCCACATAATTTTTGATTTTATTTACCTCGTTGTACCAGAATTCCACCGATGGCATAGCATTTCCGTATGAAGATGTCGTTCCGAGCCAGCGTTCCACATGACGCGGAATTTCGGCTTCAATCGTGGTTTTGTGTTCGTCAACCAGTTGTTTCATTCTTTCGGGTTGAAAACTGGTGTAAAGATGATCGGCCAGTTTTTGACCGAAATATTTTTTGTAATCCTTGTTCAGCATCAAACGGCCAAACGGCCAGGATGTCTGATTTACATAAAAACTGATTAACTGGCTGGTGACAGTAAAATAACCACGGTCGATATCCATGAGAATCCAGCGCCACTTCCCGGTTTTTTTAGGTTTCCAGGCCATTACATTGTGGTCGATGGAAGAGTTTCCGGATGCGGCTTCGGCAACCACGAGATCGGTAAAATTTTCAATGTCCATTTTTTCAGCCACAGCATCGAAATTTGCCTGAACCGAAAGGTCTTTTGTGAAAAGCGCTTTCAGTTCGTTGTATTCAACCAGGTCGCCGCACTCTGCATAATCCTCATTTTCCACCATATCGAAAGTACCTTCAGCCAAACCATAATGTTTTTCAATATAATCGGTTTCTATTTTCTCCCGGAAATTATGGATTCCCATGTACCTGCCGTTAAAATAAACCGTGCACCAGCGGAAATGCGAAATATCAAGATTCATGTTCAGTTGCGTGGCATTTTGCGCCAGAATATCGCGCATGAGCGTGTTACTCCAGTCGTTGCCTGAAGCACGCAGCGCAAAAGTTTTAAAACCGGCGCGTTTCGAATCATAAAACAAAGTATTATCGAGTGCGCCGGAACCATACTGTTTTCTGAAATAGACACCCAACATTTTTTGTGGTAACTGCCACGAATAAAGTCCGTTGATTTTCACCCCTGCCTTTTCGTTAAATGCTGCCCGGTCTGAATTATCGTTTTCAAACATTTCAATATTCACCGGAATCTCCCAGTCGGGTTTGAAATTCTGTACATAAATACCTTTTTGCGGGTCCCAGAAGTTGGCGGGTTCAGAGGCAATTGAAACCACGGGCAAACCAGCTGAACTAATTTCATTTCCCATAAAATAAGTATTGGTAATCACTGGTCCGGGCAACTGTCCGTCGGTGAAAATCCTTGCCCTTACAACCGTTGTTGTATCGAAATGAATGGGTTGATGATATAATTCAGACAAAAGAGTTGGTTCAGAACCATCGGTGGTAAAACGGACTTCGCCGCCAAATCCACTGGTCAGTTCCACAGTTTGTGGCGCAGTAAACAAACCGCCACGTATGCTGAAACGTGGTTCGTTCAGCACAAAATCGCTGAAAAATTCGGTTGTATTAGTACTTCCGGGAGTTGGCTGATTAAACCGTCCCCAGATTTCAGGGTTTTCGTGGTTCCGGCCTGTGGAAATATCGGGATTCTGAATTCCGAAAACCACTGAATCAACGAGGGTCTGGCCAGGGGCAAAAAGCCCGATTTCCTCGCCTTCGGCAGCCAGTTTGAAATTTGTGTGCATTCCGGTATTATGATCATCGGCCCAGAAAATCACAAAACCTTTAGGAGCAATTTTTACATTCGTAATCGTCCATTTTCCGGGAACTCCCAGATTATCTGTCAATGAATATCCATTCAGGTTGACTTCTTTATCGCCTGAATTATAAATCTCGATCCAATCGGCATCCTCATTAAAATCCGGGTCCTTAATCGTTCGGGTATTGGACGCCATAAATTCGTTGATGTACAATTGCGCTTCTGCCTGAAAAAACAGAAATACAAAAAGCAGACTAACCAGCGTGGTTTTGAAAAAAAACAGGCTATTTCTATTTACTGAAAGAAGAGACATTTAATTGTTAATCATGTTGTAAAAATATAAATCATTCTTTTACAATAAAGTTAAATTAGAATATTAAACAACTGTAACGAATTTCTTACTTCAAATACTGATACAACAAACTTTTTGTTTTCTATATTTAGCAGATAATTAAACGATTCAGTAACCTGAATGTCAAAAGTTAAATTACTAATCAAAAATTAAAAATTCACACTTATGAAAAAAGCATTTTTTCTGATTTCGGCCATGATAATGATGATGGCAGTTTCGGCTCAAACCGATTTTTCCGGATCGTGGAAATTAAACAGTTCAAAAAGTAAATTGGGCGACCAGTTTAGTATGGCACCTAAGGAAGTGATTATCAAACAAAGCGGCAACGATTTGTCGATTGAAAAACACTCTGAATTTCAAGGACAGGAATTTACCACCAAAGACAAATTAACGCTTGATGGTAAAGAATGTGTTAACGAAGGAATGATGGATACAAAAAAGAAATCGACTGCCACCTGGGCGGCTGATAAAAAATCGCTGAAAATTGTTTCGAAAATCCCGATGCAGGATGGTGGCGAATTTGCCATTACTGAAGTTTACAAACTTGATGGCGGCAGTTTTGTATGCGAAATGAGTGCTTCCTCATCGTTTGGCGATATGGCTGAAACGCAGGTTTACGATAAAAAATAATCCACTTTTTGTTTCATATTGAAAATCGCCATCCGGCTTCCGGATGGCGATTTCATTTTGACTAATTGTTACTTATTGTCAAACGGATTTACTCCGTTCCATTTTCCGCCACCTGCTAAAATGGTGTAAAGTGCATCATAATGCATGGTTTCGAAAATGGTAAACTCGTTGAAGTTGATGATTTCGCGGTCGTCAACATACTGGCGTTCTTTTGGCAGTTCTCCAATTGCCGGAATCACTTTTGCACTTCCACGGCGTGTAACAACACCGGGCCCGAATGCAGTAATACCTGGTTTTGAACCCCAGCCCAGTTTTTCGGTATATGCGCTTTCGCGGTCGTGAATATTGTGTACCTGTTGAAAACCAAGACCGGTAACATAACTGATTCCAACCGGATTCAAACCCAATTTGTAATCCATCAGTTCCGAAGCAGCATCAAAATATTTCTGGTCACCGGAAAGTTTCCACTGAAGCATCGGTGCTGCAGCATACTGCGGTTGCCGCACATTGTGTCCCCATCCGCCAACAGCAGGATTGTTACCCACTGCAAACGCATGTTTCTTCAACTCAGCAATATTGGCGTCGGCTGCATTTTTGATTGCCTTTTTAAAATAACTCACAATCTCGGGGTCAGTCGGAACTTGTTTTTCAAGAATATACGACATGATGTAAGCCGGATTATCAAACCTTTTGTCGTTGAGCGAATAACCGGGAGTTTGTGTGAGATTTACTTTCATTGAGTCGGCAATGCCATACAATTCTCTGATTTTCTGATGATCTGTTTCGTTTTTTGTAATCAGGTAATGCTGAATATGGTAATACAATTTTTCGGGTTCAGCCATAAATTCTTCACCGGCTTTAAACGCAAGCTCTCCGCGTTTCTGAAGTTCAGCAGCCCTTTCTGGTTTGTACGGTTTTATCACGCGGGCCAGGTGCAGAAATAATCCGGCAGACGGGCAAGTTGCGCGGTTATCCACCTTAACCGTGCCATACTTTTTATTGTCTTTATCCAGCGGTGCATCAAACGGATCGGGGTAATGACGGGTTTCGGTGCCAAAATGAATGGTTCCGTCTTCATTTTGCAAATATTCCCAGGCCAGCGTTCCCCATTCAGCTTCGTCAATGATATCCGGAATTTTGTTTTCGTAGTTTTTAATATTGAATTTTTCGTCGAAATCGCCGGGAATCCGGAACTGACCATCTGTGAAATACTCCGGAAAAACTTCAAAAATCATCAGGTTAATCATCGGGTTCGAAAGGTGGTAAGCGCGGCGGTCGGCGTCGCCTGCATCGTGGTAACCGCCGTACATATTGAAAGTCCGTTCTGTTCCCACGACATCAATATTTGCTTCGCCAATGGGTCCGTCAACATCATAAATCAGGGTATGACAGGCTTGTTTTCTGATGTCTGGTTCGTGAATGGGGCAACCGCAACGTTGTAAATACTGTGCCCTGAAAATGGTGTGTGCCAGCATTTTCGAAAATTCGCCACCCACGCCAAACGGGTACGAACTGCCAAAACCTTTTACCGCAATTTTATAAGGTCCGCCTTCGGGAACAGCCGCCAGGTCAACCTGGTAAACAAAACCACCTGCCGAAGCATCTTCACCCAATTCTTTTAAAGTTCCTTTTGCAACTGTTTTGCCATTCAAAGTTGAAAAAACTTCGTAATCGGGCAGTTTTCCTTCTATTTTACGCGCGCCGCCTGTGCCCAGCCAAATGGCAAAATTGGCGTATCTCGATTTCGACAAAGCGCTGTAGCCGACCTGGTTGGTTTTTACCGATTCACAAAAAATTTCACGCTCATCGAATTTGAATTCCCGTGTTCCGTAAGGTGTTTCCAATTTGTATTGTTTCCCGGGAACCAGTTTGTCGGTTTCCAAATAGATATGGTGGTCGCAGGCTTTCGACTGCATTGCATATTTAAAAATATCAGCAACTGGTTTTCCGTTGATCTTCCAGAGCGACAAATCGGAAGTATTGATTTCATCGACATTCACGGTATCGCTGTTAAAAAATGCCACAACCACGCGGTCGGAAGCAGTTCTGATTTCTTTTAATTCAGCTTTTGAATACACATTGTTACAAGCCAGAAAAACCACTGCTGCAACAAGAAGAAAAAATTGTTTAGTCATAATTATCAGGTTTTAGAATTCAGATTTAGTTGTTTTTGCCAAAACTAAGGAAAAAGTTCTGAATTAGTGGTTAAATTGGCAACCTGAAAAACATAAATTGAATAATTCTTTATCAACTTAAAACCTGAGATATGAAACGGAATTGCCAGATAATTTGCATGTTGTGGTTGCTTATTTTTTATTCTGAAAAAACTTTTGCCAGCGAAAACGATTATCCGGTTCGTCCGGTGCCGTTTACAGCCGTAAAACTTTCCGATAAATTCTGGGCTCCGCGGGTAAAACTGAATCACGAAGTCACCATTCCGATCGCGTTAAAACATTGCTATTCAACAGGAAGAGTCGATAATTTTTTATTTGCTGCACACATTAAACAAGGTGAGTTTTGTACCGAATACCCATTTGACGATTCAGATATTTATAAAATAATCGAAGGAGCCGCCTATTCGCTGCAAATGATTCCCGACCCGAAACTGGATGCTCAACTCGATTCACTCATCGAATACATCGGAAAAGCACAGGAACCCGATGGTTATCTGTACACCAACCGAACCATCAACCCGCAGAAAACCCACGAGTGGGCAGGCAGCGAACGCTGGGAAATGGAGTCGGACCTGAGTCACGAACTATACAATGTTGGTCATTTATACGAAGCAGCAACCGCACATTATCTCGCAACCGGAAAACGCTCGCTGCTTGATATCGCCATTAAAAGCGCCGATTTGCATGTAAAAGTTTTTGGTCCCGGCAAAATGATGCGCTCGCCAGGTCACCAGGTGATTGAAATGGGACTTGTAAAAATGTACCGCGTAACCGGCAAAAAAGAATACCTCGACCTGGCCAAATTTTTCATCGACAGCCGCGGCCACAACTCACCACACGCACGTGGTGAATATTCGCAGGATCATCTTCCTGTGACAGAACAATCCGAAGCGGTGGGCCACGCCGTGCGCGCTACCTATCTTTACTCCGGAATGGCTGATGTGGCTGCCATTACCAACGACCAGGCATACATTGCAGCTTTGAATAAAATCTGGGAAAACCTCGTTACCAAAAAATTGTACATCACCGGTGGAATTGGTGCTGAAGCCGGGCACGAAGGTTTTGGCCCCGATTACGAACTTCCCAACATGTCGGCTTATAACGAAACCTGCGCTTCAATCGGCAGTATTTTCTGGAACTACAGAATGTTTCTGCTCAGCGGAGATTCGAAATATTTTGACATTGTTGAACAGACATTGTACAACGGGATGGCTGATGGTGTTTCGCTCACCGGCGACCATTTTTTTTACCCGAATCCGCTTGAATCGATGGGCCAGCACTCCCGCAGCGAATGGTTCGGGTGTGCCTGCTGCCCGAGTAATGTATGCCGGTTTATTCCGTCGGTACCGGGGTATATTTATGGCCAGACTGACAACCGGATTTATGTGAATCTGTATTTGCAAAACTCGGTTACAATTGATTTAAAAGGTGAGAAAATTGCGGTCGAACAGGTAACCGATTTTCCCTGGAATGGCAAGGTTCAACTCAAAATCAACAGCGCTCCCTCCAAACCGTTTGAACTGGCGCTGCGCATCCCGGGTTATGCACGAAATGAAGTTTTGCCGGGCAATTTGTATGCTTTTGCTGATAACTTCAAACCTGAATATTCGATAAAAGTGAATGGCAAAAAAGCTGATTTCAAACTTGAAAAAGGGTATGCACTGCTTTCGGAACAATGGGAAAAAGGCGATGTGATTGAACTGGATTTGCCACTCGAAACACGTCGAGTAAAAGCTGACGACAGAATAAAAGCCGATACAGGAAAAAGAGCGCTGATGCGCGGACCGCTGGTTTATTGTGTTGAATGGCCTGATATGGAAAATAAACATGTATTGAACCTCGTTTTGCCAACTACATCGGTACTAAAAACTGAATTCAAACCTGAAATGTTAGGCGGAATTACAACAATTTCAGGAGGAGGAAAAAGCCTGAAAAAAACAGAAAAGGGTGAAGTTGAAGAAACCGCAGCCAACATCACCGCTATTCCATATTATTCATGGGCCAACCGTGGTGCAGGCGAAATGGCTGTCTGGCTGCCTATCGAAAACAAATTTGCCCGCCCACTGCCACCACCAAGCCTGGCAACCGAAAGCAAAATTTCGGCTTCAGTGCCTAAAAATACGCTGGTTTCACTGCGAGACGGATTGTTGCCTGAAAACTCCAACGACCGCTCCGTAACTTACTATCATTGGTGGCCAGAAACCAATAAAACACAGTGGATTCAATATGATTTCCCGAAACCTGCCGATATTTCCTCCACTTCGGTTTACTGGTTCGACGACGGGCCGTTTGGTGGATGCCGCATTCCGAATTCATGGAAACTATATTACCTCGACAATTCAGGAAGCTGGAAACCGGTTGAAACCGAAAATTACCCGGTAAAAAAGGACGAACTGAATACCATGAAGTTCAAAAAAGTAACTGCTTTGGCCGTTAAACTTGAAATTCAGCTTCCGGCAGAGTTTTCTTCTGGGTTGTATGAATGGACAGTGGAATAAACCCATTTACGATTTGACGAATTACCATTTACGATTTGGAAATGAAGCGTAGTTTCCTGTTTTTGATTGTCTTGCTGGCAGTTTACCTGGTTTTTCCGTCCGTCGTTTCGGGGCAAAAAATCGACAGGCTGGCGCTGGTCACAAGGCATGATATCGGAAACAATAGCTTCGACACACTTTCATCCCTTTCTGTGGGAAATGGCAAATTTGCGTTTACGCTGGATGCAACCGGCTTGCAGACTTTTCCGGCGTTGTACAAAAACGGGGTTTGCCTGGGTACCCAAAGCGAATGGGGCTGGCACAGTTTCCCTGACACGGCCGGTTTCAGAATCGAGGAAACTTTTCACTATTTCGACAGTTATGAGAAAAAAGTTCCTTACGCTGTTCAATGGAGCGAACCACTACGGAAAAAAGAAGCTGCTGATTATTTCAGAATCAATCCACACCGGCTGCACCTCTCGGTTATCGGGTTCGAACTGCAGAATAACGATCAGTCTCCAACTGAACCTAAAGATTTTCAGGCAATCAATCAAAAGCTGAATTTATGGGAAGGATTGATTTCAAGTGAATTTGAGATCGAAAAAGAAAAAATCCGGGTTGAAACGGTTTGCGATGGTGAAAAAGACAGAATTGCCGCATCAATTGTTTCGGAA
>CAZXVT010000045.1:24512-26836 GCA_964644015.1 uncultured Maribellus sp.
AGTCGGGATAAAAATAAGGTTTCCCTACCCTACTGGTGGTTTTGCCGACGACGGAATCAGTTGGGACAACGACAAAAAACACCATTCAGAAATCGTGGAGAAAAATGACGGCAGCGCTATTTTTGTGCACAAAATCGATACTACCGTTTATTTCGTAAAAGTTAACTGGACCGGCAAAGCTGAAATTCAGGAAAAAGAACCACACTATTTTATCCTGAAACCTTTGGAAAACACCGCAGAGTTTTCATTTTCAGCAGAATTTTCTCCCCAAAACTATTTTACAGAAACGCCTGATTTCAGCACGATAAAAACCCGGACTGCCGCTTTCTGGAAAAAATACTGGACAACCGGCGGGGCTGTCGATTTCTCGGAAACCCCTGACCCGCGCGCTTTTGAGCTCGAACGCCGTGTGGTACTTTCGCAGTACCTGGTGCGGATTCAGTGCGCCGGCAATTTTCCGCCCCAGGAAACCGGGTTGACCTACAACAGCTGGTACGGCAAACCTCACCTCGAAATGCACTGGTGGCACGGTGTGCACTGGGCTTACTGGAATCGTGCTGAACTGCTCGAAAAAAGCCTGAATTACTACAACATCATTTTTGAAAAAGCAAAAAAGAAAGCTGAAACACAGGGTTACAAAGGCGTTCGCTGGCAAAAAATGACCGACCACTCGGGGAGTGACAGTCCTTCGGGAGTTGGCGAATTTCTGATCTGGCAGCAACCTCACATCATTTATTTCGCTGAACTCTGCTATTTGGAAAAACCGGATAAAAGAACGCTGGAAAAATATGCGCAATTGGTTTTTGCCACTGCCGATTTTATGGCTGATTACACCCGTTTCGACAGCACCAGAACAAAAGTCAGGCTAGGACCGCCGCTTATTCCGGCACAGGAAAGCCTTGAAAAAGAAAAAACCTTCAACCCGCCGTTTGAACTGGCGTACTGGCACTGGGGACTTTCAGTGGCGCAGAAATGGCGCGAAAGAATGGGTTTGCCACCCGATAAAAACTGGCAAAACATTATCGATAAAATTCCGTCGTTTGCTCAAAAAAACGGATTGTACCTGGCCGCTGAAAGTGCGCCCGATTCATACTCAAATCCCAAATATATTTCCGATCACCCTATGGTATTAGGTGCTTTTGGGTTGTTGCCCGAAACTGTAAAAACCGACCCGATAGCGATGAACAGCACTTTTGACTATGTAAAGCAAAACTGGAACTGGAGCAAAACCTGGGGCTGGGACTACCCGATGGCTGCCATGTGCGCCGTCCGGCTGGGGAAACCGGAAGATGCCATTGATCTGTTGCTGACGGATGTACAGAAAAACACCTATCTGAAAAACGGACACAACTACCAGGATTCCCGTCTGCGCATTTACCTGCCCGGTAACGGCGGCGTTTTGACCACTGTTGCCATGATGTGCGCCGGATACACCGGAAACAACCATTCAAATACAGGTTTCCCGAAAAAGTGGAAAGTCAGTTGGGAAAATCTGAATCCGGTCTTTTGATCACCTTTAACTGGCTAATTATTCTTTTACCAGCTTTTTAATTACAGTTTTATTTCCAGTTTTAATGCGGGCGAGATAAATGCCGTGAACGTAATTTCCAAGATCAATCTTGCTATTGTTACTGTTTTCGAAAAGAAACACACCCGAAACGGACAAAACTTCAATTTTACGGATGTCGTTGCCCTGTACCTTGAAAACATTACCGGATGGATTGGGAAATATCTGAACATCATTTTGAACTTCAACAATCTCTGTATCCGTTGTTCCGGAAGCAGTCCATTGAATTGAAATATTGGAAAAACCAGTTGCATTAGCCGGTGTCACTTTATTATCAGCACCTTTTGTAAAAGCAAATCGCGAGTAATTTCCCTGGGCATGTTTGTCGGTGAGTTCAAAACACACATAATAAGTGCCGTCGGCCACCGGTTTTTTGTTATAATCAGTGCCGTTCCAGGTACCGGTGCGGGTTCCGTGGCTGCTGAGTGTTGCTCCGGTTACTGCATCAACACGATTGTATTGACTGCCTTTTGCCAATGTTGAAGCCGACCATTTATACAGGTACTGAATTCGCTTTTCAGCATTGGCAGACAGCGTTTTTATAAAATTACCCGAAGCATCTTCAATCCAGATAACAAAAACATTCTTCGGAGCATAATTCCCTCCTGTGGAAGCTGTGGTTACTGAAACGTTTAAAGTTCCGGTGGTTTGAGCTAAAAGATTGAGAGAATAAAAAACCCCTACAAAAAGGACAATTAATTTCTTCATTTTTATTTCTTCAAAAGGTGAAATACAATTATATCAAACTTTTTAATCC
>CAZXVT010000046.1:0-4848 GCA_964644015.1 uncultured Maribellus sp.
CCCCGACTGATTTGTACCATTGTCCAAGGATACAGGTTTCGACCGATTGACCCTGGCGTGGCATTAAAACTGGTATTGCCATATTTTATTGATAGTTAATTATTCAGAACAAACTTGTAAATACAAATATTTCGAAACAAAAATTTCAATAAACTGAATTTTAGCTATTTAAGAATATTTGAATTATTGGGGTGTAAAAATATATTTTTTAACTTGTAAATACAAGTTGCTTTGCAGAATTTATTTTTTTCTTAATTTTAGCCTCGATGGAACAAAGGCATCAATACCGGAAATTGTACGAACTGCTGCGAAAGCACATTCTTACGGGAGTTTACGCCGAGGGAAGTTTACTCCCTTCGGAAAACGAGTTGTGCGCCACTTACGGAATGACACGCCCGACGGTGCGGCATGCGCTCGACACGCTGGTAAAAGAAGGCATGATACTGAAACAGCAGGGCAAAGGCAGCATTGTAAAAAAACCACCGCAAAACATTGGGATTCTTTCGATTGAAGGAACCGCCTCAGCCATTGGTGTACGTTACCTGAAAACCGATATTCTGCAAAAACCCGTGGCAAAAATGTGGCCCGAAAATTTTGCTTTTGAACTCTCGGAAGCCGAACGTGATTTGGGCTGTATTTATATGGAACGGCTCAGGTTTGTGGAAGATGTCCCGGTTTTTTATGATATCAACCACCTGCCAAACATTTATATTCCGAGGATTACAGCCCGTTCATTTGAAAATAAATCGCTTTTTGAAATCCTGCGGCAGGATTACCAGATTGAAATTCTGGGTGGCGAGCAAAAACTGAAAGCCATCAAAGCCGATGCAAAAATCTCGGGATTGCTGAAAATTCCCGAAGGACAGCCCGTTTTGTACATCGAAAGAAAACTCACCACCAACAAAGCCGGTTTCAGTATTTACTCCACCATCTATTTCAACTCCGAAAAACATTCAATTTTCGGGAGTTTCTGAGAAAAGCCGGAAGGCAGGAGTCGGGAGTAGGGAGACCGAAGACCATGAAAAAATTAACCGCTAATAACCCTTTTCGATAAAAATTGTACTTTCACAATTTGTTTTTAAAAATGTATTTATGAACGAAAAGACTGTCAGGTGGAAACAGCGGTTTCGGAATTTTGAAAAAGCTTTTCAGCAGTTAACAGAAGCTGTTGAGAGATTCGATGAACTGACTGACCTTGAGAAAGAAGGAATGATTCAACGATTTGAATTTACCTTCGAACTTTCGTGGAAAACACTGAAAGATTATCTTGAAAGCCAGAATGTTGAAGCGAAATTTCCGAGAGACGTCATCAAAGAAGCATTTCACTACGAAATTATTGAAAATGGTGAAGCCTGGCTGGAAATGCTTGAAATGCGAAACTTGTTGTCGCACACGTATGACGAGGAGACTTTCAAACGAACTGCCAATGATGTTTCGATTCGCTTTTACTTCGAAATCAACAAACTATATCAACATCTAAAAGAAAAATCAGCATGAGTTTTGGAATTACTACCAAAAGCTACACCCTGATTCAGAATACTTTCAGCAAGTTTCCTGAAATCGA
Organism: uncultured Maribellus sp.; assembly: GCA_964644015.1. Lineage (GTDB taxonomy): Bacteria > Bacteroidota > Bacteroidia > Bacteroidales > Prolixibacteraceae > Draconibacterium. Next base: position 1,565 of record CAZXVT010000046.1, read on the forward strand.
AAAAGTGTTGATTTATGGCTCCCGTGCAATGGGAAATTTCAAACCCGGCAGCGACATTGACCTCGCTGTTTCAGGTTCAAATATTACTGTTGAAACCATTTTAAAACTCAAAATCTTGCTCGAACAGGAATTACCGGTCCCCTATTTTTTTGATATTACCCATTACGAGACAATTTCAAATTCAGCTTTAAAAGCGCACATCGATGAATTTGGAAAGCTTTTTTATCAGGCGAATTAAAAATTGAAGAATTATGTTCTTCCAGCCGGATTTATAATTCTAATTTTGCCGGCTTAAATTGTAAATTTTCAGTATGGAAATAACTGAAGTTCTTCCGGAACCCATTAATGCTGCCGGTGTAAAAGCCGACTTTATCAATGAAAAATATGGCACCCACGAGCGCAATGTTTTTGATTTTTGGCTGGCAAAATCGGGAAAACCAACTCCCCTGGTGGTTTATATTCATGGCGGAGGTTTTACCGAAGGAGACAAATCGCGTTACTATCTTTCGGAAGATGTGGTGAGATTTCTGAATGCCGGGGTTTCCGTGGCATTAATTAACTACAGGTTCATGAACCAGCCGCCCTACGGAATTCTGGGAAGTATGAACGATTCAAAAAGGTGTATTCAATATTTGCGTTTTAATGCCGAAAAATTTAATATCGACAAAACCCGGATTGCGTGTACAGGAGGTTCAGCCGGAGCCGGAACTGCGCTTTGGCTGGCATTTTCCGACGAAATGGCCGACCCAGAAAATGCCGACCCAGTGCTGCGGGAGTCAACACGTTTAACCTGTGCCGGCGCTTTTGCAACGCAGTCAACTTACGATATTTTTCAATGGGACGAAATTCTGGGAATTCCGCTTTCGAAACAACCCGAAACGATTCACCTGATTGCGCGGGCTTTTGGCTTTAAAACACCCGAAAATATTGACTTAAGAAATGAAAAGGAAATCAGGCAAAATCTCGATTTTCTGGCTAAAATGAAAAACACGAGTCCGCCAGTTTTTATCTATAATAAACACCGTGCAGGAGTTCCGGAAACCCAGGACGACATCAACCACCACCCATTGCACGCCAAAGCACTGATGAAAAAGGCAGAAGAAGTGGGAATTGAAGCGATTGTTTATGCACCCGAAATTGGAATCCTGAATGAATCAGGCAAAGACCTTGTTGATTTCTTTCTTGAGAGGCTTACAAATTAAAACATACAGGAACTGGTATGATTTTTGGAATTCCATGGCCTTAAAATTCTTAAATTTTTAGTCATGCAAAAGTTGATCTTACCAGTAATTATTTTAGCGTCGTTTTCTATTTTGCAATCATGCAGTTCTATCAAAATGCCTGTTTCTTCGCACATCCCTGAAAACAATAAAAATTACGCAGTTGATTTTCTTTTAGAATACGATGGGTGCCGTATTTACCGTTTTTACGACCGCGGTAATTATGTATATTTTACCCGTTGTAACGCTGAAATTTCTTCGGTTGTAAACGATTCCACAATTATCAGAACAATAACAAAAAGTATAAATTGAGTTTACCCAAATACAATCAGGTTAATGTTTCCTTGAATAAAGTTCAAATTAAAACCGGAACAAAGATTTTTATTTAAAATTATTCATATTTGCACCCTGAAAATAACAGAATAACAAAAATAAAAATGAAAGTGCTGAAATTTGGCGGAACCTCGGTAGGTTCGCCGGAAAACATGAGGGCAGTAATTGATATTATTGCCGATGGAGAGCAGAAATTAGTGGTTTTATCAGCCATGTCGGGCACAACCAATGCACTGGTTGAAATTGCCGGATATCTTCATAAGAAAAACAAAGATACAGCCAGTGTTTTAATTGGTAATCTGGAATCAAAATATAAAAAGGTAGTTGACGATTTATACAAAACCGAAGAGAGCAAAATACAGGGACTGCAAATTGTAAAAGCAAGTTTCGATACATTGCGTTCGTTTACTTCGGGCTCTTTTAACGAGGTTGGCGAAAACACAATTGTCGCCCAGGGTGAACTGATTTCTACACAGCTTTTTACGGTTTTAATGACCGAACTGGGTTACAATGCCAAATTGCTTCCGGCACTCGAATTCATGAAAATTGATGAAGATAAGGCAGCCGACCTGCCATACATCAGGAAACACATTCAGCCGGTTATTGAAATAGCCGGTCACGCTGATTTTTATATCACCCAGGGATTTATTTGCCTGAATGCCAACGGTGACATTGACAACCTGCAACGCGGAGGAAGCGATTATACTGCTTCGTTAATCGGCGCTGCTATTGATTCGGAAGAAATTCAGATTTGGACCGACATCGACGGTTTCCATAACAACGACCCGCGATTTGTGTCGAACACCCGCAAAATCGACCAGCTTTCGTTTCTGGAAGCTGCCGAGCTGGCCTATTTCGGCGCTAAAATTCTGCACCCGCAAACTGTTTTGCCGGCAAGAGTGCAGAATATTCCGGTTCGGCTGAAAAACACAATGAACCCCGCAGATGGAGGAACTTTGATTACTGCTGAAAGCGACGGAAAAGGAATTAAAGCGGTGGCTGCAAAAGACGGAATCACAGCTATCAAAATCCGTTCGGGCCGAATGTTGATGGCTTATGGTTTTCTGAAAAACGTATTTGCCGTTTTCGAAAAATTCAAAACGCCGATTGATATGATTTCCACATCGGAAGTTGCCGTTTCGCTAACCATCGACAACACCAAATATTTGAACGAAATCCAGGAGGAAATCGCCGTTTTTGGAGATGTTGAAGTGGACACCGACATGTCGATTGTTTGTATTGTGGGCGATATTATCAGCGAGGAAAAAGGTTTTGCCTCAAAGGTTTTCAACGCTCTTGACGGGATTCCAATCCGCATGATTTCTTATGGTGGAAGCCGCTACAATATTTCGGTGCTGGTTCCAACGGCGCACAAAAAAATTACACTGCAGGCAATCAGTGATAAAGTACTGAATAACTAATATTTATACAATAAATTTCTCATGCCTAATAAAATAAGAAAAGAAGCCGCCCTTCTTTATCACTCCCAGGGAAAACCTGGCAAAATTGAGGTTGTCCCCACAAAACCTTACAGCACGCAGGCCGATTTATCATTGGCTTACTCGCCGGGCGTGGCAGAACCTTGTCTCGAAATCGAAAAAAACCAGGAACTGGCGTATGAATACACTTCGAAAGGAAATCTTGTTGCGGTTATTTCAAACGGAACCGCAGTTTTAGGGTTGGGCGACATCGGCGCGCTTTCGGGTAAACCGGTGATGGAAGGAAAAGGTC
>CAZXVT010000046.1:4858-14067 GCA_964644015.1 uncultured Maribellus sp.
CTGCTTTTCAAAATTTATGCGGGCATCGATGTTTTTGACATTGAAGTGGATGAAAAAGACCCCGAAAAATTTATCCAGGCTGTAAAAGCCATTTCACCAACTTTTGGAGGAATTAACCTTGAAGATATTAAAGCACCGGAATGTTTCGAGATAGAAGACAGGCTGAAAGCAGAGCTTGACATTCCAATTATGCACGACGACCAGCATGGAACAGCCATCATTTCGTCAGCCGGATTAATCAATGCGCTGGAACTTGCCGGCAAAAAAATTGGAGAGGTAAAAATTGTGGTGAACGGAGCCGGCGCTTCGGCCAACTCATGCACAAAACTTTATATTGCTCTTGGCGCCAGTCGCGAAAACATTGTGATGCTCGATAGCAAAGGAGTAATTTCAACTTCGCGTACCGACCTCAACGAATCGAAAAAAATATTTGCCACTACCCGCACCGAACTGAAAACACTGGAAGATGCGATTGTTGGCGCCGATGTTTTCCTGGGTTTATCGAAAGGAAATGTTTTGTCGAAGGAAATGGTGCGGACAATGGCTGCTAACCCGATTGTTTTTGCGCTTGCCAATCCCGACCCGGAGATTTCGTATGAAGAAGCAATGGCATCGCGCGAAGACATCATTTTTGCCACCGGTCGTTCCGATTTTCCAAACCAGATTAACAACGTAATCGGGTTTCCCTATATTTTCAGGGGAGCGCTCGACACAAGAGCCCGTGCCATCAACGAAGAAATGAAACTGGCTGCCTGCAAAGCCATTGCTAGTCTGGCCAAACAGACTGTTCCGGATATTGTAAACGCTGCTTACAATGTGAACAAGCTGAGTTTCGGGCGCGATTATATCATTCCAAAACCGGTTGACCCACGATTGATTACCGAAGTTTCTTCGGCGGTTGCAAAAGCGGCCATCGAATCAGGAGTTGCCCGGAAAAATATCACCGACTGGGAAGAATACAAAAACAATCTCCGCCATTTGATGGGGCACGAATCGAAAATGATGCGCCAGTTTACCGACATGGCCGTTCAGAATCCGAAACGTGTGGTTTTTGCTGAAGGCTCGCACCCGAATATGTTGAAAGCCGCGGTAGAAGCTTACCAACTGGGTGTTTGCTATCCAATACTTCTGGGTAACGATGAAAGAATTGAAAAACTTGCTGCTGAACTGAATCTGAGTCTTGAAGGTTGCACAATCATCAATCTTCGTCACGACCGTGAAGCTGAACGCCGTGAGAAATTTGCAAAAATATTGTCTGAAAAAAGAGGCCGTCAGGGAGCTACTTTTGAAGAGGCCAACGACAAAATGTTCGAACGCAACTACTTCGGAATGATGATGGTGGAAACCGGTGAGGCTGATGCTTTTGTAACCGGTGTTTACACAAAATACTCCAACACAATAAAAGTTGCAAAAGAGGTGATTGGTATCAGGGAAGGGTTTAAACACTTTGCCACCATGCACATTGTAAACTCGAAAAAAGGAACCTATTTTCTGTGTGACACACTGATCAATCGCCATCCTTCAACAGAAACGCTGATTGATGTTGCCCGTTTGGCCAACGACACTGTGCGGTTTTTTGCCCGTGAGCCCAAAATTGCCATGCTTTCATACTCGAACTTCGGAAGCGACGAAGTGGGAAGCCCGGCATCGGTACACGAAGCTGTAAAATATATGCAGCAAGAGTTTCCTGATTTAGCCATTGACGGCGAAATGCAGGTAAATTTTGCACTCGACAGAAATCTCCGCGACAAAAAATATCCGTTCTCAAGATTAAAAGGAATGGATGTGAATACGTTGGTTTTCCCGAATCTAAGTTCGGCAAACACGGCATATAAACTGATTCAGGAAATGTCGCCGGCTGAAATGATTGGCCCCATCCAGATGGGATTGAACAAACCGATTCATTTTACCGATATCGAAAGTTCGGTCCGCGACATTGTGAATATTACTATTATGTCGGTTATCGACGCGATTGTTCAGGAGAAAATCAGTAAATAATCTTTTGATTGAAAGCATAAAAAATGGCAGAGTCGGTTTTGATTCTGCCATTTTCTATTTTGATTTTATCTGTCTCTATTTCTTCAGAAAAGGGTGATAGTCGCCCACCAAACCCAGAGGTTTTGTATTTCTTACAAAGTCGGTTAATTCAATACTTTCGCGGGCATCGTCGATTCCGAAACCATTCCCCGAAAGAATCTGGCGGTACGTTTCGGTGTGCAGGTCGGTGAAACCTTCGCTGAATTCAACTTCTTCGCCGTTGACCGTAATCGAGCGATACGTTCTTTTGCCTTTTTCAACAGCTTCTTTTGGCAAATCTTCAGCATCGACACTCAAAAACCAGCGCACGCGGGCTTTTTCGAGTTGAAGAAAACCAGCGGCTTTTGTCGGAGTGTATAAATGAACGATGTTTTCTTTTACATTGCCAAAAATCCAGGTAATCATATCAAAAAAATGGATGCCAATGTTGGTGGCCACCCCACCCGATTTTTCCACATCACCTTTCCAGCTTTTCTGGTACCAACTGCCGCGGGTGGTGATGTAGCTCAGGTCAACATCGAACATGTCGGAACCGGCTGCTTCAATTTTCTTTTTCAGATCGAGGATGGTTTTGTGGTACCGCAGTTGCAGAACAGTAAAAACCCGTTTACCGGTTTCGGCCTCAATATCTTTGATAATGTGCATGTCTCGCGGGTAAATCACCAGCGGTTTTTCGCAAATCGCATCGGCCCCGTTGCGCAGGGCAAACCGGATGTGCGACGGGTGCATGTAGTTAGGTGTACAAATACTCACCATATCAATAGGTTTTCCTGCACGCCGCATGTCGTCCATGTATTTATCCAGGTTTTCAATTTCGAGAAAAAATTCGGCATCGGGGAAATAGCTGTCAATACGACCCATCACATCGAATTTATCGGTGGCACAAACCAATTGGTTACCTGTTTCTTTGATGGCTTTCATGTGACGGTCGGCGATGTAGCCTGCTGCGCCAATTAATGCAAAACGTTTCATTTTTCAGTATTGAGATTTTTGGCATTGAGTATTGATAATTTACAATTTAGCCATTTACTATTTACAATTTTTATCCAGTATCTAAAATCCAGTATCAATTCTTCAATCATTCCAGCTTTAAAAAACCGTCGGCTAAGATATATTTCTCGCCAGTTTCGGGGCAGATTAAATCGCTGCCCAAAATAGCGCCTGATTTGCTGACCCACCCTTTTTGCCTTGCCGGAACACCCACCATGAGTGCAAAAGGTAAGACATCTTTTGTGATAACGGCGCCGGCACCAATAAAACAGAATTCACCTAAAGTAACACCGCAAACAATGGTGACATTGGCGCCAATGGAAGCTCCGCGTTTTACAAGCGTGGTTTTAAATTCGTTTTTGCGCTCAACGCCGCTGCGCGGATTGATGACATTTGTAAAAACCATCGATGGCCCCAGAAAAACATCGTCCTCACAAATCACCCCTTCGTACAGCGAAACATTGTTCTGAATTTTAATGTTATTACCGATTTTCACCTTGTTCCCGACAAAAACATTTTGCCCCAGCACACAGTTTTCGCCAATTTCGGCTGTGCCCATCACGTGTGTAAAGTGCCAGATTTTTGTGCCGCTACCAATTTTTGCGCCGGCATCCACAATGGCTGATTCGTGTATATAAATTTCATTCATACTCCAGTTTTTTTACCTTGCGACTTAGCGTCTTTGCGTGCTTTTTTGTCTCGCATAGACGCAGAGACGCAAAGAATTTTTAAATATTCATAATCCATTCACTACTCTCGTTATTCCATCTTTTATCAATGCTTCATTAAAATTGATTAATAAGCCCAACTTTAATTTTGTAAGTCGAAGATAAGTTAAAAGCTTTTTTGGATGAACCGGCGCAATTAATTCTACTGATTTTAATTCTACTACAACTTTATTCTCGACAATTAAATCGGCTCTGAAACCGATATCCATTTTAATTTCCTTCCAAAATACAGGGATTGGTTTTTGTCTTTCGACTTTGTATCCTTGTGATGTCAATTCGAAATACAAAATTTCTTCATAAACCGACTCCAATAATCCTGGGCCAAGTTCAATATGAATATTATAGCAAGTGTTAACTATTACTTTTGCTAATTCATTTTCAGTCATGATTTCAGATTTTTTTCTTTGCGCCCTTGCGCCTTTGCGTGCAAATTTTACCTCGCAAAGGCGCTAAGTCGCAAAGAAAATAATTAAAAGAAACTTCTAATATTATCGGTCATATATTCCAACTGTTCTTCCGTCATTTCGGTGTGCATGGGCAGCGATAGAACCGTTTCGGCAAGTTGCTCGCTTACGGGGAAATCTCCTTTTTTGTAGCCAAGATACCGATAAGCCTCCTGTAAATGGTGCGCTCCCGGATAATAAATCATCGAAGGAATTCCCCTTTGCTGAAGGAAAGCCTGCAATTCATTTCGTTTTTCGGTTTTTATGGTATACTGGTGAAAAGCGTGGGTACTGTATTCAACACGTACCGGAAGTTCCAATCCTTCAACACTTTTCAGGTTTTCATCATAAAAAGCAGCCGCCTGCCGACGTGCTTTTATGTGTTTGTCGAAATATTTCAGTTTAACATCGAGAATTGCTGCCTGAATGCTGTCGAGACGCGAGTTAACACCAATTCTTTCGTACTGATATTTGGCTTTCATGCCGTGGTTGGCAATCGAGCGGATTGTTTTTGCCAGTTCATCGTCAGTTGCATAAATGGCTCCACCATCGCCAAAAGCGCCCAGGTTTTTTGAAGGGAAAAACGAAGTACATCCAATGTGGCCAACCGTTCCGGCATGTTTACGGGCTCCGTCGCTGAAAATATACTCAGCACCAATTGCCTGCGCTGCATCTTCGATAACGAACAGGTTGTGCTTTTTGGCAATCGCCATTATTTCTTCCATGTTGGCACACTGTCCGAATAAATGAACCGGCACAATTGCCTTTGTTTTCGCGGTAATCAGTTTTTCAATCTGAGTTATGTCGATATTGAAAGTATCAGCGCAAACATCAGCAAAAACAGGTTTCAAACCCATCAAAGCGAGTGTTTCCACGGTGGCAATAAAAGTGAACGGCACAGTAATCACCTCGTCGCCGGGTTGCAATCCAAGCGCCATGTAAGCAATCTGTAAAGCATCAGTTCCGTTGGCGCAGGCAATAACATGGGTGGAAAGATAAGAGGCCAGATTCTTTTCGAATTCCACCACTTTCCCGCTTTTGATAAACTGAGTTGAGCGAATCACGTCCTGAATCGCCGCATCAATTTCGGCTTTCATGGTCAGGTACTGGCCGTAGGTGTCGCACATGTGTATTGTTTGCATAATATTTTTGATCGCAAAGACGTAAAGAAAATCAATTCTCCGTATCCCTATTTTAATTAATATTCTTTAAAACCAACGCTATTTTTTCGGCTGCATTGCCTTCACCATGAGGCTTTTTATCAAATTTCACATTGTACCGACTCAGATTATTAACTGTTTCAAGAATTTTAGCCGATTCAGTACCTGTCAGGAAGTTATATCCCATTTCAACCAGTTCCGTCCATTCGGTTTCGTTTCTGATAACGAGACAATGCTTTTCAAAAAAGAACGCTTCTTTTTGCAAACCCCCGCTGTCGGAAATCACAAAAGCACAATGTTTCAGTAATTCAATCATATCGAAATATCCCACAGGATCAATCGGGCTGAAATTCAGTTTTAACCCTCGCGATTCAATGATTTTCCGGGTTCTCGGGTGAATGGGGAGAACAATTTTATAGCTATTTGAAAGTTCGTTCAGCGTAAAAATCAGTGATTCAAGAATCGCCGGATCATCAGTATTTTCCTGCCGGTGCAAAGTTGTCAGCAGAAATTTACCGGGTTCAAGTTTTAAATCTGAAACAATAGTGGAATGCTTTTCCGAGAATTTACTGTAGTATAACGCAACATCGTACATTACATCACCACAATTTAAAATGTGGCAGCCGAAATTATCGAAACCTTCGTTTTTGAGATTGGCAACGGCATTTTCATTGGGGCAAAACAGGTATTCTGAAATCCTGTCGGTAAGAATCCTGTTTACTTCTTCGGGCATTTTCATATTAAAACTGCGTAAGCCGGCTTCGATATGTGCCACCGGAATGTGCAGTTTGCTGGCAGCCAGCGCTCCGGCCAGTGTTGAATTGGTATCGCCGAAAACAACCAAAACTGAGGGTTTTTCTTCAATTATCACCTTTTCGATTTCTTCCAGCATCCTGCCTGTCATGGCACCATGACTCAACGAATTGATGGCGAGGTTGTATTTAGGTTGTGGAATTTCCATTTGTCTGAAGAAAATCTCAGCCATATTTTCATCAAAATGCTGCCCTGTGTGAACCAGAATTTCCTCAATCCCGAATTTTTTCAGCGCCCTGCTCAAAGCTGCCGCTTTAACAAATTGAGGCCGGGCCCCAACAATGGTAAGTATTTTTGGCATAAATAAATTCTTCAAAACTGTTGAAGTTTCAAAAATACTATTTTTGAACATGCAAAAGAAAATACTCTTTGTATATACCAATTTCTCAACTTTTGTGCGCACCGATTATGAAATACTATCGGAGGTTCACAATGTTACACTTTACCAGTTTATGCCGGTAAAAGGATTGGTAAAAACCGCATGGCAAATGTTAAGACAAAAACTCTTTTTGCTAATCAACTTTTGGAAATACGATGCTGTTTTTATCTGGTTTGCTGATTACCATTCTTTTTTGCCTGTTTTATTTGCAAAATTATTCGGCAAAAAGTCATTTGTTGTTGTAGGTGGATACGATGTAGCAAATATTCCGGAATATAGATATGGTTCGCTTTCCAGTCCGTTGCGGAAAAAGCTGACCCTACTTACTTTTAAATACGCAACTCGCTGTATTGCAGTAGTTGACGAACTCGAAAAGAAAATAAAATCGGTTTGCCCCGATGCAAAAACCAAAACCATTTATACAGGATACAAATTTGTGGGAGAAAAAAGTGCAGTTTTTGAACAGAAAAGAGAAAAAATTATACTGACGGTAAGTATAACCGAAAACCAGCAAAGAGTTTTTATCAAAGGCCTTGACAGATTTAGTGAACTGGCTGAAAAACTACCCGAATACACGTTTTACCTGATTGGTTCAAATGAAAATACCCGGCACCTTTTTGAACCTGTTCCCGAAAACCTGATTTTACTGCCGTCGCTAAAGCAAGCTGAATTAAAGGATTATTATACAAAAGCCTCATTTTACGCCCAGTTTTCGAGAAGCGAAGGTTTGCCAAACGCGCTGTGCGAAGGTATGCTTTACGGATGCCTCCCGATCGGGACCAATGTTGGAGGAATACCTGCTGCCATTGGAAACCTGGGATTTTTAACCGATGAATGGAATGTGCAGACTGTTGCAAATTATGTCAGAAACAACCATAACAAAGCTAACAGGGAAGCATTCAGTAAAAGAATAAAAGATAAATTCGACTTCGATTTCAGGAAAGAAAAGCTTTTAAAGGAGATTTGTTAAACTCGCTAATTAATTTTAGATTCTTTGAACATAAAAATGATGACAAATATTTCCGGATAATTTACTCACCCTTCATTAATTATTTCCTGTGAAATATCAACCGGCTTTTAAGAAACCGTTTACCTGGAATTAAAATTCCACCATCGGGCATCATAAAAATAAAACTCAGCGATGGAGAAACCATAAATCTCAAAACCAATCAAACCGATTTTATTCTTTTCTGGGTTTACTGGTAAGGTCTTTATACTTATGAGCACTCCTCGATTTTTGAGAAGATGGCAAAAAACTTAAAAGGGTTGGTCGATATCGGTTCAAACGGTGGTTTGTATATGTTAATTGCAGCTAAGAAATCTGAACTGTTTAATAAAATTTCATTGCAGGTTTAACTTTCTGGCAGAAAATCCAAAAGATAATTTAAATATCAATTTTATAAAAATTGATGCGAAGGCGCCGAACCCAACATTATCAGGGGAATGAAAGCGACCATTGAAAAATACAAACCGATAATTGTTTGCGAAATCCTGCTCGACAATGTTGGCGATGAAATTGAAAAGCTTTTCTCAGACCTTTGTTATCGGTTTTTCCTGAACAGGCGAAAAGACTTAATACCTGTAAAACAGATTCTGAAAAATGATTCGGATGACGAAATCTACAATTACTTTTTGGTTCACCCGTCGAAGCTGCAACTTGTTGAAGAGTTTATAACTGAATCAGCCGACTAGTTAAACCAAATTTATTTTACCGGTTTCAGCACAAATTTCATTTCGTAACAGTGAAAAATATTGGTAAAATACTCTTCGTAAACTGCCTGAAAAAATTTATTGGCATTAAAAATCCTGTTTAAAATATGTTTTTTAATAAGGTTGGTAATGAAAAAACTTGGTGATTTAAGAATCAGTTTTCTTTCGACAACCTGAAAATCGAACGAAGCATTGTACCGCGGGACTTTACGTCGGTAACCTGTATCGAGCGAAGTGAAATAATCGAAACTATACAATCCGAAAAATCTTTTGTGGGTGTAATCTGAGTAATAATACGGGTTCGAAAAATGAGGAACAAAAACGGTTAATGTGCCGCCGGGTTTTAAGGTGCGGTAAATTTCAGCCATTATAACTTCCAGGTTTTGAACATGCTCAAGAAAATGAGAAGTATAAAACTCATCTACCGAATTGTCGGGTATAAAACCAAAACCCTTTTCGAGGTCAACCACAAAATCGACTCCCGGCAACGGAAGTATGTCCATACCTTTAAAACCTGCCTTTTTATTCGGACCGCAACCCAAATCGATTTTCAGGGTTTCAACCTGTTTTTCTGTTCCCATAAAAATGAATTCAAATTAATTATTTCAGACTTCCTTTCCCAAACCATTTGGCCAGCAATTCAACATCAAGATGTAAAAAACTAAAAATCAATCCCGTAAAAGCACGTAATTTCCAGGTAAGCTCTTTTAAACCATAATTTTTTATAGCCAGAATATAATCATTCCGGGCTCCCATAAAATCACGGCGAATGAGTTTAAAACGCCCGCTTCGTGCATAGGTTATTATTTTTCGTTTTTTATAATTATCCCAGATAAAGTCTTCGTTAAAATTCAGTATTTTCTTTTGCTCCGCCGACAGGGAATTGTAGAAATCAACAACAATTTTATTGCCGCCTTCGAGAATACCCAGATTTAATGTTTTTGTGGTT
>CAZXVT010000046.1:14077-26721 GCA_964644015.1 uncultured Maribellus sp.
CCCAAAACATGGTTGAAATAATAAAATTTTCCCAGTTTGCTTAATGCCAGCATTGTACTTAAATCGACCGCCGGAAAAGGCAAAACCTGTATAAAACCGCCAGTTTTCAATAAAGCATCTTTGCGGATAATAAACGTGAGCGGCGGGAAAAAGTTATCGAATACCGAATTAAAGATATTTACAGAAGGTTCGTTTGTAAAATACTGCAAATGTTTCTCTTGCTGCACCGGATGAACCTGGTAAACCTCTTTTTGAAATCCAACACGCGAAACTGCCTTTCCCCATCCCATTATTATTGCGCTGTCATTTTTCATCACTTCAACCTGAATTTCAAGTTTCTGCGGTTCCCAATAATCATCGCCTTCAAGGATTGCAATAAACTCGCCTTTCGAAAGGCCAAGCGCTTTATTATATGTCTCGGCCAGTTTAAAAATCCCCTTATTTTCCTGATGAATTACATGAATTCGGGGATCGCCTTCTGCAGTTTTTTGTGCAATTTCAAGTGTTCTATCCGAACTTCCGTCGTTAACAACAATCAATTCCCAATCTGAAAACGTCTGATTTTTAACCGACTCAATACATTCCCCAATGTATTTTTCATGGTTAAAGGTCGGGGTAATAATTGAAACAAGCGGATTTTCGGGCATCATCTTTCTGCTTAAATATTATCAGATTACGTTGTCAAATATTCTCTTTATCTCCTTTATTTCCTCAAGTTTCAAAACAGTGGCAGCAATAATATAAAATGCAGCACCGGCAATACTTGTTGCAATTAACGAAACAACCGGATTATCCATAAAATGTGATACAGTAACTGCAAAAAAATACATTAAAACAGAGATTGCAAAATATATAAAAACATCTTTTGCCTGTTTCCAGAGTGAATATCCTATTGATTTCCAGATATACCATGAATCCAGCAAATGAGTTATAACCACGGTTACAATATGCCCTAAAATAATTGCAGTAATTCCCCATCGCCACGTAATAAAGATATTAATTATCATGATGGATTTCGAAACGAATTCGAGGTTTAAAATCCATTTCGATTTACCTTTTGTTTTTAATATTTCGCCAAATACCACATGAAACGAATAAAACAACCCAATTAAACAGAGTAGCTTAAAATAATTGGAAGCCGGTAACCATTTATCGGTTAACAGCACAACAATCAGATTATCGGCAACAGCAATCAGACCAATCAAAATTGGAAAATTGATAAAAGCCATTGTGCGAAGTGTTTTACCAACAGCATTTTTCAGACGTTCGTTTTCATCCTGAATAGTTGCGAAAACCGGAAAAGCTACCCGTTGAAAAACACTGCCAATAGTTTTTACCGGAAACTCCTGCAATTGCGCTGCACGCGTATATAATCCCAGTACTTCAACCGGGAAAAGTTTACCAATAACATTGTAATAGAAATACTGAAAGATGGTATAAATCAGGCCTGCACCAGTAAGTTTCGATCCGTAATTAAAAAGTTCTTTCAGCGAAAGCCAGCTAAATTCAAGCACCGGCCGCCATTTATTAAAAACCCATAACAGCGCCGAAGTAACGAGGCTTTTTATCAGAATCTGCCAAACCAGCGCCCACACACCAAATCCGCGCATTGCCATAAAAAGCGCTGTAAATCCGCCAACCAGACTACTTGCAATATTTATATAAGCCAGTAACCTGAAATCAACTTTTTTCTGTAACACTGTCTGCTGAATCAATCCAAACGATAACAATATGAAATTCAGGCAGATTACACGAATTAAATCAGTAAGTTTTTGTTCGCTGTAAAATCCGGCAATGAGTGGTGCAAGCAAATAAAAAGCAAAATACAGAATCAGACTAACGGTTATATTGAAATAAAACACAGTGGAATAATCGGCAGGAGAAGGGCTTTTTTTCCAGATAAGTGCTGAACCAAAACCGCTATCGGCAAGGGTTTGGCCAACTGCCATAAATATCAGTACCATTCCAAGCAGACCGTAATCCGATGGACTTAAAATCCGGGTAACCAATATCCCAAAGACAAACTGAATTCCTTGTCCACCAAAACGTTCTACCGCACTCCAGAATAATCCTTTGGCTGCAACTCCTTTTAAATTTGCCGATTCTATCATTTATCAAAATTCAACCCTCTATTGCTTTTTAACCTGTACTGTGTAAAAAGCGGTTGAAATAACTATTTTTGTCAGATTTAAAAACAGTCACAAAATAAACCAATTAATATGGCAAAAATATCCGGCTACCGCAATATTTTAATTCATGCAGGGATTATTGTTTTGTTTATCGTTCTTGCTTATGCTTATATGTCGCCTTTACTTGAAGGGAAAGAACTGCAAATGGCAGATCTTGACCATTTTAAAGGGATGTCAAAGGAATTGGTTGATTACAGAAATTCAACAGGCGAGGAAGCCGTTTGGACCAATACCATGTTCAGCGGGATGCCCGGTTATATGATTTCTGTTTTATATCCCGGCAATCTGGCTGATTACCCCGCCGGATTCCTGAGAGGCCTTTTTTCAATCGCATCATTTATTATCTGGTATTTTCTGGGCTTTTATATTTTACTTTCAAGTCTGAAAATTAACAAATGGACCAGCATGGTTGGGGCGATTGCATTTGGGTTTTCATCTTATTTCATCATCATCATCGGGGCCGGACACGCATCAAAAGCCATGGCGCTTGGATTTTTGCCCTTACTGATTGCCGGTGTTTTAATGGCATTCAGAGACAAGAAAATTCCCGGAGCCATACTTTTTGCCATCGGGCTTTCTTTTGAATTATTGGCAGGCCACCCACAAATTACTTACTACGGAATGATTCTTTTGGGAATTTATGCCATTGCCGAACTGGTTGCAGCGATTCGGGATAAAGCGTTAACAAACTATGGGAAATCGGTGCTTTACCTTCTGGCAGGCGTTATAATTGCTGTTGGTATGAATTTTTCAAGACTATATACAACCTGGGAATATTCAAAAGAGACAATTCGCGCGCCTTCAGAATTAACAAACAACGACCAAAATAAAACTACCGGACTTGACAAAGATTATGTGGTACAATGGAGTTACGGCATTGACGAAACTATGACCTTGTTGATCCCTAATTTCAAAGGAGGAAGCAGCCTGACGAATCCGGGAGAGAATTCAGAAAGTTTTAAAGCCCTTCAGCAAAAAGGAGTTCAAAATCCTAAACAAACAATTCGGGGTGTCAGCATGTATCATGGCGAACAACCCGGAACATCAGGACCGGTATATGTCGGAGCAATTGTTTTGTTTTTGTTTGTGTTGGGATTGTTTGTGGTGAAAGGAGTGTATAAATGGTGGCTTGCCACAGCAACAGTTGTGTCAATTGTTTTATCATGGGGTGGAAATGTGATGGGACTAACCAGCTTCCTGCTCGATTACCTGCCTTTGTATAATAAATTCAGGGCTCCTTCGATGACCTTGGTGATTGCACAAATTACCATGCCGCTTCTTGGATTTATTGCTTTACACGATATTCTTACAGGAAAAGTTGACAGGAAAATCTGGCAAAAAGGCTTGCTATGGGCAGCCGGGTTAACAGGCGGAATTGCCCTTGTATTTGCATTGCTTCCAGGTATCGCCGGTGATTTTTCCAATGCTTTCGATGCCCAGCGTTTCCCTGATTGGCTGATTGACAGTGTGATTGCCGACAGAAAATCGCTGTTGCGGATAGATGCATTCCGCTCTTTTGCTTTTGTTGTACTTGCAGCCGGAGCTTTGTATGCCTGGAGCATTAAAAAACTGAATACCACAACTTTTATTGCAGTTCTGGGAGTTTTGATTCTGGTCGATCTCTGGCCTGTTGACAAACGCTACCTGAATAACGACAACTTTGTTTCGAAACGCGAAGCACAAAACCCATTCCCGGAAATGCCGGTTGACAAAGCTATTTTACAGGATAAAGATCTGTACTATCGTGTTTTGCCTTTGACCGGCGATCCGTTTCAGGATGCGCGCACATCTTATTTTCACAAAAATGTGGGTGGTTATTCAGCAGCCAAACTCCGTCGCTACCAGGAAATTATCGAGCACCAGCTTCTTCCTGAAATGCAGGAAATGGTAAAAGGATTAAATTCCCAGTCTCGTCCTGATTCTGTTTTTGCCAGCCTTGGTGTTATCAATATGTTGAACACGCGTTACCTGATTTATGACCTGAACCAGCCCCCGATTAAAAACCCGGCTGCTTTGGGAAATGCCTGGGTGGTTGACAAATTCAAAGTGGTTGAGAATGCCGACGAGGAAATCGAAGCACTTAAAAACATCAATCCTGCTGAAGAAGCATTAATCGACAAACGATTTGCTGAAAATGTAAATGGAAAAACTTTTCAGAAAGACAGCACCGCCAGCATTCTTCTTACAGAGTATAAACCAAATTACCTGAAATATGCAGCAAATGCTGCATCAGAACAACTTGCAGTTTTCTCCGATGTTTATTATGCAAATGGTTGGAAAGCTTACATTGACGGACAGGAAGTTCCTCATTTCAGGGCGAATTACATTCTCCGCTCGCTGGTTTTGCCAGCCGGACAACACACTGTTGAGTTCAAATTCCACCCTGCTTCTTATTATACCGGGAACAAAATATCGCTTGCAAGTTCTTTGCTGCTTCTGCTGGTTATTGCCGGGTATGCATTTACAGAATTCAGGAAAAGAAAAACTGTAAAGGACTGACCTGTTTGAAATATGCCACAACGGTTAAACAGCTCCTTCTTCCAAAGAAATGTGCTGGAAGTTGCACCCGGGTTAATCGGGAAAACACTTGTCAGACAATTCGATGACAAAACCATATTTCGATATAAAATTACAGAAACCGAAGCCTACAGCGGCGATGGCGATTTGGCATGCCACGCGAGCAAAGGAAAAACGCAACGCACCGAAGTGATGTTTCGCGAAGGAGGACTTGTTTATGTCTATTTTATTTACGGAATGTACTGGATGCTCAATTTTGTGACAGGCAAAAAAGAAGAAGCTTCTGCTGTTTTAATTCGAGGGTTGGAAGGTATTTCGGGACCGGGAAGAGTGGGAAAAGTGCTTCAGCTTGACAAATCGTTTTATGGCGAAAACCTCGAAACCTCGGAAAGAATCTGGATTGAAGAGGACAATATCTCTCCTGGAATTATCGCTACACCGCGGATAGGTATCAACTATGCCGGGGAACCCTGGATCAGCAAACCCTGGCGATTTTTAATCAAAACATAACTTTTTGGGATCGTAATCCAAAATAGTTATATCTTTTTGGGAATTGATTCCTGAAAAGTTCAATTCTGCTATCTCCTCAAAATTACCCTGTCGTAAACAAACAGCAGAACCACCGACAGTACCGCAACTCCGGAATAAACAAGCCAGATATTTGAAGGGTGATATTCCACCCAGATAAAATTAGTGAGTTCCTGTTTTGTCATCACCATTTTTGCAGCTGCTTCATTAAAAAAATCATTTTTCGAATATGATTCGGAAATTTCGGGAAGCGAAATTCCCCGCTTTGCAATCTCCTGTTGAAGCAGGTAAATTTTATCCGAAGTTTTTTCATAAATATCTCCCGAAAGCCAGCCTGCCAAAGCATGTCCACCGGCGTACGGAAGAAACGAAGTCCCCATATAAAGCGCTTTTTTATCAGGCGGCGCAATTCTTCCAACATATTCTGTAAATTTTGGAGAACTCGACATTTCGCCTAAACCAAAAATCAGGATTCCTAACAAAATCATCCACCCACTTTGTGTCGAGAACATCATCATCAAACCACCCGATAAAACCAGAATTCCGCCCATCATGGCCGAAAGTGGTTTAAAACGCATCACCAATGCTGAAACAGCAATCTGGAAAACAATGATGAAAAACGAATCCATACTGGTCAAAGTCACCGTTGTAATGGTTCCTTCGGCAGTGCCAATTGAATGTGCCAGCCACGGCCAAACCGATTCGATTCCTTTGTAAATCTCCGAAGAATCGACCCACTGCTCAATAAAAACAGGGAATGAATAATACAACTGGTTGAAAGCGGCCCAGAAAACCACCATAATAGCCAGGAAAAGAACGTATCGCCAGTTTTTCAGTGTTACCCAGATATTATAAAAAGCCTGTCCGATGTTTTTACTAAGCGAAACCTTGTTATCCTGAACTTGTGGTTCTTTAAAGAAAAACATAGTAATCAAAAAATTAAGCCCGATTGTGACCATCGACATATAAAAAACATAGTCCCAGCTTTTCTGCATAAAAATTCCGGCAAAAAACGGCCCGATAAAACCACCAATATTCACCATCATATAAAAAATCCCGAACCCGATGGAAGCAGTTTCGTCGGTGGTATTTCTCGAAATCATGGCCGAAATAATGGGTTTGAAAAAAGCACCGCCAACACAGGTCCATACAAATGCAAAAAACATCATTCCAAATGAGTCGAAGCTTTTTATCATGTAAAAACCTGTGGCATACAACGCAAACGACAGATAAAGAATGCGTTTGTATCCCAGTTTATCGGCAATTGCACCGGTGATTACCGGCAGAAAATAGAGTAACATTGACCCTGTTCCCATTATTACGCTTTTTTCGGCCTGCGATAAACCCAGCGCGCCGGTGTCTTTTGAATTTACCAGGTAAAGTGCAAATGCCATGTAAAATCCATACCACGCCCAGCGTTCAAAAAGTTCGATTGTATTTGAAGCCCAGAATGTAGTATTGTATTTTTTAAATATCGAAAAAACGCCCATCCGAATTGTATCTTATCTGTTATTATGATTTTGATGCTTTCTCCAGATTATCAATCAGGGCATTCAGTTTGTCGTCAATTTCCTTGCTGATTTCCTGCTGATTGTATTTTGCAGCGATAATTTTCATATTCTGCATCAGCGAAATCTGGTTATTCTGGTCTTCTTCAATCATGTAAACTAAACCGTCTGGCAAACTGGTGTAATAATTCAGCATTGCAAAACCATTATCGGCCAAAACTCTTAAAAGTTTATTGGCTTTTTCGGTTTCGCCAGCCTGATAGTAGAGCTCCACGGCCTGCATTGAAGTAAAAGTAAGCGGAATTCTTTCATTCGGGAATATTTCAAAAAGTTTGTCTAAAACCTCAATTGCCCGCTTTTTATCGCCCTTTTCAAGCAGGGTTCTTGCAAGACGTGAGAAAATATAACGCGCCTGAATAATATCGATTGCCTTGCGGTTGTATTCGTCGAGATAAATATCCGGATCGTTTACATTTCCCCACACAAACTTGTTCATCACATTATTGTATAAAATATCCGCATCAATACGGCCTCTAAACCCGCCATCCGACTTAGATTCGATGGGTACAAACCTGTAAGCAAGTCCCTCATACTGAAGATAGTCTAAAAAGAAAATATTGTTTGAATACAAAAGACTGTGATCGATATAAATCGGTCGTTCCCAATTATTGGCCGCAATCATATTCAAAACAGCCATTTCGCTTTTTGTAATATAGTTTTTTGTAATCCTGAATTTTACTGAATCAGTTATTAGTCCGGCATCTTCAGGTTTTACAGTTCCCGATGAAACCGCCTTTTGTTTATCAACTGTAATATGAAAACTCCGTGTTGGCAGGTAATTCATTTTCTCACCGCTAACCACCTGAACTTTGGCACGATCGTCGTTGCTACCCAAAAACTTCATGGCTTCACTGAGTTCCATTGAGCCATTGTATCTTTCCACAAACAAAACCGCATCACGGTGCCCCATGTAATACACTTCTTTATCGAAAGTAAATGGCATGGGTGCTGCCTGGTTCGAAGCCATCCGGTGTTGGGTTATATACCAATCCATTCCGAGATAACTCATATTGATAATTTTAATATCGGGTCTGACTCCTTCAACTTCCTGAACATACCAAAGCGGGAAAGTGTCGTTGTCGCCATAGGTAAGCAAAATGGCATTCGGGGCACACGATTCGAGGTAATTAATGGCATAATCACGGGTCATGTACCTTCCTGAACGATCATGATCATCCCAGTTTTGAGCAGCCAAAACACCGGGAACAAGCACCAGTGAAACAGCTGTAACTGCAACAGCGCCTGTTGTTCCTTTTAACACTTTCTGAACCAGCGAATAAAATGCAGGAACTGCCAGCCCGATCCAAATGGCAAAAGCGTAAAACGAACCGGCATAAGCATAATCACGTTCGCGCGGCTGATAAGGATATTGATTCAGATAAACAATAATTGCCAACCCTGTGAATAAAAACAGCAGCATGGTCACTGTAAATCCCTGTTTCCCTTCGCGTCCGTTGTTATATTGATAAAACATTCCCACTAATCCGAAAAACAGCGGAAGAAAATAGTACACATTCCGGCTGGGGTCTTTTTTCATAAAATCAGGCATATTGTCGCGCGGTCCCACGCGTGATTTATCCAGAAAATCGATTCCACTCACCCAATTCCCTTCGTTAAAAGTTCCATGTCCCTGGACATCATTCTGGCGGCCCACAAAATTCCACATAAAATAACGCATGTACATATGACCAATCTGGTAGGTAAAGAAAAACCGCAGATTTTCGGCAAAAGTTGGTTTTATGAGTGTTTTTGTTTCTTGTCCATCCCGAATCCTGACCGGGGTACCTTTTATTTTTCCCCAGTCTTTATAAGCATCAACATGATTGGGTTGGTTGCTATACATCCTGGGAAAAAATGTTTCCATTTTTTCGTCATAAACAGTCCCGCTTGACAACGAACCCGTGTGTTTGTATTTCCCGTCAACTTTGTTGTATTGTGGTTTTTCTCCTTTGCTGGCAATGGCCGGTGCATTAAAATACGGCCCGTAAAACAGCGGGCGATCGCCGTATTGTTCGCGATTCAAATACCGTAATAAAGAAAAAGCATTATCCGGATGATTCTGATTCATGGGCGGATTTGCCGATGCACGGATGATAATGGTTGCAAAAGTTGAATAACCAATCAGAATAACAATAACCATTGTTACAGCCGTATTCAAAACCACCATTTTCCTTTTCAGTGTGTATAAAACCGACCAAACTGAAGCCCCGATAATGGCGGCAACCAGAAACAAAACACCACTGTTGAAAGGCAAACCAAAACTATTCACAAACAGTTTATCAAAAAGAAAGGCAAGCCGCGGAACCCCGGGAATAATAATATACTGAATACCTCCGAGAATACCGATAGAAACTGCCATGGCAATAATTGCACCTTTCCACGAGAATGTGTATTTCTTAAAATAATAAACCAGCCCGATTGCTGGTACTGCCAGAAGATTCAACAAATGCACACCTGTTGAAAGTCCCATGAGGTAAGCTATCAGAATCAGCCAGCGGTTGGCATGGGGCTCATCAGCAACATTTTCCCATTTCAGAATAGCCCAAAAAACAGCCGCTGTAAAAAACGATGACAAAGCATAAACTTCACCTTCGACAGCCGAAAACCAGAATGAATCGGTAAATGTAAAAGCCAGCGCGCCAACCAGTCCGCTTCCCCAAATTGCAATCTGCTGGCCATTTGTTAATTCCTTTTCTGTAAAAAGCTTTCTTGCAAGATGAACAATGCTCCAGTAAAGAAGCATTACAGTTGCTGCACTAACCAAAGCCGATAATGCATTAATCATCAAGGCAGCTTTTGAACTGTCGGATGCAAACAACGTAAAAAACCTGCCCAAAATCATATGAAACGGTGCTCCGGGCGGGTGCCCCACTTCCAACTTGTAAGCGCCGGTGATAAACTCGCTGCAATCCCACCAGCTTGCCGTGGGTTCAAGAGTGAGTAAATAAGTAAAAGCTGCAATAATAAAGACCGTCCAGCCAAGAATGTTGTTGATAAGTGTCGTTTTTTGCATGACAGATTTTTTTGGAACGATTGCAAATATAAGTTTTTAAAAAGAAAAGGGTGTTGAATACATGTTAATCAGCGGGAATTAACAATTACTATCAAATCTGAAAAAAAAACAGAGAAAGAAGCTGAAAGAAAAAAAATTATATTTTTGCACCGTCTTTACAAAAAAGACATGAAGGACTGACCTGTGGTGTAACTGGCAACACGTCTGATTTTGGTTCAGAAGAGTTCAGGTTCGAGCCCTGACAGGTCAACCAATATTAAAGAGGAATAACATAAATTTGTTGTTCCTCTTTTTATTTTGGTTAATGTCTTGTTTATGAGTTATCATGCCTACGTTTTTACAGTCCTGATTTCAATCAATTTTATAAAGGATCGTGTGAAAATCTTTCAGAAAGATTAAAACAACATAATCATGGCCATACGAAATCTGCCAAACCATGCATTCCGTGGAAACTTGCTTATTCCGAAGAATTTGAAAACAGAATTGATGCTTTGAAAAGAGAAGAATAATTTAAAACTGCTGCTGGCAGAAGGTTTTTGCAAAATAAAATCCTACCCTGACCTTTGGTGTAACTGGCAACACGTTTGATTTTGGTTCAGAACCGCGCCCGTACCGGACGTTTTTAGGTTTTGAGTCAATTCTTAATTCGGTACGGGCGGGGAGTTCAGGTTCTCCCGAGGCGTCGGGACTGACAGGTCAATCAACTTGAAAGCTGCTTTTAATGGCAGCTTTTTTGATTTTATAACATTGGTGTTTCATTCTCCCGCCAGCCTTTTTACTTCATTCCAGATGCCGTCATCCACCGGAATTCCGATATTGAGGTTTTCCTTTCGCGTCAATAGCGTGCGTTCACCCGGATAAAAAATCTGCGAAGAAAGTTCATCCGGCACCGAATTTTTTATTTGCTGAATGGTTTGTTGCAAAACATTTTCGATAAAATCCTGTGAACTGATTTTCAGCGGATCAATGGCAATAAAAACCTGGTTACAACTTCCACAACTCCCTTTTCCCACTTTATCGATTTCTGCGGTAGCAAGCCCGTTTGACAATATTGCTGAAATAACATCCAAAACAATGGCAAAACCAGAACCTTTCCAGTACCCGGTTGGCAGAATTCTCCACGATTCTTCAATGGGTCCGGGCATATCGGTCAGGTAACCATCTTTATCAAATCCGCCCGGATAAGGAAGTTTCTCGCCTTTCAACCTGGTAACCTGTAATTTTCCATACGAATATTGCGACATGGCCATGTCCAGGACCATCGGTCCGTTTTTGTCGGGAACCGCCATAACAAAAGGATTATTGCCAACACCAATAGTTTTTGCCCCCCAGGCAGGCATACACGATTCGGTGTTGGTCCAGCAAATGGCAATAAAACCCTTTTCGGCAGCCTGCCATCCATAAGTCCCGCCTCGCATCCAGTGGGTTGTATTTCTGAGTGTTACCAATCCCAAAGTATTTTCTTCGGCTATTTCCATAGCTCTGTTTATGGCAAAACGGGCGTTCAGAATTCCTGGTCCCATGTTTCCATTATAAATTTCAAGAATTCCCAGTTTTTTTTCAATGGCTGGTACAGCATCCAAATCCACCCAACCTTTTTGTAAATAATCAACAAAACGCGGAACCCGGTTCAAACCGTGAGAATAAATACCATCGCAACTCGATGCTGTGTGCGTGGTGGCACAGATTTCTGCATTTTCTTCATTCATGCCAGCCCGCATAAATGCATTTTTTATGGTGGCTTTCATTTCATCAAAAGCTATTCTTGTCATAAAATTTCAGTTTGTTTACCAACTAAAAATAAAAAAAACCGGCCTCACGATGAAACCGGTTCTAAGTTATTGCGATAAAAACCTTTTAAACTAAAATTTTTGAAGTGATGTTATTTATGCTGATTTCAACAGCTTCAAATGGTTTGCCATTTCCTTGATTGTCATCTTCCACGAAAAGGTATTTCATGCCTGCAGTTTCACGGGCTGCATAAATACGTTTGAAATCGATCAAGCCTGCGCCCACAGATGTAATGTCATCTTTAATCACATCAAAGAAAGGAGCACTTTGCTGCGACATGTCTTTGAAATGGAACAACTGGAAACGGCCCGGGTATTTGTTGAACATCTCAACCGGATCCTGCCCTGCTTTTGTAGCCCAATACATATCCAGTTCCATGGTGATCAGGCTGGCATCCATTTCTTTCATAAAAATATCGTAGTATGGAATCAATCCGTCTTCGGTTGGTTTGAATTCGAAGTTGTGGTTGTGATATCCAAACTGAATTCCGGCTTCCTTCATCACAGCCCCCACCTGGTTCCAGTCAGCAATCATTTTCTTGTACATCTCAACGTTCCGGTCTTTTTCTTCAATCCAGGGTTGAACGCAATATTTTACGCCCAAAGCTGCATGATCTTCGGCCATTTTCTTGGCGCTGTCAATGGTAATTCCCTCAGCTTCAACACTGGTGTGGCTACTGATTATTTCCATTCCAAGGTCATTCACCATCTTTTTGAAGTCGGCTGGTGCAAAACCATAAAATTTACCATCGGCATAACTTGCCATCTCAAGGTTTTTATAACCCATGTCCGACAGTTTTTTCAATGTCCCTGGAACGTCTTTGGCCATCTCATCGCGAACGGTATAAAGCTGTAACCCTACGCCAAAACTTTTCTTATCAACGGCCTGAACGGCTTGTTTTGCTGCTGGTTTGCAAGCCATCGGTCCAAGTGCGATCACACCCAAAGCGCCGGCTGCTGAAATTTTCAGGAAATCTCTTCTTTTTTGAGAATCTTTCATAGTTTATTTTTTTTGGTTGATATTCAAATTTATTATCGG
>CAZXVT010000047.1:0-22813 GCA_964644015.1 uncultured Maribellus sp.
TAACAGCTATTTATCTGAAAGCAAATGAGGCTTTCCTATTATTTTTGCGTTTTCAGAAATTCAACTTTAATAAACTGAAAACCGATTTGTTTCAATTTTTTAATTTCATGATAATGAGCAGGATAATTTTATTTTTATTACTGATTTTTATTACAGCCAACGCTTATTCCCAGGGATTTATAACGGCAAAAAACATCAAAGTCGATTTTTCGGGGTTTGTGCGGAATGATTTTATTTACGATTCGCGCCGCAATGTTGACGCCTGCGACCAGTTAATCGACCTTTACCCCAAAAAGCCTGAATATGATGCTAATGGCGAAGATATTAATGCAAAGTCGAGTGCTAAAATGTTGAATACCTTTACCCGTTTCGGCACCCGTTTTACAGGACTTGAAATTGGAGATGCAAAAATCAGCGCACTCGTCGAAATCGATTTTACAGCAGGCAGTATGATTCCTGCTGTTCGCCTTCGTCATGCTTACACGTTGTTCACCTGGGAAAAATCAAAATTGCTTTTTGGCCGCACCTGGCACCCTACTTTTGTCGATAAAGTTTACCCGTTTATGCTGAACGAAAATACCGGGTTGCCTTACCACGTTTTTAACCGCAGTCCGCAGTTGCGCTACACATACTCAATTACTCCTAGGGTAGATTTGATGGCAGCGGCGGTTTACCAGTTCGAATATAACAATTATGGTCCCGATGGAAAACACTACAAATACCAGCGCGATGCGGTTGTTCCCAATCTTCATGCGCAGGTGCAGTATTACAATGCAAACTGGGTGGTTGGTGCCGGTTACGACTGGAAATCGATTATGCCACGCACATCAACTACCGGAACAGCCGGGAAATTTGTAACCTCGGAACGTCTTAATACTTCAGCCGCAATGGCTTATGTGAAATATAGCAAAGAAAAGCTTGTTTTCTCGACTAAAACCATGTTCGGGCAAAACCTTTCTGAGAGTCTGATGCCCGGCGGTTATGCAGTAGCTACTACCGATCCGGTTACCGGATTCGAAACTTATACACCACTCAATCACTGGTATAACTGGGTCAATATTGTTTATGGCACCAAATGGAAAGCTGGCTTTTTTGCCGGCCATCTGAAAAATTTCGGAGCTTCAGAAAGTAATGTCGGCGAAATGTATGCAATGGCGCCCGACGTTGATACCATGTTCAAAGTATCAGGATTGCTGTCGTTTAATTACAAGAATTTTATGATAGGCACCGAATTATCCTGGAACACTGCCGCTTACGGCGATATCGACAAAAATGATTTTGCAAAAGTTAAAAACGTGCAGAAAGTTACGGCATTTAAAAATATGATTGCGGTGGCCTATAATTTCTGATAAACCATTAATTTTGATGGATTCGTAATTTCGATATCAAACTTATTTGAACTTAAACCTGATAAAATGGCATTTGAAATATCTGTTTTCCTGAAAAACAAAATCACCCATTTTGAAGAAATCACAAGTACTTTAAAAAAGGGAGAAATAAACATCCGTTCGCTGATGCTCAGTAACATCAATCATGGCTGGGGTATGTTAAACCTGCTGGTTGACCAGCCCGAAAAAGCCTATGAATTGCTTACCGGAGCCGGAAATTCGGTTGTGATGCGCGAAGTGATTGCCCTCGAAATGAAAGATGAAGCCGGTGGTTTAGACGAATTGCTAATACATTTGTCGCGCGCAGGAATTCATATCGACAGTGCTTACAGCCGGTTGGTGGGCGACAAGAAAACGGCTGTTTTACTCATCGAAGTGCCTGATGTTATTGAAGCACAATTGCAACTCAAAAAGAACAACATCGGAATTTTGTCAGATGATGTGGTTTACGGAAAGTGAAGAAAATGCTTGAATGCCTGAATGCTTGAATGCTTCAATGCATGAATGCGTTAATGAGCGAATGAGTAATTGCATGAATGCGTTAATGAGCGAATGAGTAATTGAGTGGATGAATGATTATTAACACAAATAATAAATCGTACATAAGTAAATTGTAAATAACCTTTAACCTTTAACCTTTAACCTGCAACGTGAAACTAAAAAGATGATTTGGAACGAAAAAATAGAATGTGCCTCGCGGTCTGAGATGGAGGCCATCCAGTCGGAAAGATTGATTCAGACTGTTAAAAGAATCTATCACAACAACGAAGGTTACCGGAAAAAGATGCAGGAAAAAGGATTGGTGCCTGGCGATATAAAAAGCGTTGCCGACCTGTCAAAACTGCCTTTTACCACAAAGTCTGATCTGCGTGATGGTTATCCGTTTGGCATGTTTACAGTGCCAATGAGCGAAATCGTGCGCGTACACGCCAGTTCCGGCACCACCGGAAAACCAACCGTGGTGGGCTATACACGAAACGACCTGCAAATGTGGGCCGAAGTGGTTACCCGCTCGCTAAGCATGGCCGGCGTTCATCAAAACGACATTGTTCAGGTGGCTTACGGTTACGGACTTTTTACCGGCGGACTCGGATTGCATTACGGAACCGAAAACCTGGGTGCCACTGTGATTCCGATTTCGGGCGGAAACACCGATAAACAGATTCTGCTGATGCAGGATTTCGGTACAACTGTAATTGCCTGCACTCCTTCGTATGCACTGTTTTTAGCCGAAACCATGAAGGAGATGAATATTGCTCCCGAATCATTGCAACTGCGGGTGGGGATTTTTGGCGCCGAACCCTGGAGCGAAAATATGCGCCGCGAAATAGAAGCCAAACTTAAAATAAAGGCCATCGATATTTACGGACTGAGCGAAGTTATCGGGCCGGGGGTTTCGTGCGAATGCGAGCACCAGTGCGGCATGCACGTGATGGAAGACCATTTTATCCCTGAAATCATCGACCCGGCAACGCTGGAACCAATGCCGCCCGGAGAAAAAGGAGAACTTGTTTTTTCAACGGTTACAAAAGAAGGAATGCCAATTCTCCGTTACCGCACACGGGATTTAACGCGACTGATTTACGACCAGTGCGAATGTGGCAGAACGCTGGTACGAATGGAAAAATGTATGGGCCGGTCGGACGATATGCTCATCATCCGCGGTGTGAATGTTTTCCCGTCGCAAATCGAAAGCGTGTTGCTCGAAATGAGCGAAACAGAACCTCATTATCTGTTAATTATTGAACGGGAGGAAACACTTGACGTGGTTAATTTGTTAGTGGAGGTGCAGGAACAGTTTTTTTCCGACGAAATCAAACAGCTTGAATCGCTGCGGAAAAAACTGACTGATAAGATTCAAAGCACGCTGGGCATTTCGGTGAGGGTGAAATTGGTTGAACCCAAAACCATAGAACGCACGGCAGGCAAGGCAAAAAGAGTGATTGACAACCGTAAAATTTAACAACGATGATTGTAAAACAGGTTTCCGTATTTCTTGAAAATAAAACGGGCAGGCTTAATGAAGTTACCCAGTTGCTGGGTGATGCAGGTTTAAATATGTCGGCGTTTACGATTGCTGACACATCCGATTTTGGCATTCTGAGACTGATTGTCTCCGACCCCGACAAAGCAAAAGAGATTCTGAAAAAGAATAAATTTTCGGTACAAACCACCGAAGTGATTCTGGTAAAATCGCCCAACCGCCCGGGCGGACTGGCAAAAATGCTGAATCTGTTGCAAAAAGAGGATGTATTTATCGAATATATGTATGCTTTTTCAAACAGCGAAGACACAGCGGTGATTGTACTCCGGCCTACTGATTTGCAAAAATGCATGGACATTTTCCAGAACCACCGTGGCGATTTTTTGGTACAGGACGGGCAGTATTTGTTCTGAATTTTTATCGCTACATTCAATGGAAGCTGTATTTCAGGGTTTCTTATTCATACCCAAACTTAAATCCCGGTCTTTAAAGGCAGGGATTTAAGTTTTTATCAATCCTCCTTAACCAGATTGATTTTGCAGTTAACTGATTTTGAGTCAGAAAGATTATCGGATCAGTACCTTTGAAGTGACGGCCTTTTGTCCATTGCTCACTCTCACAAGATAAATTCCCTTTCCAAAAGTAGAAACATCAACTGTTCCGGGAAGTGTCATTTTGCTTGTTTTCAATTTCTGACCTGTTATTGATAAAACCTCGATTTCACAGAGATTATTTACTGTATGATTTGAGTAACTAATTTCAATAACTCTGTTATTATTGAGCGTGATACGCGGATTGAAATCAGACATATCATATTGATTAACAGGAGTGAAAATATCACTGCATTCAACGTCTTTTGCACAGCGGTGCGATGCTCTTGTTGCAAACACAGGATTTCCGTTTTCAGAATAGCATATTAAATACGATCCGCGGATTCCGGGATGCGCATAACAGGCATTTCCTTCAAGCAAGCCTGCCATCCAGCCAATTCCTTCAATCAGCGTGTTGGAACTTCCGCAGTGTACAGTAATTACATCAATAAAAAACCTTTGCCGGCCATTCTCCAAAGTATCAATTTCTCCAACAATATAGTCCATTCCATCGCAATCAGGACAGATTGATTCTCCAACTTTTGCATCGAAATTATACAGGAGGACTTCTGTGTTTTCATTCTCCCAAATGAAATAGTAACGGTTAGCGCTGTCGCGCAGGGCTCCCATGTATTTGTTCCTGATTTCAACCGGAGTTTCAAGATAAAGAATCCCGGTTTTATACAATTTGAAATAGGTTTTACCACCAATCAGGGTGTCGCCGTTAACAAAATACTTGTATTCCTGGTCGCCGGGTTGATGCGTGAATTCTTCGCCGGAGCAGTAATACTCATAATTGATTCTCCAAACCGAAGTTGGTGTAACCGGAAACCGGCTTGCTTCCTGTGCTTTTGATTGAAAACCGCCGAAAATAAATGTCAGGATAACAACAGATTGTAAAAATTTTCTCATAGAATTTTTGTTTGTTTTATTGAACATTGATTAATAAAGTCGTGCCTGTTTGATATACAGTTTTCGCTCTCCATTCACCACATCCACCTTAAATTCAATATCCATCGGGTTACATTCGAGATTGATAAAACAGTAGTGGTTATGAATAGCCATGCAATAGTCTTTCAACTTTTTCAGTTCGGCGCTTGTCATCACGGTTTTTCCTTCCATGCCCGGCACATTGGAGTGGTTGATGTACTCATAAATATCGGCGTCGGAGCGGGTGTAATACAAAACCTGGTCGGGCAGGTATTTTTCCTCCGGATTTACCACACTGATTTCTCCCACCTGAACATTGATGGTAACTGCCGGCATAAACGGATTAAAGATGTTTTCAGTAATAGCAACACCGTTGGCCGCTTCTGCCGGGTAGGAGCGATGCACCAGAACACCCATCGCAATGGTTTTGTGGTCGATTTTAAAATAGTCTCGTTCTTCGAAAGCCGCAAAATCCCACAAGCTGGCCCACACTTTTTTAATGGCTTTGTCAATTGGTTTTTCGGGGTCGGTCAGCGAGCCGGTGTACGATTCGTACAACCCTGCACCATTAAACCCTTCAACATCTTCGGCGTTGGTCGATGACCGGAACCTGAACGTGGTAAATCCGTCAGAATTGCTCAGCCGGGTTCTCACCATTTCCACCAGCGCCGGATTCAGGGTTGCTTTTTTGATGGCGCTCTGCAACTCGGCAAGTTTGGTTTTCCGGTAATTAATATCGCTCCTGAATTTTGAGTCATTCAGCATGTTGGATACCAACTGGTCGAGTTTGTTTTGTTTCATGTGCTGCCAGTAGTAGTAAAACGGGATGGCAAAATGGTTCTCGGGCAGTGGCAAAATTTGCTGGTCGGGCAAAACAATATTCTTAATCTCTGCAAAGTTGGCCGCCTTGCCGCCAATGACCGAAACCGATGAAACACCGGCAGTTGCCAGGTCAACCAACCCGGTGGTTAACGTGTCGAGGGTGAGTTTGTGCACGGTCTGCGGCTCTTTTTTAGCCCAGAATTTCTGTGCTTCATCAATACCAGCTTCCCGGATTGTAAACGAGTCGAGCGCCACTTTAAAATAAACCAGTTTCCCGGTAAAGTCAGTCAGTTTCGGGTTGGTCCAGCCATCGCGCAACGCCATGTTGGGAGTTCCGCGGTTGTGACTGAGCACGTTGATATGACTGAGCGGCGTCTGAAATTCGGTGGTGATAATTCCGGCAACCACGGCAATGTCCGACGGGATGGCATTCACCAGTACAATGTCGTGACGGCTAAGATAAGTTTGGGGCAGTTCGTTGGCATCAATTTTCCGCAGATAACCATAGTTCTCCTGCACATTCAGTGGCTGGTAGTTTTGCCCGGCATACAACTCATCCGATGTGATGATGGGAACATTTGTACAGATTGTTTTGTCGGGAGCATTGGCATAAAACCGCAGCCTGTCGCCAAAAAAGCAGGTTTCAGCCACTTTGTTGAAAACAGTTTCGATATCGATGCAACTGAGCTGGTCGGATGGCAAAAATTCAAGCGTATAGATTCCTGACGCTTTGAAAAAGTTGAGCGTTGCCAGAATATACTGACGGTTTGGATGATTGGTATATTGCTCCTGGTTGAATGTAGTCCGGTCTTTGTTATACCCAAGTATTTTTGTGCAGAAATCGTAGTGTAACTCGTATTTTGAAGAATTGGTGTGATAAATCTTCTGTTCTGCAATGGAATAGACTAATTTCAGCGATTTCACCTCGCTGAACGGATAGCGCGACGGGTCGGAAGACAGCAACTGAAAGGCTTCGGGGCGAATCAGCTCTTCAAAATAGTCAATGCCGTTTTCGTAATGCGTTTTCATCAGCGGATAAACGTCATCGGACGCAGAATAAACATATTGCTGACTATAATATTCTCCTTTCGAAATAAAAAGCGAGTCGCCAGTGAAACCGCTTTTGGTGTGTTGTCCGCTGTCTGCTTCGGGTTCTGCAACAACCGCCGTTCCATTGGTTTTCAGTATTTTGAAATTGTGACGTCCTTTGCGGTTTTCGGCTTCGAACAGGTAAAAACCATCGGGAAGCGAATGCAGCGAAATCTGTCCGCTTCCGCTGAAATGCTGCTGAATGGCGGTGAATTGCCCCGACAAATGAACCACCCTGATTTTTACGGGCGAGGCCGACTGAAACTCCAGCAATCCGTTGGCGCTGTGCAGCGAAAAACCTTTTGGGCCGGTAATATCGCCGATGCCGGTGGTAAACGAGAACCACCCGTTTTCGTCAGTGGTAAATTTTTGTGTTCCCCTGTTTACAGTGATTTCAGCGCCAGCAACGGGTTGCCGGGTATGTACATCAATCACGCTGCCCGAGTAGCCTTTCTGCCCCGACAATGCGCCGGGAAACACCAACAACCCGATTGCCGGCAGGATAAAAAATGACAGGTAAAAGATTCTCATTAAAATGCGTTTGTGTTCCTGTTATTGTTTACTGCTTCTGAATTTCATGTTTTACAGAGATTCAAAACCGAATCAATGGGTTGCGTATTTCAGAGAAGAAATTTAAATGGTGGTTGGAAAATCAGGTGACAAAATGAAGTCCTCTGCTCCTGCGCGATTACAATGCAGGGTTGGTGGTTTTCGCCAAAAGATATAATCGTACGGCAGAGAGGGTAAAAACAAAAAAATATCCTTTGAAATACTTTCCCAATTACACTTTCAAACATTTGCCACCATAAAATCAGATATCATAAATAATTGGTTCACAAACGAAAACAGTTATAAACAATCGTGATCTCTGTAGTGTTACAGATATGACATTTGATTGAATACTTAACCGGTTAAAAATTACGATTATGGAAAAATGCGTGATTCGTTTTAAAATAAGGACGGGTGTGATGATTGTTGCAATTGCGCTGGTACTAAGCAGTTGTTACACACATCGCGTTACTACGGAAGCTCAGGAAGGAACAGAACTTTCAAAACCAGTTACTTCCAATGCTTTTTTCTGGGGATTGGTACAAAAGCCTGCAGAAATACATACTCCTGTCTGCGATTCTCTTGGAGTAAATGGAATGTCACAGGTAGTAGTGAAATCCAATTTCGGTTATTCATTAATTACTGTAGCTACATTAGGTATCTGGAGCCCTGTTCAAATTCAATGGAAGTGCAGTAAACCTTGTAAAAAATCAGGAGAAATCTAAAATGAAAACTTTATGAAACTTATCGATACAAATCAAACTGAGTGGATTAACCGGCACGAAAATTTTACTGAAAAAATTCAGGCACTGTATGTTGCCGGAAACGAACCTGATCTGGATGCCCTGGAAAGTTACAATGATGCCACAAAAGCGCTTCAGCAGGTAATCAATGAAAGGATTGCAACCAATACGCCTTTACGAATTCTCGGCGCTGGATGGTCATTTACCAAAGTTGCCACAGCTACCAATGGTTATATGCTCGATACCAAGCCACTGAACACGACTATGACCCTTTCTGTAAAAAGTGTATCGGAAAACTACAGTGGAGATCCGAAGAAATTGCTTTTTGCACAATGCGGAGCCGGAATCTGGGAACTGAGTAAAGAACTGCGTTCAAAAAACCTTTCGTTAAAAACTTCGGGTGCCAGCAATGGTCAAACCATTGCCGGAGCCATTGGCACAGGAGCTCATGGTTCGTCAATTGATGTTGGCGCTGTTCAGGATTATGTTATTGGTTTACACCTCATTGTTAGTCCTACACGACATGTTTGGCTTGAAAAAAAGTCATACCCAGTGGTTTCAGATTCGTTTGTTCAAAAATTAAATACAGAACTGGTTCAGGATGATGACCTGTTTAATTCGGCGCTTGTTAGTTTTGGCAGTTTTGGTATTATACACGGCGTTTTGGTGGAAGCAGAAGACCTGTTTTTACTCGAAACATGCATGAGACGGCTGAATTATGATGCAACCTTAAAAAAGGCAATGAGCACACTTAACTTCGACGGATTGGATTTACCTTACCCCGGAGAGAGACCCTTTCATTTTGCTGTTAACATTAATCCGTACGATAAGGAAAACAAAGCATTTGTTTCGGCTTTTTATAAAAGACCTTTCAGAAATGATTACGTTAAGCCCGTTGTGAATGCTGAAGGTATTGGTCCGGGTGATGACGCCCCTTGTTTTATGGGCAGAATCACGGATGCAGTTCCTGCACTGGTACCAATGCTTGTCAATACTTTATTGTCAGCCGTACTCACTCCCTATGAAAAACAGTTTGGTACCCTGGCTGAAATCTTTAATAACACCACACTCCACGGAAAACTGATGAGTTCAGCGCTTGGTTTACCACTTGACCAGGTAAACCGGGTTACCGAAATACTGTTTGAAATGAATAAAACAATTGGTCCGTTCCCGGGGCTTTTCGCATACAGGTTTATAAAAAAAACGGATGCCAGACTGGGGTTTACAAAGTTTGATTATACCTGTATCCTTGAACTGGATGGTGTTTTTTCAGATATGACGCACAATTTTTATACTGCTGTCTGGAACAGGCTTGATGCAGAAAATATTCCTTACACTTTTCATTGGGGAAAAATAAATGAGTTGTACCCCGAAAGGATCAGCAGAATGTACGGCGAAGATGCAAATATCTGGATCGCATCGAGGAATAAACTGCTCGATGAGCAAGGCAGAAAAATATTTTCAAACCAGCTTTTGCAGCAATGGGGGTTGGATAAAACACTTTGAAAATTAAACTGATTTTAAATCCATTGCCCAAATTAAAATGCAAAGGTTAATTTCAATATTATTCATTCTCATCTCCCCGTTTTTTTTACAAGCGCAAAATGCCGACAGTATTATTTCACGGTTACAATCTGTAAACAGAACAATACTTGTAAAATCTTGCAATTCCGAAGATGCGACGGCGATATCGCATCGTGCCATGAATGTTTTTCTGTCGGATGTTACCGGTTATCTGTCATCAAAAACCGATTTATCTTATTTTACCAATTATGTGACTTTTAATACAGCAGAAAGTCAACTTACTGTTTACCATAACTTTCAAACGGCATCGGGCGCCGACGTACCATTAAAAAATTTATTAGGTTTCGGGTTAAGCGTAAACATCCCAAATAATTATTCAGCATCTTTTCTGGACCAGAGAAACGAGACCGGTTTGGGATTATTGCTTGGTTTTAAACGGTTGGGGAAAGTTAAAACCCGCTTTTATGATTGTAGTGTCAGTCCGGAAAAACCAAATCAGAAACAAACCATGGATGTCCTGCGTGCAGGTATCATAAATTCACTGGCAGTTGAGATAAAAAATCAGGAAGAGGATTTTAATGAAGCCCTGGCTAAAACTGATAATGAAGATATTCCGGGTCTTCCGGAAGATTCGGCCAAAGCCATCCTGAAAAAGAAATTTTACGAAAACCTTAGCGAGAGTTCGGATGAAAAATTTGCCACACTGCAGGCTGTGGCGCTTATTGAAACGAAGAATTACAAGCTGATAAGTACCCATTGGACAGGAATTCAATTATATGTTCCGGTATTTTCTTCAAAATATGTCGTTGCACCTTCTCTTAACGAAGATTTTCAGCAAAAAAACTCGTACCCTGCCGGATTAATGCTGAGCCACACAAGATTGTGGGAAAGCAGCACGGCCGGTAGGTTCTTTGCCACGCTCAGCGCAGAATTTTTGCTGAATAATTCGAAAATGAGTTACGACCTTAAAAAAATAAATTATGCTGAATATGAAATTATGGGTGGCACCGATATTCAACATGATGACGAACTGAAAAATAATAAAGCATACATTGGTACCTACGAAAATTTTGTAACACCTTCACTCCAATACCGGATGGTTTATTTTCCAGTCGAATATCACCTTGGATTAAGCATTCTTATGCAACAGAATTTTGGAACCTGCAATTTTTTAAATGCAAGAATTGGTATTCCGGTTATTTTAATCAACAGCAAAAAAACACCTGCAGTTTGTTTTGAGTTTTATGCCTCGTTCACTGACTTAACCAACAAGTCTGGCAATTCAGGTTCGCCTGTCAATAAAACTTTTGCCGGCATGTCTGTTGGAATTCCGCTAAGCCGGTTAATGTATTGATTTTATCTCCGGATTGTACATTTGAAAAATGCAGTCCTGCCGAAAATTTGAAGGATGGTCTGTTCATCATTCTTGGAGCTGATCGCGTATGGGTGGATGGGCAATTGCTCAAAGCCCGATTCTGGGAACTAACATCACAGTGAAAGTTTGAAAAAACGTGGGTACATTTCTTTGCTGGAACTCTACAATCTGCTAAAACCCGACAAGGGTTTGTTTCCTTTGACTTAGCGAACCGCCGTGTACGTGTCCGAGTGGTACGAAGGACAGGAGCGTAGCTCGCATACGGACGGTGGTGTGAGAGGTGCTCCGGTGGGCTTAGCGGCTCACCGGCCATCTACTCGATTAGCTAACGTTGTATTATAATATTTCAACATCATATGCAATATGTACATCATTAACTTTAAGAGGATTAATCCTGACTCGCTTATTTCTATAAATATGTTTACCTCTATCGCTTTGTATTATGTTGTCTAAAGGAAAATAATATTCAACATTATCATCCCCAATTATAAAACCCTTATCTGCTCTTAAGTATATTATACTACCTTCAATTTTCTCAGGCATATTAGTATGCAAAATAGTCTCATTTGTAATTCGTGTAATTCGTGTAATCCATTTGCCATTGGAAGTTAAAGATCTTGCAGGGTCTATTTTTTCAATATTTTTGTCAGTAAAAGTATGCGTCGGAATATTATAATTTACACAAAATGAATAGTCAAAAGTGTAGACAGTACTTTTTCTTCCAGAACCTGGTTCTGTAATTGTTAATACATTGAATTCATCTGAGCGATTTAAAAATCGATTTAACAATGATGTATTTCTTGGAAATTGAAATTTGAAGGCTTTTCTTGATTTGCAAACTTTACTAAGAGAGTCTAGAAGTTCTCTTTCATGCTCGGAGAATAATTTATCTATGTTTTCTTGACAAATAGATTTTAGAGCCATAAAAGCATCTGTGATAGTAACTCGTCCTTTTCCAAGAGTTTTTGAATAGGAAGCAACCATTGTTGCATCAAGTAAATGAATTAATCTTCTAAAATTACCATTTGAACCATTTATTATTTGTTCAATTGAATCTCCATATGGATTTATATCATCAATTTCAAAAATGTCACTAGGATTGATATATACACTCGAATTATTATATAGATTTTTTACATTTATATAATTAGAAATGAGTTCCATTATCTTTTTCCGATATATTAGATAATCTTCCTTTGTATCAATCCTTGAATCTAAGTTTATTGTATCGCCATATCTTGTTTCTGTTAGAATATCAGAGTATGTATTCGGGTAGACTGCAATTTTTGTCCTAATAAATTCACACGTTCTCATTTGATTCATGAATATTTCAAAAAATGAGTCTTGAGTATTTGAAGAAAAAAAAGTTTTATTAATTGAACTTGCTTCATCAATTAATAATAAAATCTTGCCATCTCCTTTTTCAAATAGTAAGTTATAAACATGATTAATATCCTGAATACTTGGATTTTCTTTTTGTTTTAACTCGATACTCATAGTTTCTTTGGCAAGTGCAGATGCCTTAAAAAAGCTATGTTTAATTTCACCATTAACTCCAAGTTCATTTGACATCTTATTTACATATTCTTCAGCTCCTAATTTTAGAAGAAAGTTCGCGGTATCTTTAATTTTTGAGTCGAAGTATAGGTCATAAGGAAATCTTTGCATTCCTGCATGAATATTTGCTAACTTTTTTGCATCTTGAAGGTTAAGGTAAATATTTAATAATTCCTTTATTATTTTAAGAATTATTTGATGATAAATTTCTAATGGATTTTCTAATGTTTGAAAATCATTAAGCCGAATAAAAACAGGTAATATCAATTCTTCATCATTAAGTAGTCTTGGAACCAGTTCAAATGAATAAAAGGCGTAATTAGCTCTAAGAAGCATGGTTTTCCCAGTACCTTTCCTACCTCTAATGATTATATTTTCAAACTCAACTGGAGACTTCAAATTATCTGTTGGGTCGATAAATAATGAAAGAATATCATTATTACTAAATTCATCTGCATTTCTGATTTTGAAAGGTCTTTCGATAAATATGTTCTTTCTTATGTTATTCATATCTATTTTTAGTCAGTTAGTTAATTCACAATGTTTGTTAACTCGTTTTTATGTCTGTCTTTTTCATCCTTTACATGCCAATATAGCCGTATAGGTCTGAAAATTACCATCCTTTTGGTATTAAAATTATGCTGTTGTGGTTGCGTCATTTTGATATAAGCATCTGGTTAAGTTCCTGATTTTTGGTGCGATGAAAATAAAGAATATTATGGTAAAATGCAATAGGATTTAGTGAATGAGTAAATGGGTTATTGAGTGAATGGGGAGCAAGGAGCATGGGGCAAGGAGTAACTCTGTGGTACTCTGTGTCTGCTCAGTGTTCTCTGCGGTTAAAGCATGGATTTTCGGGTTTTTTACAATTCTGGAATCCAATTCCATAATTGTAAAGTTTAAGTTCCGGCAACCTGAAATTTCGATGGGCCGGACAATAACCAATCCATTTTTATATATTTGGGGCTCTGTAAAAATTAAAGCATGAAACGAGTTGCGATTCAGGGTATAGTTGGTTCTTTTCACGAAGATGCTGCCATCAAATATTTTAACGATAAAATTGAAGTTGTTGAATGCAAGACATTTACCAATGTTTGCGAAATGATGGACAGCGACAAGGTTGACCTTGCTGTGATGGCCATCGAAAACTCAATTGCCGGCAGCATTTTGAAAAACTACCAGTTAATCCGTGATTACCATTTGCGCATTATCGGCGAAATTTACCTGCACATTCAGCAAAACCTGCTGGTAAATCCGGGTACAAAAATGGCTCAGATCACCGATATTTATTCGCATCCCGTGGCCATCGAGCAGTGCGCTGAATACATTGAAAAGTATTTTCCGAATGTGGAAAAACACGAGAACGTTGATACGGCTGCGTCGGCTAAATTGGTTCGAGAAAAAAATATGACACATGCGGCTGCCATCGGAAACCTGCGTTCAGCGGAGTTGTACGGACTTGAAGTACTGGAAACCGGCATTGAAACCAACAAAAAGAACTACACCCGTTTCCTGATTCTTTCGAAACACGGCAACAAAACCGAAGGCACCAACAAAGCTTCCATCTGTTTCGAAGTGGGGCATTTTCATGGCGCGCTGGCGAGGGTTTTAAACACCTTTGCCGAGAACGAAATTAACCTCACCAAAATTCAAAGTGTGCCGGTTATCGGGAAACCCAATGAATACACGTTTCATGTGGACCTTGAATGGGAAAAACCCGAAAAATACGACCGCGCCATTCACCAGGTATTAAAAAGCGCTTCGAGCCTTTCGATTCTTGGCGAGTATGTACGCGGAGAAATCAATATTCATAACCAGTAATTAATCAGTAAAATATAGAATTATGAGCAAAACAGCCATTTTTTACGGTCCCGTGGGGGGAGCAGTGAACCGGGTTGCCGACAAAATTAAAACGCAGATTGGTGACGAAAAGGTTGAAATGGTTCCGGTGAAAGGTGCAACTGCCGCTGATCTTGAACGTTTTGACAAAATTATATTTGGTATTTCCACCGTGGGAAAAGATACCTGGGATTCGAAATTCGCCAACAATGACTGGGGAATTTTTCTTCCGGAAATTGAAAAAGTAAACTACACAGGAAAAAAAGTGGCCATTTTTGGTTTGGGCGATCATGTAACTTATGCCGCCACTTTTGTGGATCACATGGCAATTCTGGCTAAGAAACTGACAGAAAACGGTGCAGTTTTATCGGGTCAGGTTGCTGCTGCCGATTACGAATTTGATGAATCGGAAGCTGTAATCGACGGAAAATTTGTGGGTTTGCCGGTTGACGAGGATTTTGAACCCGAACTGACCGACGAACGCGTTGCCAGTTGGGTAAAACAGCTCGCTTCGGAGTTCGGATTTTAAGCAGGATGCTGGATATCAGATACTGGATCGAGAACGATTCTGGATACTGGAATTGGAAATCGGGATTAATGGAGATTGCTAGAGATTTTTGGTGAACCTGAATCCTGCAACCCGTAACCCGTAACCCGAAACTTTCAATATTAAACTTTAAACTGTTTCCATGGAAAATTCACTGCCCGAAAAAACTGTTGTCGATTCAAAAATAAAGGAACTCCGCATTCCGGATGTCGGGAAAGCATCGATCCGCGAAATTGTGGCGCTTGTCAACCAGGTTGAAGCTGTAACCGGAGTTAAATACATACGCATGGAAATGGGTGTTCCGGGACTGCCACCAGCCCAGGTGGGTGTTGATGCTGAAATAGCAGCTCTGAAAAGGGGAGTGGCTGCCATTTATCCGGTTATCGACGGCATTCAGCCATTAAAAGACCAGGCTGCTTTGTTTGTAAAAAACTTCATGAATATTGAGGTCGGTGAAAAAGGTTGCATTCCGACGGTGGGTTCGATGCAGGGTACTTTTGCTGCTTTTATGGCCGCCGGTTTTACCGATGCAAAAAAAGACACCGCGCTTTTTATCGATCCCGGTTTTCCGGTGCAGAAACAGCAAATGATGGTGCTCGGTTTGAAATACGAGTCGTTTGATGTATTTAATTTTCGTGGCGAAAAGCTGAAAGAAAAACTGGAATCGGTTCTTTCGAAAGGCAATATCAACTCCATAATTTATTCCAACCCCAACAACCCGGCGTGGATTTGTTTCACCGACGATGAACTGAAAATGATTGGCGAACTGGCTAACAAATATGATGTGATTGTGATGGAAGACCTCGCCTATTTTGGCATGGATTTCAGACACAATTTATCGCAACCCGGTGTGCCGCCGTTTCAGCCAAGTGTTGCCAACTACACCAAAAACTTTGTATTGTTTATTTCAAGCTCAAAAATATTCTCGTATGCCGGTCAGCGAATCGGGTTGATGATAATTCCTGAAGGATTGTACAACCGCGAATTTCCGGCTTTGCAACAACGATTTGGAAGCGCCACTTTTGGCAGTACCATCGTTTTCAGACTTTTGTATTCTTTTTCTTCCGGCACCAGCCATTCGGCACAATGGGCGCTCACAGCCATGCTCGAAGCCGCAAACAACGGACAGTATAATTTTGTGGATGGTGTCAAATCTTATGGCGAAAAAGCCAAAGCCATGAAGAAAATCTTTACGGATAACGGATTCGAGATTGTTTACAAATCGGATATGGGAGAACCCATTGCCGACGGTTTTTATTTTACGCTTTCGTATCCCGGAATGACGGGAAACCAGTTGGTTGAAAACCTGTTGTATTACGGCGTCAGTGCCATCGCACTCGATAATACCGGCAGCGAAGAAGAAGGAATCAGGGCTTGTGTTTCATTTGTTCAGCCTGAACA
This sequence comes from uncultured Maribellus sp., assembly GCA_964644015.1. GTDB lineage: Bacteria > Bacteroidota > Bacteroidia > Bacteroidales > Prolixibacteraceae > Draconibacterium. The sequence goes on from CAZXVT010000047.1 coordinate 16,339, forward strand.
ATTTGGTGAACTTGAAAAAAGGCTTCAGTTGTTTAATAGTAAATTTCGCCAACAAGGGAGATGATGTTACAGGTTTTGGGTTTCGGGTTGCAGGTTACAAGTAGCAGTTAGTAGTAGGCAGGCATCAAGAATCCAGCATCCGGTAAAATCAAGTATCAAAAAGATGGATCAAAAAAAGGTTATATCGCGTTATCAACACACCCTCCAATTGCTTGAGCAATTAAACCTTACAAATAAACCGATTAAACTTCACAAGGGAGAAACGTTTATTGAATATGGCGAAAAAACCAAACGGATCGGCATTTTGCTGAACGGCCTTCTTTATGCCACCTACCTTTCGAATACCGGAACCGAATGGATTTCGAGGTTCTTTTTTCCGCCTGTTAATTTTATTGTCAGCAATCACCAGGGTTTTTATTTCGGGAAGAACTCCACCGAATCCATTAAAGCTTACGAAGAGTCAGAAATCATTTATATCGAAAAGGAAGAGTTTAAACAACTGCTCGACAGTAACCATGATTTTGAGCGCACTGTGCGGATTCTGGCCGAAGAAAGTTATATTCATGCAATGGACAGGGTTCATTCGTTTCAGTCGTTAAATGCCGAACAAAGAATCCGAAAATTTTTTGCTGAAAATCCTGAATTAGGCAAAAAACTACAACGGCAACACATTGCATCGTACCTTGGAATTCACCGGAATATACTCACACGTTTTCTGTATAAGATTTGAGCATTTGGCCGGAATATTTCAGAATTCTCATTTTCAGATAAATAAAACATAATTATTGTTCAGTTGAAATAGCAACTTTAGTTGCATCTGATTTTTTTTTCATCGGGTAGTTTTGAAAACAAATCAATCGTAAATGATTTTTGCAATTTAAACGTCAAACTGAAAGCAAATAACATATTTGTTTTAAAGATTTTAACCTGCAAAAATTATTTATCCAGAACCTGATTTTTATGACGTTTTTTGAGTTGATGGGTATATATTTTTGAACAAAAATAGCACTGAAATGGCAAAAGTAAGAGGAGCTGTAGTGGTTGATAACGAAGAATGCAAGGGTTGCGGACTTTGCGTGGAAGCCTGTCCGCACGATGTTTTGCGTTTAAATCGTGAAGTGAACAGCCGCGGATATCATTATTCGTACATGGAAAATCCTGATAATTGTATAGGTTGCTCGAATTGCGGCGTTGTTTGCCCCGATACCTGTATTACGATTTACAGGATGAAAGTGGAATAATTTATTAGTTATTAATGCTTATTTATTATTTGGAAGTGATTTCGTAACAGAAATTTTTGCGGGCAGAAAATAACTAATCAATAATCAATAGAAAATAATCATTTAAAAATGGCAGAATACAAATTAATGAAGGGTAACGAAGTACTGGCAGAAGCAGCTATTCGCTGTGGATGCGACGGGTATTTCGGATATCCGATCACGCCACAGTCGGAAGTGATGGAAACGCTGATGGCACGCCAACCCTGGACAGAAACCGGAATGGTGGTTTTACAGGCCGAGAGCGAGGTGGCAGCCATCAACATGGTTTATGGGGCAGCCGGTTCAGGCAAAAAGGTGATGACTTCATCATCGAGCCCCGGAATCAGTTTGATGAGTGAAGGAATTTCCTACATCGCCGGAGCTGAATTGCCTTGTTTGATTGTGAATGTGCAGCGCGGTGGCCCGGGACTGGGAACCATTCAGCCTTCGCAGGCCGATTATTTTCAGACTGTAAAAGGAGGAGGTCACGGCGATTATAAATTAATTGTGCTGGCTCCTTCATCGGTACAGGAAATGAATGATTTTGTGGGACTGGGTTTCGAACTGGCATTTAAATACCGCAACCCGGCCATGATTCTCACCGACGGAGCTTTGGGGCAGATGATGGAAAAAGTAAAATTATCTGATTATCAACCCCGATGGACAAAAGAAGAAATTGAGGAAAAATGGGGAAGCTGGGCTACTACGGGAAAAGGATCAACCCGTAAAAAAAATATTGTTACCTCACTTGAAATGGATTCGGGACGGATGGAACAAAACAACATCCGGTTTCAGAAGAAATTCAATGAAATGGAGGAAAAGGATGTCAGATATGAAGCTATTCAATGCGATGATGCAGAATATATTCTGGTGGCTTTCGGAACGTCATCAAGAGTTTGTCAGAAAGCAGTGGAACTGGCTCGTGCCAAAGGTCTGAAAGTTGGTTTATTGAGGCCGATAACACTTTTCCCATTTCCCCAAAAAGCAATCAAAGAACTGGCCCGAAAAGTTAAAGGATTTTTATCGGTTGAAATGAGTGCCGGACAAATGGTGGAAGACATCAAACTGGCGGTTTACGAAGCCGGAAGTACTGTAAGAGTGAATAATTTCGGAAGGATGGGCGGAATTATTCCGACACCCGAAGAAGTTGTGGAAGCATTGGAAGAAAAATTTTCATGGGAGTTAAGTTATGGAGTTAAAAGATCTTATTAAACCCGAAAACCTGGTTTACAGTAAATCAGCGTTGCTGGAAGATGTGCCGATGCATTATTGTCCCGGCTGTTCTCATGGGGTGGTTCACAAAGTTCTGGCTGAACTGATTGAGGAAATGGACCTTCAGGAAAAAACTGTGGGTGTCGCACCAGTGGGTTGCAGCGTTTTTGCCTATAATTATATCGATATCGACTGGCAGGAAGCAGCACACGGAAGAGCGCCGGCAGTGGCTACCGGAATTGTGAGGGTGAATCCCGATAAGTTTGTTTTTACTTACCAGGGCGATGGTGACCTGGCATCAATCGGAACTGCCGAAATTATGCACGCCTGCAACCGCGGCGAAAATATTTTAGTAATTTTTATCAATAACGGAATATACGGAATGACCGGCGGACAAATGGCGCCCACCACACTCGAAGGAATGGTGACTGCGACAACACCTTTCGGACGAAACGTGGATTTAAACGGATATCCGCTGAAAATTACCGAATTGATTGCCCAGTTGCCCGGAACATCGTATGTCACACGCCAGTCGGTTGAAACACCCGGTGCCGTGCGCAAATGTAAAAAGGCGATCAAAAAAGCGATTGATAATGTGCTGGCTAAAAAAGGAACTTCGTTTGTTGAAGTGGTTTCAACCTGTAATTCGGGCTGGAAAATGACGCCGGTTGACGCTAATCACTGGATGCAGGAAAATATGTTCCCTTATTACCCGCTCGGAGATATGAAAGACAGCGTGAAGGGTGACAACAATGCAAAAAACTAAAGCTGAAAAATCATGACTGAAGAATTAATCATAGCAGGTTTTGGAGGACAGGGAGTTTTGTCGATGGGAAAAATTCTGGCTTATTCAGGAATTATGGAGGATAAGGAAGTAACCTGGTTTCCTTCATACGGCCCTGAAATGCGCGGTGGTACTGCCAATGTTACGGTTATCATCAGCGACACCCGCATCAGTTCACCCATTGTAAAGCATTTCGATACAGCCATTATTCTGAATCAGCAGAGTATGGATAAATTCGAAATGTCAGTGAAACCAGGCGGTACCTTACTTTACGACCCGAACGGGGTGATTCATCCGCCAACCCGCACCGATATTAATATTTATAAAGTGGAAGCAACCCGGACAGCCGTGGAAATGGGCAATCCGAAGGTTTTTAATATGATTGTTTTTGGCAGTTATTTGTGTGTGAGACCGATTCTTACATTGGATAACGTGGAAAAAGGTCTTGAAAAATCGCTCCCTGAACGTTATCACAAAACCATTCCGCTCAACCTCGAGGCTATCAGAAAAGGGCAGGAGATCGTGGAAACTGTGTTGGAAGTCTGATTCACAGTTTTCGGAATAATCAGAAAAAATTTATATCAGGATATTTTGCTGACCGGCAATCACAAACGAGTGGTTGCCGGTTTTGTTTTAATTCATGGTAGTGGGCGAGTTACTTTTGGTTTCTTTCCTCCTTTGTTTTTTATTCCCTTGTTTTGCAGGTGTTTTATCTTCAAATAACTCTTTTGTGTAAACTTCCAGTTTAATAAAATCCACAAACCTGTCAAAATCATTCTGAGTTACGACCCTGTCAGGTCTGTCGGCAAAAATCGTATCAACCGGAAACCTGTAATTCAGTTTTAACGCAAGGGTGTAAAAAGCTGTCATTTTTTTATCCGGAATCCTTAGTAAATAAGGTGGCAGAATACACTCTTCATCCGGAATCAGCCAGGGAGTCAAATCAACTTCGAGGTCGAGGTAACGGCGGAGTGTAATTTCATTGCTCGGATATCTTTTATCGTTCCGGTACCACACATTATTGACCGATTTCATGGCATTAAATGTCTCTGCTTCGGTTTTAACAGCCTGTAAAGTATCCAGGATATTCGTAAGTTCCTCTGTCATGGCCTCATCATACGACAGATTGTTTTTGATGGCGCGCATCCCCATGTGAACTCCCAACAGATTTGAATACATGTCTTCGGGAGAAAAACTTGAAAATTTTTCAGGAACAAGTGGCACATAGCGAGCGCCAAACCAGGTAGAAATTTCGTGCCACAGCGAAAGGTCGTAGGCAATTCTGCCTGCAAGTTCAATGATTTGTTCTTCAGTCAGATTGGCAGGTATATTCAGCTCCAGTGATTTTTCCCCACCTTCGTTTCTGAGTTCCATTTTTAAAAACTTTGCATCCGTTCTGCTGGCAATAATCAGGTTGTACAGGTAGGCTGTCCAGTCGGCACAATCGCGTAAATGTCCCAGGTCAATGAATCCTCCTCTTCTTGTATATATAATGCCATTTTCTTCCGATCCACCTCCCATAAATTTATGTGCTCCCATTTTGTCCAGAGAAGTAATATCGGTTTTTTTGAAAAACGGAACGGCAACCACCCCGATTTCAGCGCCAAACCCACAGCAGGTTCTGATGATCCGGGGCGGAGGAACCGATAATTCCCGTTTCGAAAGTTCGGGTGATTTTGCCTGTGAAAAAATAAAGAGTGACGACAGCAAAACAGATAATAATATTCTGAAAATATTCATGTTCAATTGTTTATTCATGATGTAAAGGGTGCAAAAATAAACAATTTATACAGATTATTACAACCCGATGAAATCGCATAAAATTCAGTAACCTGCAGCCTGACCGTCTTTTCTTGATTCGGAAGCACCATAATAAACCTTGTTTTTGCTGTCGTACATTATTGCCTGGTAACCGCCATACGGACCTTTTTCAAACCTGATATAGTGCCCTTTGCTCATGAGTTCGCGAACAGTTTCATAATCGAATCCGCTTTCCAGAGAAACAACGCCACCGTTTGTCATTTTTTCGCCGGTTGGTTCGCTCGATCCTTCGTGGCTGATTCTTGGAGCATCGCCGGCTTCCTGCAGGTTCATTCCAAAATCAATCAGGTTACAAACAACCTGGGTGTGCCCCTGCGGTTGCATTCCGCCACCCATCACGCCAAAACTGATGAAAGGTTCGCCATCTTTGGTAATAAACGCCGGAATGATGGTGTGGAACGGTCTTTTGTGCGGTTCATACACGTTAAAATGACCTTCTTCGAGCGTGAATAGTTCACCACGATCCTGCAAAATAAAACCCAACTGGCCTGGTGTCATGCCCGAACCCATTCCGCGGTAATTGCTTTGTATCAGCGAAACCATATTTCCTTCTTTGTCGGCAGTTGTAAGATAAATAGTGTTTGGCGACTCGGGAATCCCGGATGGATAACTTTGTGCTGCTCTGTCGGGATGAATGAGGGCCGCCCGTTTTTTACCATATTCTTTTGAAATCAGTTCATCAATGGGAAGTTTATTAAAATCGGGGTCGGCATACAATTTGGCGCGGTCTTCAAATGCCAGTTTTTTGGCCTCAATAAAAAGGTGCATGTATTCCGGCGAACCAAATCCCATACTTTTCAGATCGAAATTTTCAAGAATATTCAACATTTGCAACGTGGCAATTCCCTGTCCGTTGGGTGGAAGTTCCCACACATCATAGCCTCTGTAATTGGTTGAAACCGGCTCAACCCAGTCAGAATGGTGATCTGCAAAGTCTTTCATGGTAAAAAAGCCACCCTGTTCACGAAGATATTTTACCATTTTTTCAGCCATTTCGCCCCTGTAAAAAACATCACGACCTTCCTTGCCGATTTTTTCCAAAGTATTCGCCAGATATGGATTTTTAAATATTTCGCCTTTTGCAGGCGCTTTTCCTCCGGGCATAAAAATTTCGGCAAATCCGGGGTATTTTTGCAAACTTCTTGAATTCGACTGCCAGTAATAAGCAATTACTTCGCTCACAGGAAATCCCTCGCGGGCATATTTTACAGCCGGAGCCAGAATTTGATTCATCGGCATTTTCCCAAAACGTTTATTCAGTTCAAACCAACCATCCACGCATCCCGGAACCGAAACCGAAAGCGGGCCGTGTGACGGAATTTTTGAATATCCGTTTTTGATGAAATAATCACGGTTCAGTTCGTATGGTGACCGTCCGCTGCCGTTCAATCCATATAAC
>CAZXVT010000047.1:22823-26433 GCA_964644015.1 uncultured Maribellus sp.
CCATATAATTTTTTGGTTTTGGCATCCCACACAATCACAAAAATATCACCGCCAATACCATTCCCGGTGGGTTCCATCAAACCCAGAACTGCATTGGCTGCAATGGCTGCATCAACAGCATTTCCACCGGCTTTTAAAACATCCAGTGCCACTTGCGTTGCCAGCGGCTGGCTGGTACAGGCCATGCCGTTTTGAGCGATCACTTCGCTTCGCGTGGCAAAGTTGATACCGGTAATTCGGTCCTGGGCAATAATTGTCAGGGTGAAAAACAATAAAAGTGCGGAAATCAGTAAATTCTTCATAAAAACGAGTTGGTATTATTTTAATACTGAATTGCTCAAATTTATGGAAATTTCGGGCCACAGTGCGAAATACAATTCTTTTTTCACGGGTTATTTGCCTCGGTTTGTTTTTAAATATCTTTCTATCTTCGGGAAAAAAACAGGAATGAACAGGTTTCTTGCCCAATGCGCTGATTTTGTTTACAGAAAACACAAGACAGAATTACATCAAATATGTCTTGTATTCCCTAACCGGCGGTCGGGCGTGTTTTTTACCTCGTACCTGCAAAAACTGATTGAAAAACCTGTTGTTGCTCCTGAAATTACCACAATTGGAGAACTCTTTTCCAGCTATTCAACTTGCTTTCAGCCTGAAAAACTACAATTAATTTCGTTGTTGTACAGCGAGTTTAAAAAACAAACCCAAACCACCGAAACTTTTGACCAGTTTTATTTCTGGGGCGAAATGCTGCTTTCTGATTTTAACGATATCGACCGCTATTTGGTGGATGCAAAGGATTTGTTTACCAACGTTGCCAACCTGAAAGAAATCGATACTTATTTTGATTATCTCACTGACGAACAGAAAGAAGCGCTGAAACAATTCTGGGGCAGTGTGGCGGTAAGAGACAGAAAAGACTTTCAGGAGAAACATGCGCAGATATGGGAAAAGCTTTATCCGGTTTATGACGGTTTTAAAAAAAGTTTGAAAGAAAAAAATCAGGCTTACCCCGGAATGGCTGACAGGCTGGTTGCAGAGGAACTTTCAAACAACAAACTCAGTTTTCAGTTTGAGAAATACTATTTTATTGGTTTGAATGCTTTGAATGAGTGCGAAAAACGCTTGTTTGGCTATTTGAGAAATGAAGGGAAAGCCCTGTTTTTATGGGATTACGACGGGTTTTACACCGATGATCCGGTTAACGAAGCCGGCAAATTTATGCGCGAAAACCTGCTGAATTTTCCGCCGCCTGATGATTTCGGGTTAAAAACAAATTGTTTTTCGGACACGAAAAAAATTGAGTTGGTGGCAGTTTCGTCAAACAATGGACAATCGCAACAAATACCTGTTTTTCTGGATAAAATTCAAAAAGAACCAGTTTCAGGTTTTGATGAAACAGCCGTGGTTCTTGCCGACGAATCACTTTTATTCCCGGTTTTGGGTGCTATTCCTGAAAGTTACGAAACCATTAATGTAACAATGGGCTACCCGGTGCGCAATTCGATGGTGCACGGGTTTCTGCTTTTGCTGATCAGGCTGCTGAAAAACAAAAAGGTCGCAGATAATGGCGAAATAACTGTTTATCATCGTTTTGTAACCGATATTCTTCGTCATCAGTTGCTTTCAACTATTGATACTAAAACTGTAAATTCATACCTGGCAGAAATTCAATCGTACAATAAAATAACCATCAAACTATCCGAAATCAATTTTTCGGACATTCACAAAACGATTTTTTCACTGCCGCTAAAAGTGCAGGATTACAGCCGCTATTTTTTGCAGGTACTGTCGGCCGTCCATTCTGTTTTCAGCCACAACGAAAACGAAAGTATTTTAATTGAAATCATCAACTCGGTGTACAATGCTGTTGAAAAACTTGATTTGCTGGTGGTAGGTGTGGAAAAAGAGCAGGAAACCGAAATCAGCGAAACGGTGTATTTCAGGCTTCTGAGTCAATATCTGGCTGGCGAAACAGTTACTTTTGAAGGCGAGCCGCTGAGCGGAATCCAGGTAATGGGGATTCTCGAAACCCGCTGTCTTGATTTTAAAAATCTTGTAATCATTGGGTTGAACGAAAGTAAATGGCCCCGTACTTTCACCACCGCGTCTTTTATTCCGCACAACATCCGCAAAGCGTTTGCACTGCCTTCCATCGAGGAGCAGGATGCCATGTACGCTTATTATTTTTACAGGCTGTTACAGCGCGCTGAAAATATTTCGGCTACTTACAATGTTGTAAAAGATGGTATTCAGACAGGTGAACTGAGCCGGTATGGTTACCAGTTGCTTTTCGATTCGCCGCACAAACCGGTTAAGAAAAACCTCGATTTTTCGTTTGCCGCCGGGAAAATGCAACCCATTGTCGTTGCCGGCTCTGAAACACTTTCAAAAATACTCTTTGATAAAAACAGCGAAAAAATTCCGCTTTCGCCCAGTGCCGTAAACACTTACCTGCATTGTAAACTCAGGTTTTATTTTAAATACCTGGCAGGGCTGCCCGAACCTGATGAATTGAAAGAAGAAATAGATGGTGCTATTTTCGGGACCATTTTTCACGAGGTACTGGAAGAATTATACACACCTTTTGTGGGTAAAATGATTACTGTTGCGGATTTTGAAAAAATGCAGCACGACAGAATCAGACTGGATAACCTGATTCTCAGAAAAATCAGAAAAGTTTACCTGAAACAGCCGGAAGAAGCCGGTACTTTTATCCCTGAAGGCAAGACAATCCTGTTTTTCGAGAACCTGAAAATCTACATTGAAAAGTTGCTGAATATTGACAGGGAAATTGCACCATTTATTATTGTCAGTCTTGAAAAGAGTTGCAAAACAAGCATTGCTGTTGAAATTGACGGAGAAGAAAGACAAATTTTTGTAGGTGGGAAAATCGACAGAATCGACAAGGTGAATGGTGAAATGCGAATTATTGATTATAAAACCGGAAATGTTGGATCGCTTATTTTTAAAGATGTTGAGGAATTATTCCGAAAAGATGAAAAAAATCCGAAAAAGGAAATATTGCAGGCTTTGATATATTCACTTGTTGTACAGGAGAGTACAAATGAAACAGCAATAAAGCCTGCCATTTTCAGTCTCAGAAAGCTGTTTTCCGACAACTTTGACCCGTACATAAAAATGGATAAAACAGAACTGACAATTTCTGCTATTAAGGAAGAGTTTACCGGAAACCTAAAGATATTACTTAGTGAAATTTACGCTTCGACAGGTAGTTACGAACAAACTCCACATACGGAGCATTGCCAGTATTGTGCTTATAATACCATTTGTCAGCGGTATTAGTTTTAGTGAGAGCTATGCTGTCTTAATAAAATTCCATTTTATAAAAGGCTGTTGTGAAATTTGCTATTTAGAAATCAAGTAGGTAGAAAAATACTTTACAAAACAAATTATATTACTTACGGTATAGTTAAGAGAAATGATAGCTGGTTGTGAGTTTTTCAATCAATTAGCGGATTAGTTCAGAAAATTGTATCCGGAATTTGATTAAAGTAAAACTAACTAAGATTTAAACGCGTTGTGCGGTTTGAATTGTTAATAAACTCATTAATATCTATAGAGAAAAAAGTTATGCATAAACATGATA
>CAZXVT010000048.1:0-26317 GCA_964644015.1 uncultured Maribellus sp.
GATTATACTTCGGGACTGATTTCTTCGTGGAAAAGCTTTTCGGCTGAAGATGGAATCATTGAAGCAAAAATACATTTCAATCCCGTCCGCCAGGTGGTCAGTTCGTTTTACCTCGCTGGAGAAACCGATCAGCCACGCGTAAGTTTATTGGAAATGGGCGCCAAGAACAGGCTGGGTTTTATTTCGCTGAAAAATGCAAAAGCACAGCTTGAAGGACTGGATATTTCGAATCTGAACAGCAACAAATGGTATATTTTCAGTGTAGAAAAAAATGGTAGCCAGTTTACCTGGAAAATTAACGAAACAGCGGTTTTCTCCGGACAATCATCCGAATTGAATAAAAAACTGCATCTGAATGCTTCAAGCATTGTGGTTGACGAAATTCCTGCATCGCAATTACCTGCATCATTCGAAATTGAGTGGGTGAGATGCTGGAGAAAAAAGATATAAAAGCAGGCCTGCCTCTTTTTGCTTCAGGCTTCTATTCAAATTGTAAATAGTAAATTGTCTGATTGTAAATTGTAATCGGAGATCTAAAACCCTCTTTTGTTGAAAATGATGTAACCGAAATTCAGCATAAAATAGAGTTTTGTGTCTTCTTTTTCGTAATAGTTCAGCGTTAGACTCACAGGTCCCACGCCGGTTTGATAAACAATGGCTGCCAGTCCCTGCAGATAATAATTCTGAATAAATTTTGCATTCTGTAAAGTTCCGTCGCTTGCCGGAAGCAATTCTTTAACGGGTAAAAAGACGTACCCTTCAAGCCTGAAATCAAAACCGGGCGCAAATGTATAAGCAGTGTTTAATCCGCCGGCCAGATAGCTGTTTGAGTGAAAGTTTTCAATAAACAGCGATTTGCTGTGCGGAGTGGGGTAGAAACCTGGTGCCGCCAGTTTTGAGGAACGAAAATTCGTAAAATTCTTTTTTGTGCTGAAAACAGTTTCGCCAAGTAAACCGGTTGTAAATTTCGGGCCCATTTTGAAATTCCTTAAAACATGTGCTTCAACCTGAAAATAATTATGGCTATTTGTAACCTTACCAACATCTTTACCTGAAGTTGTGCCGGGAATATTTGTCTCTTTTCCCGAAATATATTTTATCAGCAGATAACGGTGTGACCCCTCGCTCGCATATTGCCGGTAATTCAGCGAATTGTTTTCAACACCAATCTGCGAACTGAAAGCTGTGAATGTGGTTTTATCGGGATCATCGCCTTTGTTGAATACATCGGTCTGGTAATACTGATCGGTACTGTTTGAATAAGCAATTCCGCCGAAAACCTTGTTATGAATTTTCCAGGGAAAACCGCCTTCAAACCGTGTACTGTTTTCATTCTGAATGATGTAAGGAGGCCGCACATCTTCAAAAAACAACTCCGAACTCGACGCAAAATAATCCCACCGGTTAAAAGTTGAAAATCCGGCCAGGTAAAAAGGTAACGATGATGGAAAATCGATCCTGGCACCCAGCTTGAAGGAACTGTAAAATCGCCCGAAATAGATGTTTGAACTGAGTGTATAAGCGCGGCTGTTATAAGTGCGGTAATTAAAACTGGCAAATCCCTGGTTGATGGGTTTTGTTGAAATATTACCGCCCACTTTTACCTCCGCCTTTTTTTGCGGCTCCACTTTCAGGTGTAGATCGTAATACCCGGTTTCGCTGTTGTAACGCGACACAGGCATAATCGATTTTATGTGTTCATCGGCAATCAGTTTGAAATATTCCTTTTTGAACGATGAAAGGGTTACCACATCATATTTCCCTTTTATCGATTGAATAATATATTTTCGTTGCATCGGGTCCTCCACACCTTCAACCTGGATATTCTGAAAGAAAAGTTCCGGTTTTTTTCGTGTGAATTGCTTCCTTCTTTCATTCACTGTTTCAGGTGAAACCCTTTTGTCAATGAGGTTTTTGATACTATCTAACGAATTATAAGCTGTTCTCATTCCATCCACCACAATTTGGTCAACTTTGTTCCAATCCATCAGCCCTACATTTTTAAACTGTGTTTTCAACAAAATGCCTTCGTTTTCTTTTATCTCAAAATTGGTGGGTCGCATTACAAGGTTCGAGATTTGCGTTGTCAAATCGTCGGGGTCGGCGGTTTTTTGTCCGTCTGCAACCTGGTGCCCGATTATGATATCCGGTTGAAAAAGATCTTTCATGATGTCGTGGGGAAAATTGTTGAGGATTCCGCCGTCGAAAAGTAAAACGCCGTCAATTTCGATAGGTTTGAAAACCAGCGGAACCGTCATCGATGCGCGGATAGCAGAACCCAGATCGCCCGATCTCATCACAAGCGGCTGGCTTTTGTTCACATCAGTGGCCACGCAAAAAAAGGGAACCATCAGGCTGTCGAAATTGTATTTGCAGGCCGCGTTGGTGGCGGCAAAAAGCTCCATAAATGCAAAATCCATCTGTTCCTGCGGAACAAAATTGGTGGGGGGAAGGATTTTCAGTTTTTCGTCTTTTTTTTCCAGCCGCAAGTCAATCCAGGTTGGGTCTTCTTCGGGTATTTTGAAATAGTAGCGGTAATCTTTCTGAATTTTTCCAGTTGACCAGAAATAAAAATCATCCGATTTAAAAAGTTCCTCCATCTCGTCGGGTGTGTAGCCGGCAGCATACAAACCGCCCACAATCGCGCCGATGGAAGTGCCGGCAATATAATCGATTGGGATATTATTTTCTTCAAGTACCCTGATTACGCCGATGTGCGCCATGCCTTTTGCACCGCCCCCGCTGAGCACAAGACCCACTTTCTGTCCGGTTGCCGAATGCGTAACCAGCACAGCACAAATCAGTATAAACCAAGTTCTTTTCATTTACCGGCGAAAAAGGTGTTTTTGTCAAATGTACGAAATTGCTTATTCTGTTAAACAGGTATCAGCAGGGGAGTAAGGAAAAATTAATCTGGATGGACTGGAACAGATTAATGAAGTATAATTTCGATTTCATAAATCAAATAAAAAATATCTTAATTTAAAGAAATAAAACCATTTATGCATGGTTATTTATTCATCTATTTGTATTTCAGGAAAATCTGAAACCGGGATTTTGTAAAACGAGTCTTTGTGAGTACCCAGAAACAGAAAATTATTGTACTGAAAAATTAAAAAGGCACCTGAAGGCTTATCAACCGGAACAATCATTTCCTTTGATTTAAGGGTGGTTGGATCGAATTCCACTAATTTAGCTGAACCGGTGATTTGTGAATTCCCTGTAATGTAAAATTTATTGTTATAAGATGTTACATATGATCCACCGGAAGTATTATAAAAAAATGTGTTTTCGAATTCACCATGGTCTTTCCATTTATCAGTTTGTGGATCGTATTCATAAAGCAAGCCAACTTCTTCTGTTGAAGTGTAATAAGCAGGAAACCCAAGCAAGATTTTTGAGTTATAATTCATTACCACGGGAGAAAGAATTTCTCTCCCGGCAGGAATTTTTGTTCTCGATAACCAAATGTTGTTGGTTTCATCATATTCATACAACCAGTCACGTTTTCCAATGAAAATTCTTTTATTCACTACCATTGTAAACAAATTTCCTCCAAATTCTGCATTTGCCGAATTATCCGGAATTCCCTTTAATCTTTTCCAGGTTTTTGTTGTTTTCGAATATTTACAGACATTCCAAACCAGTGTACTGAAATTGTAACCCACAACAAACAATTCGTCTCCAGTGCTGAAAATTCTGGCTGGACTTTCAAAATCAAAATAGGACATATAACTTAATTTATCCCACTTATTAATTTCAGGAGAATATTTATATAAAATTCCTGTTCGTATGTTATTATTAAACTCCGGATGTGCAATGGCATACAGTGTATTATCTGATTGGTCGAAAGTTGAACAAAGTGTATAATTCTGATATGAAGGAATCTCGGGGAATGTAAATTGTTTCCAGGGCTGGTTGAGATGAAGTAATCTGTCTCCGGTAACCGTTTGTTGCCCGATATCCAGTGTAATACTCGGATATTCAGGACAATCAAAGGTTTCGTTAACAATCACCTTAATCCCTTCCGACGAAACATCCGAAATAAACATTGGATTTCTTTCTAACCAACAACGGGTAACTTTGTCAATTGTTATTGAAGGGGGCAGGTTTTCAAATTTTATAAATATTTCAGTCCCGTTTTTGATTTCTGTGGGGGTAATTGAGGCTATTTGAATTTTTGGAATGATAAAATCAAGCGTCGATTTACTAAAAGTATTCCCTATATAAGACAAGCTTAACGACTGCGGCCCGGCTGGCAAGAACCATGAAATAGGATAGGTTAATTTATTTCTGGAGATATAATCAAAACTGGTATTAGCCCCGTTCGCATTTGTGCTTAAACCCGGAATGAAATAATCTCCGGTAATAGTTAATGTTTCGCCATATGTTGCACTTAAAGGGGTGACCGAAGTAATCACCGGCGCTCTGAATTGGATCAGTTGACTATCATAATATATCTCTCTGGCATTTAGAAGCATTCCTCTGATATTTGAATTTACAAATGGTGTTATAACCTTTGCTTTTATCAGGTTGTCGGTTTTCGAAATTATTTCCAATTCATCATTTCCAGTAAAAAGCCAATTAATTTTCGACAGATCGGTGCCTTTTATCTCAATAATAGATTCGAGCCAAACTGTTGTTGGACTGACATTTGTAATTTCAGGTAGATAAATTGTCAACTTTTTACCTGAGTTAATTTCTTTGTCCAATTGTTGGATATAAATATCAAACATACCGGTCATTGCACTTTTATCGGTTAAAACCTCTATCAATGTATCAGAACTTGATTTTAATGAGAAGTATTTATAATCCCACGGAACATTATTGAGTTTAAATACAGAACTAACTGTATTTAATCCTTTCCCCTTTATAACAAAAACTTCACCGGGCATAATTCTTTCAGGAAATAAACTATCAATGATCGGTTCAGATAATTCAAAGTTTTTGTTGGCCTGGACTATAAATTCCCCAACTTCTAATTTAATTATTGCTGTAATTGATTCAATTAATACAGGCACGATTACTTTTAGTAATGAATCTGTTGAATATAATACCTCCGCACTTTGATTTGAAAATTTTACTTTGTTTAATTCATTTTTATTACTGAAATACTTACCGCGAATTATTAATGTATCTCCGGCAAATCCTTTTTCGGGCCAAAAGCTATTAATGACTGGCGCTTTTCCTCCTTTGCTGATAAAGGTTATTTCGTTTCCGTAAACAGTTTTCTCTTTGGTCACAACAAATGCCTTTGCAGTGTATTCAGTATTTTTTACAAGGTTTCTTTCAATTAGCACTGAAAATGAGTTTGTTGTTAACGGACCTTGTGAAATCTTTTCATAGCTGTTTTCATCATTTATATTTTTCGACATGTAATAAATTACTCCATGATCGATTATTTCAGCAACATATTCTTGCGAAACAGTTGCGTGAATGACGGTACCATCATTATAAACCTCGGCATTTGACAGCGTTGTTACGCTTGGGAATCCACGCTGATCATCTTTTGTACATGAAAAAAACAAAATAGCGAGGATAGAAATCAGAACTGATATTTTTGTTGTTTTCATAATCGTCAGAAACTATAAAGTATTGAAAAGGTTAAACTGTTCAGATGTGCAATGGTGTTGATTTCATCAACGGATTGGGTAAGAGAATAATTATAGTCAATTCCGGCCGAAAGTTTATTACTCAAAGCCGGGCTGCTGATTTTGAATCCAATGTTGTGAAACAATTCAGGATGACTGTTTTCATTAACAGATACAAATTTCGTATTTACAATATTATTGATTTCACTTTCGAGTTTCATTTGAGCTTTTGAAGAAATAGTGAAAAATGGTTTTAATCCGGTTTGAACTGCCAAAACTGCAAAATCATTGTTCAGAAATTTATAACCCACGTTTACCGGAAATGCACAACTCATTGCATCATATTGAAGATCTGTGTAGTAAACAATCATGCTCTCTGAATCGATTTTTCTATATGCATCAATTTTATGTTTCGACAACTCAATTCCCCCTGTAAAATATAATCGTTTCGAAAGTTTTGGGATATTAAGATTTACGCCTGCGTTTATTGTCGGATAGAATTCGGTATAATCAACTGCAATAACGTTCCCTATTAAATATTCTTCGGTTTGCAGGTTCAGCCTCATTGTTTCAATTCCGCCTGTAAAACCAAGCACAAAATCAACATTTGCAGGATAATAATCATTGTAATCGTGATATGGTAAATTGTAATTCTGATGATACTTTATTAATGGTTGAACCAGCGATTTGGGATTGTATTGAAGTTTTGAATAATCGTAGTCAAGTTTGTCGCTTAAAATGGCAATCATTTGTCCTTTAAACAGCGACTTCTGAATTCGATTGTCTGATTCATCATTTTTAGTTTTGTCTGATGTTAGTTTGTAAATATTGTCAGGAGTGGCCAGGTAATAGGAATATTTGTATTCCAAAAGTCGTATTTGACCATCAAAATAACATTTTGCCCACACTTTCTTTTCTGTGTCTGGTAGTTTTATGCTTGTATAGCGGAAACTTTCGTTAAAAGCAAAATCACCATAATCAGGATAAATTTCATTCCAATCAACACTGATATTTTTTTTGATAAAAACAAGATAATCTCCCTTTTTGTTTTTAACCATAATTTTACAAAAAGTGGAGTCACCACCAAACATCAGCGTGTCAATTGATTGTCCATGCAAATTCATAACCATGAATCCTGAGAATAGAATGGAGAGTAAATATTTCATAAGAATTGAGGCTTATTTTATTGAGTAAGCTGCGCTAAAGTAGAAAAAATAACGTGGCAAAAATTGAAAAATTCAGAATTATTACAATTCCATTTTGTTACATTTCTGGTGTTTAAATCTTGAAATATTCTGTGTCATTATTGTTCATTCACCTTGCTGTGCAGGCTTTGAAACCCTTCGCCTAAAATTTCTTTGGTATCCATCACCGTAATAAAAGCATCGGGATCAATTTTGCTGATATACTCCTGCAAAATAGCCACTTCCCGGCGACTCACCACTGTGTAAATTATTTCTTTCTTTTCGCCGGTAAACATGCCTTCACCTTTTAAATAGGTGCCACCGCGTTCGAGTTCGTACAGCAACTTTTGTTTAATGTCTTCGTGTTTTTTCGAAATAATAATCAGCGCTTTATTGTAGTCGGCACCTTCGAGTGTAATATCGATGGCGCGGCCTGTAATATAAATCACCACCCACGAATAAAGTGGTATTGCCCAGTCGCGGAATGCAAATAAACCCAAAAGAACAATGGTTGAATCGACATAAATCATCAGTTTTCCCAACTGCATTTTTGTGTATTTGGCAATTATCATGGCTATAATATCGGAGCCGCCCGATGTGGCGCGCGATTTGAAAATCAGCCCCAGTCCAAAACCAATCAAAACACCGCCAAAAACACACGAAAGTAAAATATCGTCAACAAGCGCGAGGTCGCCATCAGCACGCATCATGGTAATTCCGTCGATAAAAACCGAAGAGAGCACAAAACCTATAATGGTTTTAACACCGAATCTCGGCCCCAGAATTTTAATGCCGGCAATGGTGAGCGGAATATTCAGCACCAACCCAAACAACCCGATTGGAATACCATCGGGCCAGAAAGAAAAAACACCCACGGTGAGATAATGCACCACAATGGCAATCCCGTAAACTCCGCCCGGAACAATGCGGTGCGGGGTGATAAAAAAGACAAACCCCACTGCCAGAATAAACGATCCGAGAATGATAAAGGAGTAGTCGATAAACCACTTCCTGCTGAATACTTTTTCGGTAAAAATTGATGCCATGATCCTGAAATTTTGTGCAAATGACTTAATTTCTGTGAAACTAAACACTGAAAATTGTCACGAAGATAATTCAATTAAGGGGAAAAGAATGATGGAGGATGATCTTGGTTGATTAAATCTGATTCTGGATACTTGATGCTGGATGCAGGAATTGCGAGGATTTAAAAGATTATGTTTGAATTTAATTAGCAGAAATGAAATTATTGTATAAAATTAAAATAATAAGTTATGGTTCCATTTTGGGGATTTGCGTTTTCAACAACATTGAATTTGGCTTTTAATGCAGCTCGCTTTGCTGCTTCCAATAAATTCTGGTCCATTGTATTTGAACCTTTCATTCCTGGTACAGCACTCGTTACATTACCATTTTTATCAACTGTAATTTTAACAACAACTTTCCCATCCATATTACCAGGAAATTCAGGTACTGGTAGAGCTTGTCTTAAAGATCTACCGGTTAGATCAAAAGAGTTTCCTGATCCTTTACTGCCGCTTCCAAGCCCGCCTTGTCCGTAATTTGAAGCATTGGGGTCGCCGGTGGGCACACCCTGGTTTCCACCCGGGAAAGTAGCTCCCTGGCTGGTGCCGGCACCTGTACCTTTGCCGCCCCTGCCAGTTCCCTTGCTGGCAAAAGCACCCTGAGTCCTCGAGTTGATTTCATTAATCTTGCGCTGTTCTTCCTCGCGTGCCTTTTTTTCTGCTTCTGCTTTGGCAATTCTGTCAGCTTCTGCCTTTTTTATCCGATCAGTTTCTTCGCGCTGTTTCCTGATTCTTTCCTGTTCAGCCGCCTGATCTTTACGTTTTTGTTCTTCAACTTTCTTTTTGTTTTCGGCTGCTTCAACGGCTGCTGTTTTTTCGTAATCCTGTGTCATTACAGCTTCTTTTGCTTCGGCAGGTTTCGGTTGTGGCTTTGGTTGCGAAACAACCGGCGGGGCTGTTTCTTCCTGTGGCTGAACAGTGGGTTCAACAGGGGATGGATCACTCATGGCAGGACTCGGTTCCTCATTTCCAAAACCATTTTCGTTGGTGCCGAAGTTTACAAGAATTCCTTCTTCGCCGGGGAGTGGCAGCGGAGTGAAGAATCCCAGAAAGATCAACAACAGCAAAACAATAGCATGAAATATTGCTGTACCGATTATTCCTCTTTTATGTTCCCTGATATAATCCATTTAATCGAAAGTTGATATCAAAATACCCCGACTTTTTATTTTCTAGCTTTCTGGTGCGGTGGCCAGTATCATTTTGTACCCGTTTTTACGGGCAATGTTCATTATTTTTACCACTTGTTCAACCGGAACTGTTTTATCAGTGTGAAGTGAAATGAAAACTTCCTCATTTCCGGTTCCATATCGTTGAACAAGAAACGGTTCAATTTCGCCGAAAGTCACACTTTTTAATTGTCCGTTGTCATTGATGTAATATTTCAGATCCTGGGTAATTGAAATGGTGGTGACAGGTTTTGCCGCAGTCTGGTTGTTGCTTTCAGGTAATAGCAGTTTCAGTGCATTAGGCGCAATCAGGGTCGATGTAACCATGAAAAAGATGAGCAACAAAAACACAATGTCAGTCATCGACGCCATGCTGAATTCAACATTTACTTTATTTCTTCTTTTCAGTGCCATTTTGCAGCAGTTAAACCGGTTCGTTCAGCAAATCCATGAATTCAGAAGTAGCAACTTCCATTTTAAAAACCACCTTTTCAACATTGGTTACCAGAATGTTGTAAGCGAAATAGGCGGTAATACCCACGATCAAACCGGCTACTGTTGTTACCATTGCCTGGTAAATACCTGCTGAAAGCAAAGTAACATCGATATTGTTTCCGGCATTTGCCATATCATAAAATGCCTGAATCATCCCCATAACAGTACCAAGGAATCCCAACATCGGGGCACCACCGGCAACAGACGCCAAAACAGGCAGGCCTTTTTCCAGTTTTGAAATCTCAAGATTTCCAACGGTTTCGATCGCAGCATTTACATCGGTAAGAGGGCGACCAATTCTCGAAATGCCCTTTTCAAGCATTCTTGATGCCGGGTTGTCGGTACTTTTACAAAGTGCAAGTGCCGCATCAATTTTTCCGCCGGTGATATAAACTTTTACCCGTTCAAGAAGGCTTGCATCAATTTTACCTGCTTTTTTGATGGCAAAATAACGATCGACAAAAATGAAAACGGCGACAACCGATAATAAAAGAATGGGGATCATGATCCATCCCCCTTTAATGGCAAGATCGATAAACGATAATGAAATACCTTCGGGTTGTGCACCCAAAGCAGTCACATCTTTGGGCATGCTGGTCTGAATGAGCAATAAATTATACATAGTTTTTTAGTTTTTCTTTTTGATTTGTACTTTCTAAAAACGGTAACCTTTACCAAATATTATACCATGCGAAAGTACAGTTTTATTATTTTGGATTTTCAGGGAAAGAAATCTACAGGTCCGGAGTTATGAACAATTGTGGTTTGATAGCCTTAATTCAGTAAGTTACTTCTCTTTTTTTCTGAAGATTGCAGTCATTTTTCTTAACAATTCATCGAATGAATTGTACTCTTCCTTGAATGACAGCCCGACGCCCTGCGTGTAAGGTGCTGTTTCGTAAATCAGGTCGTTGTTGGAATGGTTATATGCTTTTAACTGAATTTTGCCATTTGGGGTGAGTTTAACACGAACGTCCACATCGCCCACAATCTGGCTGCTGGTGCTCGATTCAGGATTTACATTATTCCCGATGTTTCCGTTCAAACTAACACGGTCGTTAAAAATCTGTGTGCTGAGTGCCAGTTCAAGTTCATCGTTTGTAATCGAATTGCCGGGCCTGTACTTAAAGCCAATGTCAACATTATCACTGATTTGCGAAAGCCAGTTGCTGAGTTGGTTCGAAAACAACTCGCTGGCCGTTGACCCTATCATATTTGTATTGTTCGATTCATATTGGCCACGCATATATTCAGGCGTGTAAAATTTACCCATAATTATGAGCGAAAGAATCTGCTTGTTAAGCTCTTCCTCGGTGTTAAAATACTGTTGATATTCGGTTTTGAAACTTTCACTTTCATCGGGGAAATTGATTTCGAAATTGATGGTCGGATTTATCAGTTCATTGGTCAGCAGGATAACGCATTCAACCGGTATTCTTTGGTACAGGTAATTGGCATCGGCTTTCAGGTCGCTTAACGATGTTTTTAACTGGTAAATCGCTTTTAAATCGATAACGGCATTGTATGGATCGCCCGACCAGATAATTGTGCCACCGGGAGCAATAATAAACCGTTTGTTCAGAACACTTTGAAGCGTAAATAAATAATCGCCTTTTGTGACTGTAAAATCGCCTGAAAGCGAAATATTGCCGTATTTGTTCATGTCGAAAAGCATAATTCCTTCGCCTTCACCTTTTATTATGTCACCAATCTGCGAATTGTAAACCAATTGTATTTTTGCATCGGGTGTTATTTCCATGTTCAGGCTGATGGTAAAATCAGTTTTTGGCGGGTTGTAGTAATTCTCATTTTCGCCTTCTTCTTTTTGTGTATTGATAAACTGAATGAAGTCGTACTTTTCAATTACCGATTGATATTCCATCGATATATTAACTGTTGTTCCGGGCAGCGAGGTGAGTGATCCGGTCAATTTTACAACGGGGCCTTTCCCGAAAAGACGCATCTTGCAATTGGCAAAAACGTCGCCATAAAACACGTCATTATTACTTATTGTGGTATTTAATACCTTGATTTTTTGCGAATTGAAACTAAAGTCATAAAGCATGTTTGCAAAATTATCGTGTACAATAATGCCATTCATTTTGCCCTTGTTTTTTTGTACATCGGCAAAAGAAACATTGCGGAACAAAATTGTATCAGTATTAAAATACACAGAGTCCTGTACAAAATATTTCGTTTTGGTGTAGTCGATGGTCAATGCGCCATCTGAAACTTTCACCGCACCGTCCATCAATATTTTACTGGCTTTTCCGCTTAACACAACATTGCCCGAAACAGCCCCGGAAATGTTATTAAAAAGATCATCGGCTATCACAGTTTCCAGTAATTTTAAGGGCAAACTGTCTGCTTTCAGGTTGTAAAACAGGTTATTAGTTGCCGGGTTGTAGGTTCCTTTTACCGAAAGACTTCGTTTCCTGTTTTTTATAATTTCGAGTCTCGAATCAATTTCTGCGTTGCTTTTATCCCATGAACTACTCAAAACAACGTCGCCAATCAACTGGTTTGCATAATTCAAATCATTAATATTTGCATCGGCAATCACCACAGGTTGTTTAAAAATATCCGATATATTCAACGAGCAATTTAAAATGCCTTTAATATTCAAATCAGAAATACCTTCTGTCAGTTTTTCGAGATCAATCTGGTTAAAATTGACAGCCAGAATTTTAGAGGAGTCTTGCGACATTACACCATCGATTTCGATAAACTGTCTGTCATTCTTTAATTTGAAATTACTCACAGTAATATCTGTTGAATCATACTTCATTTCAAAAGGTGTTAATTGCCAGTATTTTTCGGCAATAAAAAGTTCGGTTTCCGAGAATTCTGATGAAATCTGGATTTTACCGGATGGCGAATTGGTTGTGAAATTTGAACGGCTGATAAATGAAGAATACCCCGAAGAATCGCGATGGGCAAACCATTCAATCTTGTTTTTCAATACATTTTCAGAGATTGAGGAATTCACAGAAAAATTATAGATGGCATCACTGTTTTTGCGGGTTATTTCTTTGATTTTCATTTTCGAAACATATTCATTGCCAATGGCTTTATTGCTGATGAATATGTTTCTGAAACCAAGATTCCTGTAACTGAATCCCGGCACACTACCTTCGAGTTCGAAGTTTGCCTGGTTTGAATCAATTTTACCATACAAAAAGAATGGCGTTTCAACTATTAATCCGGGTGCAAAAACATGGGTTATATCGTCGAGGTTTTTAAAATTAATTCTGTAATCAAAAATATTGGCCCTGAAATTGGGCGGCGTTTCAAGTTTCAGCACAGGAACAAATTTGTTCAAACTCTTTTTTACTGAATAAACAAGGTCCTGAAACTGGTAATTTCCTTCAATCCTCAGATCAAAATAGTCTGAATTAAAAGCAAGTTCCATTGCTGATTGTTTGGGAATGGAAATAAGTTGCATTCCGTTCAGTCCCAAAACGCCGTTATTATTTTTGTAGTAACCGTCGTCAACAATAATAATGCCCTGTAAATTGTCGAGTTTGTTGCCCGAAAACCTTGCTTTCATGTTAAAAGCAATTTCCGATTGTGGAAAATTATCAAACAAATTCAGGTTTGCCGGCAATGCTTTGTCTAACTGCAGGTTAAAGTCAAATTCAGGCATTTCTTTACTTACATCAGCCTTCCCTTTAAATGTAAACTGAAGGTTCGAATCGTTCATATTCACCATCCCGTCGAACATTTTATCATTGTAATATCCATCGAGGTGAATGTTTTTATATTCATAACCATGTGCTTCAATTTTTGCAATTTCACCTTTAAACAAGCCCGAAATTTTCTGCGATTTGATCCGGTAATCGCCATTTGCCTCGCCGTTAAAAGTGAGTTTTCCGAGATTTTCAATTTTGAACAGATTGCCAATATTGAAATCTTTTGTTGAGATTTTCCCTTTGTAGGCAATCAGTCCATCGGCTTTGGGTATTACTGAAACGTCGGTTTTTATTGTTCCCATTTTGCTTTTTAGTGTACCGAAAGTCACAAAATCGGAAAGAAACCCGCTGAAATTTCCCTGATACGAAAGCAAACCTGACTGGTATAAAAAGTAAGGAAAAGTGTATTTAACCGGCCGGCCATTTTTTAAAATTGTAAAATCAGAAATATCGGCGACTGTGGTTTCCAGCTTTTTCAGGTCGAGAAACAGGTACATGGTTTCAGGATTTTCAATGCCATTCACGTAAAAATCAAGATTTACAATGGTTTTTTCGCCGGTATTTAAAGTCAGGTCTTTACCTTTCAGATCGTGTATTGTGCCATAAATACTTCCCGAAAATC
This sequence comes from uncultured Maribellus sp., assembly GCA_964644015.1. Lineage (GTDB taxonomy): Bacteria > Bacteroidota > Bacteroidia > Bacteroidales > Prolixibacteraceae > Draconibacterium. The sequence goes on from CAZXVT010000048.1 coordinate 13,839, forward strand.
CGATGTCTTCATCCATCCCTTTTAGCGCCGGTATCAATTCTGCCAATTCTGAAAGATTAATATTTGATGGTTCAAGCGAAAGTTCAAAATCCGAATTCATATCCAAAAACACTTCATTTTCGTAGGTTTTTAAATTCAGATTCAGGTTGTTAATTGCCGATTTGTCGCTTTCCATGTTCATTTCCGAAAGTTTGATGCTTTTGGGTCCAACAGCAACTTTGGCAGCGAGCCGGGTAATTTTAATCTGGTTGTTGTAATTCAGTTTCAGGTTATCGAGATTAAAAACTGTCGAATCGGAATAGTTTTCAAATCCTGATACAGAGAGGTTTAAATCATTCACAAACAGATGTTTTGTTTCAGTACTCCCGAAATTTGTAAAACCCAGTTTCGAATCGTGAAATCCGAAATGGTTGCACCGGATTCTCCAGAATCCATTTGTAGTATCCGCTTTTTCAGTTTGCAGCGAATCGATAATAAAACTGAAATTGAACTTGTTTAAACTGTCACGACTGATATTGATCTGGTTGTTATTAAAATTCAATTCGCTTAAAACAATGTTATGTTTTCTGAAACTCAGTGAATCAATTTCGGCTGAAACCAGATCGGTGTAAAAAATAGTGTCATTTTCAGTGTCAGCCACCAATACATTCTGCAAAACAAGCAGGTTGAAGAATCTGAAATCCACTTTTCCGACGGAAATTTTTGCACCCGTTTTGCGCGAAAGGTTTTCAGAGATCTGCCCGATAATATAAGTCTGTACACTGCTCAATTGTAGCACTATATAACCTGATGCAACCAGCGCCATCGCCAGTGCAGCTGCAATAATCAATATTTTCCAACCTTTTTTAATAGCTTTACGCGGTTATTTTAAACGAACATATATCATTTTAACGAATGCAAAAGTATGGAAAACAAGTTTTTGTTAACCGATGTTTATTAATAACGCAGAAAATTCTTTATTCTGAAAAGTGAAATAGAAAATGAACAAACAAAATATTACGATTTTAGGTATTGAATCGTCGTGCGACGATACGTCGGCTGCAATAATCCGCGATGGTGTTATACTTTCGAATGTTGTAGCCGGACAAAAGGTACACGAAGAATTTGGCGGTGTGGTACCTGAACTGGCATCGCGCGCCCACCAGCAAAATATTATTCCGGTAGTTGACCGGGCTATTAAGCGTGCGGGAATTGAGAAAGAGTCGATCAATGCGGTGGCTTTTACAAACGGACCTGGTTTGCTGGGCTCATTGCTCGTGGGAACTTCGTTTGCCAAAGGATTTTCACTGGCTTCGGGAATTCCACTTGTGGAAGTGAACCACCTGAAAGGTCATGTGCTGGCACTTTTTATCCGCGAAAACGGGGTCGAATTCAACCCACCCAAATTCCCGTTTCTTTGTTTGTTGGTTTCAGGTGGAAACTCGCAGATCATTCTTGTGCGCAATTATCTCGATATGGAAGTAATCGGGCTGACGATTGACGATGCAGCCGGTGAAGCTTTTGATAAATGTGCCAAGGTTATGGGATTGCCTTATCCGGGTGGGCCACACGTTGATAAACTGGCAAAATTGGGTGACCCTGCGAGATTTGTGTTTTCACAGCCACGAATTCCCGATCTCAATTACAGTTTCAGCGGATTGAAAACCAATTTTCTCTATTTCCTGCGTGATAACCTGAAAGTAAATGAGAATTTTATCACCGAAAACATTAACGATTTATGTGCCTCGCTGCAATACACAATTATTGAGATTCTGCTTAAGAAATTAAAAAAGGCTGCCAAACAGACTGGTATTCGCGAGATTGCTGTGGCGGGTGGTGTTTCGGCCAATTCTGGTTTACGCGAAGCATTAAAACAAACAGCCGCAAAACAACACTGGAATTTATACATCCCGAAATTTGAATATACCATGGACAATGCTGCTATGATCGCTATTACAGGTTATTACAAATTTTTGAAGGGTGAATTTGCAACACAGGATATTGTTCCGTTTGCGCACACGCAGTTATAGTGCCTGCCCGATTGAACAAGTTCAGGTGGGAGTGAAACAATTTGGGGAAGATGAAGTTTCAGGATGAATTAATACACGGGACGCTGGTAAAACGGTACAAACGCTTTCTGGCAGATGTGAAACTTGATAATGGCGAAATTGTTGTGGCACATTGTACCAATTCCGGCTCCATGAAAAGTTGTCTCGAAAATGGTGCTGAAGTTTATTTGTCACCCGTGAAAGACCCGCTTCGCAAAACCCGTTTTACCTGGGAAATGATCAGAATCGGCGGTGACTGGGTGGGGATCAACACTGCAAATCCCAATAAACTGGCTTTTGAATATATTTCTGGCGGATTAATTCCTGGTCTTGAAGGTTATACAAAAGTAACCCGTGAGGTGGTTTTTGGTGATTCACGGTTCGATATTTTTGCTGAAAACGATCAGGAAAAATGTTTTGTGGAAGTTAAAAATGTTTCACTCAAAGAAGGCAATTTTGCTCTTTTCCCAGATTCAGTAACCACACGCGGATTAAAACATCTTTCAACTTTATCAGTAGTAAAAAAGGCAGGCATGCGCGCTGTAATGCTGTACATCATACAGCGCAGCGATGTTGAAATCTTTGCTCCTGCCAAAGAAATTGATCCTGATTATGCAGCCCAGTTGAATAAAGTAGCTGCTGACGGTGTCGAAATTATGGCCATGCAGGCAAAAGTTTCACCAACGGAAATTAAACTGATCAGAAAAATCCCGGTTATGTTATAGTTCAGATTGTCAGTTTTTTGGCTGCTCAGGAGTTTCCTCTTTGGGCTCTTCAACCGGAACTATTATAAATCCTGTGTACGATACCGAAGAGCGGTTAATGCTGTTTGCTGAAAGCGTGGTCTCACCATCTTTGTTAATATAAAATTTCAGGTTGATTACATCATGGTTGTTTGTTACGTCAATATCAACACGATAACCTTTATTTGTTCTTTGCATAGCATAGGAATCAACAGGCTGGATGAATCCCATCGGACTATTGGTATATGAAGTATAATCACGTGAATAAGTGTTGCCATAATATGGCATATATGAAAAAACAGAATCGTTTCTCACTTCAACACCAAAATCGGTTGTAAGGTTCTTTGTTCTTGAATTTACACCGTTTACAGTTTCAGCTTTAAATACAAAGTTTTTGCTTCGAACAATTTCCCTGATTTTTTCAATCCGTTCCTTTTTTTGTTCTTCTTTGAGTTGTTTTTTGCTTTTTTTTGGTTCCGTTTGTGCGAAAGTCAGAAAGGGAAGCACCAGCAAAATGGTCAGAATTTGTAGTTTCATGGCTTTAATATTTATGTTAGTCAGGTTGCTAAAATAATACTTTTAATGTTACGATATTCCTCGGCATCTGTAAGAAATCAGCAAAAAAAAGAGGAGGTTTTTTCAGAACCACCTCAACCAATTTTATGGATGTAAAAATATTATTTCTCTTTTCGTAAATCGCCAAAATACGAAATGGACTGCCGGTTCATGCTTGAAACAGAAAGAGTTGAAGAACCTGTTTCGGAGATGTGCAGGGTGCAACTCAGCAAATCGCTGCCATTTCTGGTTTTAAATTTTACCATGTAACCGCTTTTTGTCAACTCTGATGAATATTCTTCAATTGTCTGACTGAAATTCATCGGACTGTCGGTACCTCCGAAACCACTTGCATTATGAGCAACTCCATAATAAGGCAGGTAAGAGTAAACCGAATCGTTTCTGATCTTCATGTTATAATCAGTAGTCAGATTTACGGTCCTTCCTTTCATCGGATTGGCAGTGCGTGCATCAAATACAAAATTCTTGCTATCAACAATTGCCTTTACTTCGGCCATTTGTTGTGCTTTTTTTTCAGCCTTTAATTCCTTTTTACTTTTTTTAGCTGTTTCCTGGGCCTGAACCGCAGAAACTGAAAATAAAATGACTAGTAAAATAACCAACTTTTTCATAGCATTGATTTTTAATGTTGTATTCACAAAATTAACTTTTTACGTTGTTTTTTTGTTCAATAAAAAGCAGATTTTTAGATGAAGTTGTAATTTCGGATGTTTTTAACAGAAAACACAACGATGGAGTTTAATTGTTACTAAACATACTCTTTCTGAGATTTTAAAATATTAAAAATGAAATATATAGGAGCTCATGTAAGCGCAAGTGGTGGAGTTGAACTGGCCCCGGTAAATGCCCACGAAATTGGTGCAACTTCTTTCGCTCTGTTTACAAAAAATCAGCGGCAGTGGGAAGCCAAACCATTGACAAAACTAAGTATTGACGCTTTCAGAAATAATTGTGAAAAATTTGGCTACAAACCTCACCAGATATTGCCACACGATAGTTACCTGATAAACCTGGGACATCCGGAACCGGAAGCACTGCAAAAATCAAGAAATGCTTTTTTTGACGAAATGCAACGTTGCGAACAATTAGGACTCGACCGGCTCAACTTTCATCCGGGCAGCCATCTGAATCAAACTACAGAAGAACAGTGTCTTATCACAATTGCAGAATCAATTAGCCTGGCGCTTGATAAAACTACCGGAGTAATTGCAGTTATTGAAAACACTGCAGGGCAGGGTAGTAATCTTGGTTTTTCTTTCTATCAACTGAAAAAAATCATCGATCAGGTAAACGATAAATCGAGAGTGGGAGTTTGCATCGACACCTGCCATGCCTATTCTGCTGGTTACGATATCAAAACCAAAGCCGGATTCGAAAAGGTTTTTGATGAATTTGACGAAGTTGTGGGTTTTGAATTTCTGAAGGGAATGCACCTGAACGACACCAAAAAGGAACTGGGTTCGAGGGTTGACCGGCACGACAGCCTGGGGAAGGGATTTTTAGGTCTTGAACTTTTTGAATGTATCATGAATGATCCGCGATTTGATGGAATTCCACTTATTTTGGAAACACCCGATGAAACACTTTGGGCCGAAGAAATACAAACACTTAAAAATATGATACGATGAGCGAAATTGTTTTCCTGAACAACCAGTTTATAAATAAAGAAGATGCAAAAATTTCGGCTGACGACCGCGGGTTTATTTTTGCCGATGGCGTTTATGAAGTCATTAAATATTACAACGGAAAAGCATTCAGATACGACGACCATTTGCTACGACTGAAACGAAGTCTTTCAGAAATGGAAATTGTTTACGATAAAACTGAAAATCTGGAAAGCTTGTTTCAGAAATTACTGAGCAGAAATAATCTTACAGGAAAACATGCCGGTTTATACCTGCAGATATCGCGGGGTGAACACAAACGGGTACACCATTATCCCGAAAATATCACACCAACAATTTATGCATTTGCCTACCACATGCCATCATTTACTGACAATCTTGAAAACGGAATCAAAGTGATTACGAACGAAGATATACGTTGGCAACGCTGTGATATTAAATCGGTTTCGCTGTTGCCAAATTCAATGATTTACAACAAAGCGGTAAAAGCCGGGGCAGGAGAGTGTGTATTGATTCGCGACGGTTTTGTTACAGAAGCAACTCACTCAAGTGTTTTGGGTGTTAAAAACGGGGTAGTAATCACACGACCGCTTTCAAACCTGATTTTGCCCGGAATTACCCGCAAAGTAATCCTTGAAATTTGTAAGGTTAACGGAATCGCTTTTGAAGAAAGGGCATTTTCAGAAAAGGAACTTTTCGAAATGGATGAGTTGATTATTGCCGGGACCGGGAGCGAAGTCACTCCTGCCATCAATATCAACGATTCGTTGGTTGGAAACGGAAAACCGGGAGAAATTACGCGATTTATTCAGCAACGATTTTTCGAATTAACCTGATTCATAAGATAACTGCCAATTTCAGCTTATCGAACTCCAGTCGTATTCTGTTGATTTCATTGCTGAAAGGCTTTTTCGGAGCAACCTGTTTTCATCAGATTGCAAAAGCGGGTCGATTTCAAGAATATCGTTTGCCACGTTGCGGGCAAGCTGCAGAATTTCGCCATCTTTTCCGAGATTGGCAATTTTCAGGTCGAACCCGATTCCGCTTTGTGCAGTTCCTTCAATATCGCCGGGGCCACGCAGTTTCATGTCCACTTCGGCAATTTCAAAACCGTCGTTGGTGCGAACCATTGTTTCGAGTCGTTTCCGGCTTTCGGTACCGATTTTATACGACGACATCAGGATACAATACGATTGTTCGGCACCCCGGCCCACTCGTCCGCGCAACTGGTGCAACTGCGAAAGTCCGAAACGCTCGGCACTTTCAATTACCATTACCGATGCATTCGGAACATCGACTCCAACTTCGATTACGGTCGTTGCCACCATTATTTTTGTTTCTCCGTTTTTGAATGCCTGCATCGCCGAATCTTTGATCGCAGGTTTCATTTTTCCGTGTACCATACTCACTTTTACATCGGGGAAAGCCTCGGTGATGTGCCGATACCCGTCTTCCAGGTTTTTCAGGTCAAGTGCTTCCGATTCCGAAATCAACGGGTAAACAATGTAAACCTGAGTGCCTTTTTCAATTTGCTGACGAAGGAAATTATAAACCTGTTGCCGCCGGTTTTCAAAGTAGTGCATTGTCTGAATCGGTTTTCGGCCGGGCGGCAATTCGTCAATTACTGAAACATCCAGGTCACCATAAACTGTCATCGCCAAAGTGCGGGGAATTGGAGTGGCAGTCATCACCAATATGTGCGGCGGAATCGAATCATTTTTCTGCCAAAGTTTGGCGCGCTGGGCAACTCCGAAACGGTGCTGTTCATCTATCACCACCAACCCAAGATTGCTGAAAATAACGTTATCTTCAATCAACGCATGAGTGCCGATCAGTATTTGTATCGAACCCGATTCCAGTCCTTCGCTTATTATTTGTCTGCTTTTCTTTTTTGTTGAGCCGGTGAGTAGTGAAATGCCCAATTGCATCTCCCCAACCAGTTTTATTATGGAATTAAAATGTTGCTGCGCTAAAATTTCGGTGGGGGCCATCAATGCACACTGGAAACCATTGTCGATGGCAATGAGCATGCACATCAATGCCACCAAAGTCTTGCCACTGCCGACATCTCCCTGCAACAGCCGGTTCATTTGCACATTCCGGTTTACATCGCGGCGAATCTCTTTTATTACTTTCATCTGGGCTCCCGTTAACGGAAACGGCAAATATTCATGATAAAAAGTATTGAAGTTAAAACCCACCTTTTCAAATTTAAGACCCCTGAATTTCTTGTCGCGGTTGCTTTTTATCGAAAGTATTTTTAACTGGATAAAAAACAGTTCTTCAAACTTTAACCGGAAAGTTGCGTTTTTGAGATCGAGCGAATTTTCAGGTTGATGAATGGTGATCAGCGCTTTTTCAAGACTGACTAATTTGAGTCTTTTTACAAGGTAGTCCGGCAAAGTATCCGGAATTTTGCCTTTTACAAGATTTCCCAGGATCAGTTGAAGTTTATGAATCGCTTTCGAGTTGAAATAGGCATTTTTCATGTTTCCGGAGGTAACATAAAATCCCTGAAACAAACCCGAGGGTTTCAGTATTTGTTCCTCCGCCAGTTCCATTTCCGGATGAATCACCGAAATCTTTCCTCCAAAAACCGATGGTTTTCCGAAAACAATATATTCGCGACCGGGTTTCAGATTTTCTTTCTGCCATTTTACGCTTTTGAACCACACCAATTCAATCGTTCCCGATTCGTCGGTAAAAGCTGCAGTAAGTCGTTCTTTTGGCCCGGCTCCGGCAGTTTCCATTGTCCTGATTTTGCCTTTTATCTGAACATAAGGCATTTGTGAATGAATTTCGGAAATGCGGTAAATCTTTGTGCGATCGATGTATTTAAAAGGGAAGTAATAAATCAGGTCTCTGAAAGTGCGAACCTGCAATTCTTTAAACAAAACCTCGGCTCTTTTAGGGCCGACTCCCGGCAAAAATTTAATATCCTGATCTAAAAATTCTGACATATCACAAATATAGCCAAATATAAAAACAGGTTTTTGATATACTGTTGACAAATCATTGAACAAAATGATTAAAAATAGCGTGAGTCCAATACATTTTTTATCGGGGGATTAAATATCTTAGTACCCGTTAAACAATGAGCATGTAATGTAATCGTTTATTTACTTACAGATTCTAAAAAAAACAGAAAACATGAAAGAGAGCATCATCCATCTTGAATCAATTGTGAAAAATTATAAAGTCGGAACCCAGATTGTACGCGCCCTGCGGTCTGTTTCACTTGATATTTACAAAGGTGAATACGTGGCAATTATGGGAGCTTCGGGGTCGGGGAAATCGACATTAATGAATGTCATTGGTTGTTTGGATACCCCAACAAGTGGAAAATATATTCTGAATGGAAAAGATGTCAGTCACATGACCGATAACCAGTTGGCTGAAATCAGGAATTCAGAGATCGGGTTTATTTTCCAGGTGTTTAATTTATTACCCCGCAGTACAGCCCTTGAAAATGTCATGCTTCCGCTTGTTTATGCAGGTATTAAAAAGGCTCAGCGGAAATCGATGGCAGAGGAAACATTGAATGATGTTGGTTTGGCCGACCGGATGACACACCGGCCCAACGAACTTTCAGGCGGACAGCGCCAGCGTGTGGCAATTGCCAGGGCTTTGGTAAATAAACCTTCGTTGTTGCTGGCTGACGAACCAACAGGGAATCTCGATTCCAAAATTTCAGAAGAAATTATGCGGCTTTTTGCCGAAATCCATAAAAAGGGAAACACACTTGTAATGGTTACCCACGAGCATGATATTGCCATGCATGCCCACCGCATTATTCATATTAAAGATGGTGAGATTGAATCTGACGAAATCAATCCGAATCCTGTTTATTAAAGAAAATGTCGAACAAAGTGAAAATCTACACCAAAACCGGCGATGACGGAACTACCGGATTAGTGGGCGGCAGCAGGGTGAATAAAGACGATATCAGGCTTGAAGCATATGGAACCGTTGATGAACTGAATGCAGTGCTTGGGTTGTTGCGGTCAATGTCGTTAAATGAACCTGAAACGAAGTTGTTAATCACAATCCAGAATAAGCTTTTTAATATCGGGTCGCGATTAGCTTCTGATGAAAAAGGGGAGGCGTACACCGCAACTCTTGCAATCACCGGAAATGATATTCAGTTTCTGGAAAATGCAATAGATAGATATGAATCAGGATTGCCTGAATTGCGGAATTTTATCTTGCCCGGTGGTGATATTGTTTCATCACAATGCCACATTGCACGCACCGTTTGCAGGAGGGCAGAAAGAAGGGTAATCAGTTATGCCGGACAAATTGATAAACACCAAAATACAATTAAATACCTGAACCGGCTTTCCGATTTACTTTTTGTTATGTCGAGAAAACTTGCAATTGACAACGGAACTGGCGAAGTAAGCTGGGAGAAATAAACTGGTTGTCTGGCTTAATGGTATTTAAGATTCTGGTAATCTGTGTTTTAATGATATGAACAGATAAATTCAAACTGTTAAAACTTTTTATTTTGATTCATTATTTTCTTTATTATATTCGCCACAAAAAAGTTTAACCACGTAAAAATCAGCAAATGTATTGGACACTTGAATTGGCATCGAAACTGGAAGATGCACCATGGCCGGCAACAAAAGATGAATTGATCGATTTTGCAATCCGTTCAGGTGCACCGTTAGAAGTGATTGAAAATTTACAGGAAATGGAAGATGAGGGTGAAATGTATGAAAGTATTGAAGACATTTGGCCCGATTATCCGAGTAAAGAAGATTTCTTTTTTAATGAAGATGAATATTGATTAAAATATGAAAAGCACCTAAAAAGGTGCTTTTTCATTTTAATTTAAGGTCAGGCCGATTATCAGATTTTTACATATTCAATCATTTGATTTCCTTCCATGATTTGATTAATCACCATGTTATAAAATCGGAGATAGGTGGATTTTGAATTCAGGACTGCATCCTTTTGATTAACAATACCAATTTTATCACCTATTATAAGGCATCCTTCCGTATCGCTGATTGTATTTCCCCAATGAATTAAAATAAATTCGAAGCCTGGCACGTTTTGCACCCAAATCATATCATGGTTGTAAATTTTTGAAAAACGCGGAGAATATCTCGTTGCCAAAGGATAAACACCATAGGGAATACAGGTTTCTCCCGGAATCTTGGTCGTTCTGAATGCATCTTCTATACTAAAGCAAAAGTACTGATCATTTACATAAACACGACCTATTTCACAGTCTGGGTGATGCAGAAACCGTTCAACTTTAATAAGTGCCATATTTTTAATTTTAAAAAATTGGTTTAAAACATATGTCATTCGCTTTAGTCAGGAGGATATTTTTCTTTTTATCTGATGTAATTGCCTGATAAAAAATACAATTAATGTAATTAACCTGAATCTGATATACCTGTGAATAATGATTACAAGACTGAATAGTAAAACTGGAAATATAATTTTGATCAGTGTATAATCAATATTAAAATTCAAAGCTTCATAAATATCAACCGCTTTGAAATAAGCATAGAATGTCAGAGACAAAGAGATAAATCCGGTCAGAATTTTTGGAACCAATGTTAAGCCGAATAGTTTCTGCCAGAGTAATGTTATTGCAAGTGCATTTTGTTTAATAATGGTCTTATCCGTCAGTATGAGTTTTGACATATTTTCAATCTGCCCGGTTTTCACCGAATTGGAAATATTATTTGGTTCTACAAAAATGAGAATATCACCAATAAGATTAACATTGTAACTGACAGTAACCATTTCACCTTTTGCAATACTACTAATTTTGCCGGTAGTCATAAGTTCTTTGTATCCTGATATAGAGTTGGTTAATACGGCTTCTAAATAGAATGGAAAATTCTTTAATAAGCGCCAAAAATTGCTTATTAAACTTTTTGATATAATAGCGAACTGCTTAAGATTTCAATTTTTATTGGTGATATTATTAAGAATAGTCTGGCCTAATTTAACTACAATAGTAACCAGTGTTTCCCAAAATCTGACTGAGATTTTGATAGCTTCATGATGGACTTCGTTTACAAAGAAAATTGGTTCATCAGCGAATGACTTTGTGATGCGTGTGGTTACATCACCGTCAATTCCAATAATGGTTTGAAGTACTACTTTTTCAGTTCCAATATCATTAGCTTTTTTAAAAAGCATCAGTTGCCTGAGATCAAGATTTAGCTCCATCTTTTTGGCTTCTGTATTGCTTAACGTTCTGAATTTATTGACTATAACAGAATTATCAAACTTATACAGCCAATTTACACCATCAGGTTTTTCCTTTTCTGTATCAGCAGTTATCAATATACTTCTTACATCATCAGAAATCGCTTTGATTCGCATTAACATTTTTATGTCAGCATTTATTTCTTCCATCGGGAAAGCATCCTTAACAAGGTTTACGTTTTCAGAAAGTCGTGCATTTGCTTCCTGTGCTTTATGTGACAATTCCCTGAATGAATTGTAAGCCGAACCTGTATAAACTGGTTTTCCTCTGAATAATTCCTCCCCGGTTTCACCGGCAATTCCGATAAATGGTAAGTACTTTTTCCCTAATTCAATTAATTTAAAATGAAATTTCTCCGACAATTCGTGTAATATCATTCTCGCACTTGCAGGTGCTTTGGAAGCACTCATTTCATCTTTTATAATTGTGTTAATTTCAAGATGAGTGAGATCGAAAACTGTTGAACTAATGATTTCTTCCAATTTGCTCATAACTCATAAAACTGACCTGTTCAGTAATTTTTTTATGGCTTATTTTTTTCTTCGTTGAATATTCCAATTGCTTTTACAATTTCTTTTAATACATCAATATTACGTTTGATTATATCATGGCCCTGGTTTTCACGTAACATATGATAATCGCGAAGCTCTTTATATTCTGAAACAAATTTTTCAGTCATTGCTGTACTGATATCACCTGTCAGAAGGTTTATCTGAGAACACATCCGGTCTGTGGTACTGTCATTTTTTAATGTGGTATTCTTTTTATTTGCGTCCTGATTAAATGAATAGTTGCCAACCAAAGTATTGACTTCAAGTCTTGTTAGCTCTGACAGACCAGAAATAGCTGCATCCAGAAATGAATTTTTGTCGCTCATAATTTTAAATTTTTTGATTATTTATCATGAATAAGGTTAAAGTTCTCTTTAACAATCATCTTGGCACTAAAATCAGATTATTAAACATTGAATTGTTGTTTGCTTATAAAAATGAATGACTTTCTTGGCATTAAATAACCCAATGAGTGATTGTGATAATTAGATAAACTGAAGCAACATATAAAATGTTATCGATCTGAAATTGAAATTGAATCGTTATGGTAAATTGACGTTCTGAATAAACTAAAAACATTACATTTCATAGGAATGTCAATGAATCCAAACATCAAATATATTTTGTTTGAAACTTAAATTGCGATTAAAACAGATATTTTGAAATGTGCATTATGTTTAATTTTACTACTTTTTTTAAGAATTTATATCTGTAATAAC
>CAZXVT010000049.1:0-26292 GCA_964644015.1 uncultured Maribellus sp.
GCAATTAACTGTTTCTCTTTTTCAAGCTGAATAATTTTCTGTTCCTGCAACTGTTTTTGCTTTTCAGCCATATTTTGTCGGTACCGGTTGCGCTTCACCAAAAACAAAACCGATGTTCCGGCAAAAAGCAAAACCGATAAAAGACTAAAAATCAGCCACCGTTGCTTATTTAGTTTCAATCGCTGGATTTCCTTTTCCGATTCCAGCTTCGCAATCATAAATTCCTTCTTCCCCGCATCAAAACGGGCTTTTGTAAAATTCACCTGTCGCTGGTCATCTTCCGAGAAAATTTCATAAACGATATCAATATATTTATTCAGATATTCATATGCCTTTTTGTAATTCCCTTTTGTTTCTTCATGCGAGTACAATACATCATAAACATTCCGTTCAAGAATTTTTGACTGGAGATTTCTGGCAATTTCCATTGCCCCTGACAACCATTCTTCCGACTTTTTGAAATCTCCCGAATAATAGCTCATCAATCCCATTTTATAAAGTGCATCACCCATATCCATCCGGTTACCGGCCATCTTTGCAACTTCAAACGACCGGCTGTACATTTCCAATGCTTTTGTATAATTATCCATGCGGCTGTATGCAAAACCCAAATCGTACCACGAAACATGTTCAAGTTGTTTATTTCCGATTTTCTGCGACAGCTCTATTGTGGTCATGTACAAATCGATTGATTCCTGATATTTATTTTCATTGCAAAGATTGGTTGCCATTCCGGTGTAAGCTTTTATTATGGCAATTGTATCATTTGTCTGACTTGCAAGTTCAAAAGCTTTTTCATTGATTTCCTTTCGTTTTTCTGGCTGAAGTATTTTGTCATACAAATCGCCCAGACTTGAGTAAACTGAAATCAGACCAGGTACATTTTCTGTCTCAAAATATAGTTTCTCAGCTTCATAATATTTGTTCAGCGCCTGACTAAAATCGCCGTTTTGTTGAAAAATATTTCCAAGATTTAGCAACGCCTTTGCCTTCAATATTTGCCCGGTTCTATCTTTTATAACAGCACTTAACTCAATGACCTTTTCCAAATTGACGAAGGCTTTTTCAAACCTGCCGGCTTTCCCATAAATAACTCCTGAAAGACGTAAAGCTTCACATTTCAGAACAGAATCGTTAGTTGTACCGGCAATTTGTTCAGCTTTGAAACAAAATTCAAACGCTGCCAAAGTATCCAGTGGATTAATTGTATCAGCAATGGCGGTGAGTTCCGCTTTCAGTGTTTTTTCCGGTTGTGCTGTTGAAACACAGAAAAACAATAACAGAACAAATACCGATAACAAAACTTTGCCGGTAAATCTCTCTAATGGGAATAAAAAATTACTCATAAAATAATCCTGATTATGTAAAATTTTAAATCCATCAATAATAAACATATTATCAAAAAATCAAGCAATCTTCACCAAACAATAACCCTCAATGTTTCTTTTTCGAAAACTTCATTTTTCAAAACAAAGCTATTCATTACCAGCGAATCTAAAATCCCCTTTTCGGGGGATATCCAACTTTTAACAACCTTGTAATTTTACTGAATCAAATTAAAAGCAGATTAAAATAATTGTTGTAAATTATGTTGCATTTTTAAACTTAATCTCTATTAAAAACCAAAATCAGATAACCATGAAAAAACTTGTATTTTTATTAATTGTAACATTCGGTTTCGGACTTTCCGGGTTGAATGCCCAGGTGGATGTGGAAGGCAAATTAAAGAACGAAACCAACAGCCGTGCCAATAAAAATGTTGATCAGGGAATTGACAAAGCTTTCGACTCGGTGGAAAATGGCGTAAAAGGCCTGTTTAAAAAGAAAAAACCCGAAGAACAAAACAAACAGCAACAAACTGAAAACCAGGAACAAAATCAACAAACACAGCCAGAAGATAATAATCAGCAATCAACTCCCGGTATGCAGTCTTATTCGAAATTCGATTTTATTCCGGGCGAAAAAGTGATTTTTTACGAAGATTTCAGCCAGGATGCCATTGGCGATTTCCCGGTTCTCTGGAATACGAATGGCTCGGGCGAGGTGGTCACAACCAATTTGTTTCCGGGAAACTGGCTACAGTTTAAACCCAAATCATACACGGCAATCTGGACAGACCAACTGCTTAATCTGCCAGATAACTACACCATTGAATTTGATATTATTCCGACTGCCGGAAACGAAGGGAATGGAATGGCCGGTTACATGATCCGCTTATTTAAATGTAAAAACGAAAGAGCATGGGACGGAGGATCAATTCCGGGCGATGCAGGTTTCTCGTTTACAACCGAGTACTATGGAACTCCGCGTTACCGTGCCTACATTAATGCTCCGGAATCGGAACATATCGATTTTTCGGGAAGTAACGACGATGAAGAAAACAAGCAAAAAATCAATCAGAAGTATCATGTTTCCATTTGGGTTCAGAAAACACGGCTGAGATTATACCTGAACGAAAACAAACTTTTTGATTTGCCACGGGCTATTTCAACCACAAGCAAATTCAACCGTTTCAGAATTGATGATGGCGCCGGATTGATCAGCAACATCCGCATAGCTGTTGGAGCGCCGGATATGCGCAACAAACTGATGACGGAAGGAAAACTGGTTACCTACGGAATCTATTTCGATGTAAATAAAGATGTTGTAAAACCAGAATCATACGGAACATTGAAAGAAATTGCCAAAATACTGAATGAAGTACCCGATGTAAAAGTAAAAATATTGGGGCATACCGATGCTGATGGACAGGATGCCGCCAACCTCGATCTATCGAAACGCCGCGCTGCTTCTGTAAAAGCTGAACTGGCAAAAAACTTCGGGGTGAATGCCGACAGGCTCGAAACCGATGGTTTGGGCGAAAGCCAACCGGTTGCACCCAACGATACACCTGCAAACAAAGCACTGAACCGCAGGGTGGAATTTGTAAAAATGTAGGAGCTCCCCCAGACAACATTCACCGAGAGTGGAACAGAGAACAAAACATTAATTGTTGTATATTAAATATTTAACTTAAGATTATAAAAAATGAAAAAACTCTTTTTACTTACTGTAATTGTCTTTGGCGTATTATCGCTAAATGCCCAGGAAACCTTTTTCCCAACAAAAGAAGGAATGATTTTAACGTACAAAAGTTTCGACAAAAAAGACAAGTTAACTGGCATGATGAAATACACAATCGAAAAAGTAAATACCAGTGGTAGCGAAATCGCTATAACCTATTTGTGCGAATCGCTGGATAATAAGGAAAAACTGGTTTTCAAAGAAGAAATCACGGTTCACCAAAAAGGAGATGTGATGTACATTGATATGGGAAATTTTCTGAACAAAGCAGCATTTCAGCAGGATGGCGCAATACCCGCAGAAGTTGAAGTAAAAGGGAACAACATGGAAATACCGCTGAACCCGGTGCCCGGGCAGACTTTACCCGATGCCAGCATTGAAATGGCCATGAAAATGGGTTTTGTTAACATGAAAATGTCGGCTGATATTACCAACCGCAAGGTGGAAGCAATTGAAGATATTTCGGTTTCGGGTGGAACTTTTAAATGCTACAAATTCTCGGGCGATGTTAATACAGTTGCCATGGGTATAAAAGTTCAGGCCAAAAGTGTTGAATGGTATGCCAAAGGCATCGGAACCGTAAAAACCGAAAGCTACGACAAAAAGGGAAATCTGGCCGGACGTACTGAGTTGGTAGAAGTAAAATAAAATTTCAAAACTAAAAAAATGAAAGCAAGTCTTGTAATGTGCATATTGTTTGGCCTTTGTGGCCTTACAAATGCACAAACCCAAACCGAAGCCTTTCTGAAAAAGATTCCTGCTCTTCCAAAAGATACCTGTAATATTACCAAAAGTAATGTTGAGGATTTTACACAGAAGGTTTCAATATTGATTGAAGAACTTCAAAATCAAATCGATGCCCTCGAAAATATGGCAGACAAAAAAATGGAAGGCAGCGAAGAAGCAGCGAAAGCACATGCCATGCAGCAAATGCAGCAACAATACGGACTTTCAGAGCAACAAATGAAAAAAATGCAAAGCGGAAAGATGTCAGAAGCCGACAAACAAGCTTTGGCAAACCAGGTTTTGCAACAACAAACCAACATGTCGATGGGTGAAGTGCAAAACCTCTCGAAAATGAGCGAAGCCGGCAAAAAAGCCTATGCAGAAGCCTATGGAACTGAAATGATGGCGACTGGTCAAACGGCACAAAATCAGCAAAATGCTGCAAATGCAAAGAACATGAACCAATTAATTACTGAACAACAAGCGGCGTCGGCAAAGCTACAGGCAACTGCTCAGAAAATCAGCAATTTGTACTCAACAATAGAAAGTGACCCTGAACTTCAGAAAAGTTATCAGAATATTGAAAAATGGCATAACAAACTGATGTCGATGACTGGCGTGGATTACGGTCAGGGAAAACAGATGGATTCGCTGGGTATGTTAATTCAAAAAGAACAAATAAAAATCTGCAACAAATACACGCCAAAATACAGGTCAGCATTGAACCAGCACCTGAAATTAATGAAAGCTGCAATTCCTGACTCCTACAAGCTTGCTCAAATAACTGCTGACCTTTCGAAAGCACAAACCGGAGTGGCACCTCCACCTGAAAGCATTGAAGCAGGAAACCTGCAACTCATCAAAGGATATCTGAATCCGCTGAAAGAAGCATACAAATTCAAACTTTATTATCCCGAGGATAATTAAGGTCACTTTTTAAAACTGGAGCAAAAACCTGCAAAAACAAAGCAAATGAGATATTTGCTAATGATATTGGTCGTATTTGTCTGGTTCGCAGGAACCGGGCAAAACACACAATCGCCTGAACAAATCAGGCAGGAAATGGCGCGCATCCGTCAAACCACCAATTGGGACGACCCGGCTGCCGCAAAAAAAGCAAACGAACAGATTCGCGAACTGGCAAAAAAGCTGATGTCGGGAAACAACGCAATGGGTGGCGGTGCAGGTCAGCAGCAACAGCAAGGTGGAGACCCTGGCTCAAAAGATGGCCAGAAAATGAGTGAACTGAACCAGGAAATGATTAACCAAAAATTGAATATTTACAGCCAGATTTGGAAAGCTGGTGCTGCCGGAAAAAGCGCTCCTATTTTAATTGCTGAACAGGTTAGAGAAGAAATTGTAAAAGATTTTAAAGAAGACGAATCTCCAAATGCGGCCAGCCCCGATTACCTGAATGAAAAAGACTTGTTGATTATTGATATGTCGTTGCCTCATGCGCAACTGCTTATCGACCAGATGGAAAATTACAAGTCGATAAAAACGCTGGTGGTTACCGGAGGCAAAAACGGCGCGATGGTCAACCTGAACGATATACTTACAAAGGCGGCAGGCTATCCGCTTGAAGCGCTTTACATCATCAACTTCAAGGGTTTTGTAAAAACAATACCTCAAAAAATCAATACATTCAGCCAGTTAAAGCTTTTGGCGCTTTTCAATAATCAAATCGAGAAACTGCCTCCCGCAGTTGGGAACCTGACTTCGCTGAAAACACTTTTTGTCGATATCAATCCGCTGCAAACCCTTGAACCAGTGGTGAATTCGCTTACACAACTTGATACACTGGGTGTTGCCAAAACAAAAATTTCTGACGAAGAAATAAAAAGAATAGGCCAGTTGCATGCAAACTGTAAAATATTGGAGCAATGAAAAACAAATCATTTATTGTAGTTACACTCTTTTGCTTCTTTATTTTCAGTTCAGCAGAAGCAAAAACCCGCTTTTTTATTCAAACTGTTGCCAAAGGCGACCAAAACGGAAAAGTTGCCGAAGGTGGCCTTGGCTATTTTGAAACTCAGGTTTTCAACAAAATCAAGGAAAATTTTCCGTGTGCCGAAATCAACAGCCAATCGACAGTAGTTGCATTACTGGGGCACGAACGGATGAAACAGTTGCTCGGAACCGGCGACGATAATGCGCTGCAAAACATAGCCGGCGCAATGGGATGCGAATACCTGCTTGTGCTGAAAATAATGGTTACAGGTCGAAGTTCAACCATTGCTGCCTATTGTATGGATTCGAAAAAAGCTGAAATGATGGCCAATGTAGTTGAAACAGCCCCCTACGGAAATGGGAGTTTAGCTGCCATCGACAAGGTTACTAAAAAGCTGATTGACGACCTGAAGGAATACGAAATTTGTCCGTACGAAGGCAAACTCACCATCGAGATTGAAAGCGAAAAAGAGGAATCGACCAGCAGTTCGGCGGTGTGCGACAACGGGATTATTACCACACAAATCAAACTCAATTCGAAATCGACCGGCAAATGGGAACTCAACAAAAACGGCCTTCGAAAAGCAGGTGGTAATGTGAGTTACGACTTAAACGAAAAAACTGAAACAACCATTACAAATCCGTGTTACATCTGCCCCGACGGAACAAAAACCATGGCTGTAATTAATGAAACCAAAACGGTGGAAGGAAAGGTTTCGGGACTGTCGAACAAAAGCGTTTTTGAAGGGCAAAGCGTGGACGACTGCCGTGTGAAAATTATGTTTCTGAGCGACGAAACTTACTATATTCTGGTAAAAGCTGTTACCGAAAAAGGAAACCTGAAAACCACCATCGACAAAAAAGTGAATGCCCCGTGTGCGTTGGGTGGCGAAGAAAAACCCAAAGAACCTCGTAACAACGAAATCGATATTCCGCTTGTGGTGGTACTCGGACCCTACAAAGGAACTACAAAAGATGCCGTTCTAAGCCAAAACGAAACAAAAGACCTGACACAGGGAAAAGAAAAGGGAACTGCAAAAATCAATTTCTCATTAACCCGTAAAAACTAACCTGAAAATGAAAACCTTCGGAATTATCGTTTTTCTGGTATTAGCACTTGCGGTTGTTGATACTACAGCTCAGAATGCAATCGGCAACGACGGGTTGAATGGCCCCAAAAAAGAGTATTATCCCAACGGGAAAGTGAGTAAGGAATATACACTTGAAAAAGGCCAGGTCAATGGAATCTATAAGGTTTATAACCAGAAAGGGTTTTTAGTTACCGAACAGGAATATTTTCACGGCCTCCCACATGGATATTACAAAACCTTTTTTGAGAACGGGCAGATTCAGTTGGTATCCAATTTTGAAAATGGAATACAAAAAGGTAAATCACTTGAATACTATGAGAATGGCGTTGTCAAAAAAGACAGTTATCTGACCGGTGAACCCTGGGAATACTCGGGTTACACAAACCTGTTTTACGAAAATGGCAGCAGAATGAGCGAGACCAAAATTGACAAGGGAAAACTGGTAATTTCAATTTCGTATGATAAGCAGGGAAGAGTCACTATTGAAGAAACAGATGGCCACTCAACATCTTATTGGTACGAAGAAGGTACAGGGAAAAAACATGTGATAATAGACGGAAAACCGCAGGATTAGCAAATTTTTAAACTCATCATCATGAAAATAATAATCTGTTCAAGCCTTATTTGTGTACTAGTCCTATTCTCTGGCGGTAAATTATTCGCGCAGCGCGACATTAAAAGCGAATTAAAACGGGATGTTGTCAAAATTGAAAACGGCCAATACACCATTCAGGAATATGGACTAATTGGTTCGTTCGACAAAGATTACGACGTTAAAATTTCAGCATCAGCACCGGTTAGCCTGTTAAGCCGCGATAATTTTATTCGGTATTACGGCGCGTTTTCAAGTTCCGTCTTTTCAACCTGGTTCAGCCAGGAAGGAATTAAGGCACCCGATGATTTACTGCTTGTGCTGAAAGAAAAACCTGGCAATCCGGTTGAACTGACGGTTACCATTACAATGAGTGAAAGTGGTGTCAATTACGTTATCGCCACAAAAAATTCGAAATCGGAAATGACAATTCAGTGGCAATACCAATTGTTTTCCGATCCACCTGCGCAGTAAAATGATATTGTCCGGAGGTATAAAATATCAATAAAAACAAAACGGGATGGAAACGACCAGCGTGTTTGAGAAAATGGCTCAAAATTTACAAAACATGTTTAACGAGACTAAACCCTTTAATCCTTCAGTTTTTAACGATCCAATTGCTGTTCAAACCGATTGGACGAGGGCTTGTCCGGGAGGGACCAACTTCCGCACCTTTAAACTCGTTCAGGTAAATCCGGACCGGATTAAATTCAGAACCACCTTTGGGGCTGTGCTTTTCGCTTTAATATTTCTTCTTGTGGGACTGGGTCTTATTGTACTTATCATCTGGGAATCAAACCTGACAGCCTTTACAACAGAATTAATGGTTGCCGGAGTTTTGGGTTTAGTTTTCGCCGGAGTGGGAGGGTATTTGCTTTACAGGCAAATGCTTCCAATTGTATTCGACAAGCGCGAAAAACTGTTCTGGAAGAAACATAAACCAAATTCAGCGATGAGTTTAAACGATGCGTCCGAAGATTGTGTGCGTTTGGAGTTTATTCATGCATTGCAAATCGTAGCAGAGTTTATTAGTGGCAAAAACGCCAACTACTATAGTTATGAATTAAATTTAGTACTGAAAAACGGCAACAGAATTAACATCATCGACCATAACAATAAGGGAAGAATAGACAGGGAAGCAAAAGTTCTTTCCGAATTTCTGGGAGTACCTGTTTGGGACGCAACAATTTAAACTCATCCATCATGAAAACGTATTTTTTTACATCGATTTTTATGCTGTCAACGGCAATAATTGCCGTTGCACAAAATGAATTTCCGCTGATTCCTGAAAAACAGGGCACCTTCGAAATCCTTAGCCGGACTGATTATACCATGCCCGACTGCAAGTTTACTCAAGCCGATGTCACCGGCAATCTGCCAAAAATCAAAGATTTGGTAGCTGTTGTCAGAAAAAATCAGGTTTTAAGCGAATGCAAAGGGTTCGATGGCAGAGCCCGGATTTATACCTTCTCAAGGTGCAACCTGGAAGGAATCTATGGGGTACCTTCACGGATTAGCTTTGAATTTGCTGCCTGGTACCGGCTGAATGATGGAAAGGAAGCAAGGGGATTGATTGAGCCTCCGGAATGGTCAGTTTATATCAACACAATTCAACCGGGATGGACTACTGGTTTTTCGAATAAACCCGATTTTTTTGGTGTAGCTGAAAAAAAGGAAACCATTGCGCCCGGAATTGATATGTACGATGGCGAATGTTTTGTGATTTACAACCCCGACAGGCCCGATTACTGGCTTCCGGTGACAGTAAAAGAAGCCTTTGATGTGGCTTATGAATGGAACAAAAAAAATTCAAACGAAATTCAGTGGGAGTATGCAAAAAAGTTTCTTGATGAGGAGCGGGCTGCTTTTCAACCTGATGACTGGAGTAAACATGCTACCATGAGCGGAATGCTATCCCGTGTGGGAACACTTGAAGGATTTCCAAAAATTATGAAGGTAAATCCGGCCTATTGGGACAAAAGCAAGCCAAAATCCGAAATTCAGTTTATTACTTTCCGAATGATTACCAATCAAAAATTCCTGAAACAACGAACGCAGGAATACCTGAATGCAAACAGCATCAGTTACCACTGTGCTCGGTTCGAGGAGTCGCTGGATGTTGAATTTGTGAAATCGCTGTTGCCACTGGTAACAAAATAAGCCTAAAAAAAATTTAGTTTGACGAAAATGAAACTGCAATCTCTTACAATTATTTTGATGCTCCTGATACAGAGTGGTTTTTCTTTTGCCCAGGATGATGAAAACCGGCAATTGTGGCTGATAACCGCACGAATCTCCCATCAATCTACTTATCACAGGGATACAGTAAGCAGTTTTATGGCCGGTGATAAAAAATGGGAAAAAGAATTTCATCAGTCAGGACAGGAATCATCGGGTGGAACAATTACTGCAGTTGTTGAAAATCAGGCTGAAAATCCTGCCACCGGTTTTCTTTATCATTCCGATAGCGGAGACCCTGTAAGTATTACTGTTACAGGAAATGGGTCACACTCAGAAACAAGTAACAGTCGTGAAACGATTGATGGGATTCTGATTTCGGCCGATATCAGAACCGATAATGTATCAGGCACTCCCTATCCGGGAGCTTCTTTGTATTTTGAGTTTACAGAAGAATCCAAATCATTTGATGTCGGTATAAGTATCAAAGCTGTAGGCTCCTACTCAGGCCGGATGTATAGTGGCGGTCAAGGTTTTGGAGAGTGGAAGGATTACGGAGGAGATTATGACGATTATGGATTAAGTTGCAGTGGCAGTGGCGATGCTTTGACTGATAAAAATTGCAAAATAACAAAAACAGGTAAAGGCTTTCAGGGCAGCTGGAAAAAGACAGTGAATAAAAAGCTTCAAACATCAAATGGCCCATCCTATTCAACCAGCGAAACAAGCATTGAATTAACTGTTATTCCTTACAAGGAATCGGATAAACCTGAAGTTACAATACTGGGTTGTTCAGACCTGGAAGTTGGCGGACAGTCGATGATGGCAGCCACGGGCAAACCCGTAGGTGGAACATTCAGGTTTTGGGCCGAACCATCTTCCATTCTAACCGTCGAGGCCGATGGCTCATCGGCTAATATTACCGGAGCATCTCCAGGAAAAGGAACGCTGTATGTTGAATATACCACTCCTGATGGAAAAACAGCACAATCATCGCAAACCGCTTCATGTGTAAAAATTGAATCGTATAATGGAAGGCAAGCTATTCCGCAGATTGCTTTGTACGACATTGATGGCAAAAAACTGCCGGGTATAAAAACAGTTCCGGTTGAAGCCCAACCTGCCAATGCCTCAGAACTGGTGAAGTTTGTACCTGCCGACCCGGGTGTTTTATCGGCAGTTGGTGTCGGCAGCGAAGTTACATTGCAGGCAATGCGTGTTGGAACAACCACGCTTCAGGCAAAGACCAATTGCGACGAGCCAACCGGTCCGTCAGTTGAAGTTGAAGTTGTAAACTGCGACGACGAAACCATTGCCACACTCGAAAGAATGAAGAAAGCCGCCATGGAAAACCTTGTTGAAGCCACCGAAAACCTGCAAAAAACTGCTGGTTCAAAGGAATTTGAAAAAGCAAGAGACGAACTGGTAAGTTCAACGGTGGAATTGCTCGCCAAGGCTGGGCTGACAATTATTGCGAATGGAAAAACTTCGGGTGCGGTAAAAGTAGCTGCTGAAATTGCCGACAAGGGCAGTGCGCTGTCGGAAATTATTGCCAGCAGCAATCCTGAAGAATTAAAGAACAATATTGGTAAAACTGCTTCAGGAGAGTCGTTTGAACAGATTGTTGAAAAGCAGTTTGGCGAGGCTGTTGGCGAACTCTGGGGAAAATCGCTGAGTGCCGCCATTGGTGTTGCAGAAGTACAGCAGGCTGCCCGGAAATTTGGCGATAACATCGGTGAGATTCTTAAACACGAAGATGTGATGAAAGGACTGGCTGATAATTATGAACAAGCGATGAGAAATTTTGATCGGATCAGCAAACGCCTGAATGTGTGTAAGGAAGGAACTGAACAACCCCGGTCAAAAGAACAACCCAAATCAGATCCGACACCGAAACCCAAAGACCCGACACCACCGAAAGAACCAACTCCCAAAACAGAATCCACAAAAGGCGAGCAACCTCAACCAACCGAACCAACCCCAACTGAACCAACAGCCGACGACGAGGTTATTGGCGATCCCGAACCACCGGTGGTTCCGCCAAAACAGGTTGGGTTGCCTTACGAACCGGCGGATTGCGGGTGTGGCAAAACAAAAGATTTAACGGTGAAATCGGCCGATTTTGCAGCATTGGGCGTGGGTATGAAAAATCTGGGTGAGTGTGTGGAAAATTTCAAAACCACATCACTCAATGATTATCAACTTGCGCTTCAGGATATTTCAGCATTAACTGATTCGCTTTCAACATCCTTAAAAACCAATGCTGAAGAATTTTTGATAACGGCTAAAGCTTCGAAATCGCGGCTTGACGAACTGGTTTCGCGCGTAAAATCATACGATAAAGCCGGAACCGAATTCCTGAATAAAATGGAAAAGTGCCCCGAATCAGTAACCACAGGAATGGAAATCTTTCAGTCGGTCGAAAAAATTACAATCGACTCGATAAAAACCAAATATTGATTGACAGAATTATGAAACCAATAACGCTTTTTGCTTTTGTACTTCTCTTTTCATGTGCTGCATTTGCGCAGCCAACAACGCTTTTACCCGAAAAACCGGGACAATGGCGTTACGAAACCAACCTGCCGGAAAAAGCCTGCAAATTGCGTAACTCTTCTTTGACTGCTTCTGAAAATGTTGCATTCAAAAAAAATGTCGCCAGTCTTGCCGAATGGTTCAGGCAAAATGTGCCCATGCTTACTTCCCCAAAAGGTTACGACCTCCGCGCATTGTCTAATTATGTTTGGAGCGACTGGACAACAAAAACAGAAGCAGAGTATGGAATTCCCTCTGACATTGGTTTTTTGTTTGAACTGTTTTATGCCGATGGCAGCAAATGGAAAGTGGAGCCACCCCGATACGGATTATCTGTCAATGCTTTGTACGGTGGTCACGATGGTTTTTTCTATACGCCCGAATCGATTGTTGACGACGGCACAAGATACGACCTTTCGCAATCTGAAAAAGTTTCAAAGGCATTGTCTGACCTTCAGCAATATTTCAGGGTTTACCCGTTGAAAGAACAACCCGCACCCGGAGTTGACATTTACGAGGCATACCGCGATGGATGGCAGCAAAATGGCCGGAGAATGATTGTCGTTTATAATCCGGAAAGACCACCCTACTGGCTGCCAGTAACCGTAAAAGAGATGGCCGACGCGCACCTTGCCTACTATTCACTGATTCAAAAACGCGAAATTGACCGCATGGTACTCGACCAGCTGAAACAGGAAATTGCCGAATTAACTGCTGAAGAATTAGCTGCGCCGGCGTATGCCGGACACGAATCGCATTTTGCACTAAACGTTAACGGCAAAAAGCAAGGTTACCAGATAATGAAGTTTAACCCGGCTTACTGGGATAAATCGCTTCCCTCGTCGGCCATTCAGTTTATGACTTTTGTGAATGGTAACCTTACTCAGGGGGAAATGGAGGAGCAGGCACAACGTAGTTATCCGGCGTACCCGCAATTACTGGTTAACCAGTTTGAATGGGGGAAAATTGCAGGGTTGATTATGAACGATAATTAATTTCTACAGCTTTTGATAACTTTTCCATAACCGCCTTTTTAGCTATAGATTAGTTATCAAGGGTGAAATTTGGAAGTTTCTTTAATCCGAATGCAGGATTACTGTAGAATTTATTAATCTACATTGAAGTAAAATACAATAGATCAATTAAATTCCTTTATTCATCTGCATATGCTAAAAACCTGTATATCAAATTTTTAAATTTCAATAACCTATACAACCAAGACAATGCACCAACACTTTTCAACAATTTTCTCATCCCCGCAACCGGTTCCAGTTTGATGATTGTTTGCCGGTCATCGCATCAATTTTCAGTTTCAATACCACAATAAACTCCACTTCTTTAGGGTCGAATTCCATGTTGGCGGGTGCACCGTGCTGTTGCATAATGATATCAAGCGCCTGTAACTTTTCATCAAAACCGGTTACAATTTCAACTTTTCCATAGCCAATTATGCTGCGGTACATTTCGCTCCAGCGGCAGGCAATATCTCCTTTAACAGTGGCGGTTTCGTCTTCAACCTCAAAACAAACCTGCGGGTTTTGACGCAAAACTTCTATCTTCTTTCCAGCCGGTGCAGAGTGAATATAAATACAGTTTTCGCTGTACCCGAAATTAAAGGGTAGCAAATATGGCATTCCGTTGTCAATCATTGCAAGTCTTACAATGGTGGCTTTTTGCAAAATGGCTACGAGTGTTTTTGGGTCGGTGATTTCCTGATTGGCTTTTCTCATAACTTTTATAAAAACGGATTAAATGCCACTTCCCAAAGGTTTCCGTCGGGGTCGGCAAAGTAGCTGCTGTACCCGCCCCAGAAAACTTTTTGTGGTTCTTTAACAATGGTCACACCTTTTTCGCGCAGGTCGTTTATCAGTTTGTCCACTTCTGCTTCGCTGCCCAGGTTGTGCGCCAGTGTAAAACCTTTGAAACCGCTGCCAGCGGCGTCAACCGTGGCATCTTCGGCCAGCGCAACCCGCTCGTACAACGACAGAAAAACGCCGTTCAGTTCAAAAAAAACAATGTTTTCCGAGCTCATCGGCGAACGCTTCCATCCTAATATGTTTTCGTAAAAACCGGCCGAAACCTGCAAATCAGCAACTCCCAGCGTTATTAAAGTCAATCGTTGTTCCATAAAATTCATTATTTATTTCACCGGAAACATATCAAGAATAATTGGTTTCAGTCCGCTGAAAAAGAATTCAACGGCAATCACCATTACAATCAAACCCATAATCCGCATCATCACATTAATTCCGGTTTGCCCCAGCAGTTTTATCAGTTTCGACGAACTGTATAAAATAATGTAAGTAAGCAGCATAATCAGAAATACTGCGATAAAAAGCGTCAGTTTTTTGGGAATCGAGTTGGCATCTTCCATCAGCAGAATAACGGTTGTTATTGCGCCCGGACCGCAAATCATGGGAATGGCCAGCGGGGTGATGGAAATATCGGATACATAACTTTTTACCTCGTTGTCGCGGATTTTTACCTGGCTGAGCCGCGCCTGCAGCATGTCCATGCCCATGATAAAAAAAATGATGCCGCCCACCACGCGAAAACTGTTCACCGAAATTCCGAAGAAATTAAAAAGCAACTGCCCTGTGAGTGCAAAGGCGATGATGGTAAAAAATGCCACCACCGAGGCTTTCCGCGCGGTGTGGTTGCGTTCTTCCACCGAAAGTTCAGAGGTCATGGCCATAAAAACAGGCATGGTACCCAGCGGGTTGATGAGTGTGAAGAGCGAAGTAAACGCCAGTAATCCAAACGCAAAAGTTTCCGTCATGATGCTACTTTTTCTTTGTTTTCTTTGCAAGGTTCTCTCCCACCCTGAAACGCACGATTTCGGCAATCAAATCATAAGGCAACGGCTGTCCCAGCGGAAACTGAACGGTTCCTTTGGAAAGTTTGTATTGTTGCAACCGGTCGGAAAAATGCGCAATCCCGGATGAACCAGGATAAAATCCGATGTGCGATTTGTAGGCAGAGAAATGCACCAGATTACCATTCAACTGAAACGTGGGAATTCCGTAATTAATTGTTTCGGTACAACCAGGCGCCTCACGGTGAATCAATGCACGCAACTCCTGCAAAACTGTTTGCACTTCTGACGGAAAATCAGCAATAAAACTGTCGATGTTGTCTGCCTGTTTCATATCTTGATTTTTAAATTTCGAACGAATCCCTTGTTTCAGTTTTGATGTGGTTGGCCTCTTGCGGCTCGGCATGAATATAAACCTCGCTTCGCGGAATTTTGTTCTGAAGTTCCTTTTCAATCCTGTCGCAAAGTTCATGAACATCCAGCAGCGTTGCCTTGGGTTCAACATGAATATTGAATTTGATAAACGTATCAGCTCCGGCTGTTCTAACTTTCAGGTTGTGATACTCTTTCACCTCGGGAAATGTTTTCAGAATCAATTTCACCTCGCCGATTGTTTCAAGCGGGGCTTTGTCAAGCAGAACGTCGATGGCCTTTTTTCCCAAACGATAGGATACAAAAAGCACAATCAGCGCCACCATTAACGCAGCCACCGAGTCGGCCATATAAATTCCGAACTGGGCAAAAATCAAACCCAGCAATACCACTGTCGAGCTCCAGATATCGGTTGAGAAATGCAATGCATCGGCTTCGAGCGCCTGGCTGTTGTATTTTTTCGCCACCCGCGAAAGTGCCCGCGAACGCGAAATATCAATTACTATCGAACTGATTACCACCACATAACTCCACACACTGACTTCAATTTCGGTTTTTCCGGTGGTTAAACGGTGGACTGCTTCGTAAATAATCCAGGCACAGGTAATAATCAGCAAAATGGTTTCCACCAGTGCCGAAAAATTTTCGATTTTGCCGTGACCGTAATTGTGTTCTTTGTCGGCAGGTTTATCGGAAATACGAACTGAAAAATAGGTGATTACCGCAGCTACCATGTCGAGTGCCGAATGCAGCGCTTCCGATAAAATACCCAAACTACCGGTTAAAATACCGATGATAAATTTAAAGCTGGTTAAAAAAATGGCAGCAATTACTGAAAACAAGGCGACTCTTTTCTTCTCCTTTTCCATGGTTTGACTGCGGCTGATTTAAGTGTGTGAATTTAGTGATTTGAATGGATTACTTCATTTTAACGGGAATCCAGATTTCTTCCTCCGAATCCGCACTTCCCTGTTTGTATTTTTCGCCCAAAACCTCGAAATGTGGCCTGTCATCAAGTTTGAAATCTGATTTTGGCAGCCACTCAGAAAAAATGTACTGAAAGATTTCAGTACCCATTCCTTTGTGCTGAAAAACTGCGTACAATCCGCCGGGCAGTTCAAAAGGCTCCATTTCATCGGGTATCACCGAAAAGTTTTTCACCTCAGCCAGCGCCCATTTTTCAAATTCATTCATCGGGCTGAACTGCTCAAAATAATCCTCATCATAAACCTGCAACGAATAAAGTTCGTTTCCCACGCGGGTTTCAATCTCGCTGAGCCGTGGCATAAAACTACGCCACAATTCGCCTGTCCGGTTTTCGGCCAACGACATTTTCATACAAATGCCCAGGAATTTTTTCGGGCCGATATTCTTTATTTCAGGTTGCATATCAGTTTTCTATTTCGATATTGTATTTATCAAGCAAGCCCAAAACCCAGGGCATTGCAAATTTTGCTTTTTTTATTTTGTTGTTTTCAGGATTGATGGAATAATGTGCAGCCGTTCTGAAATCAACCTTTTCGAGGTTGGTGTTATCGAAAATTGCACCTCTCAAACTGCAATTTCCGAAAACGGCAGAAGAAAGGTCGCAACCGGTAAAATCAACATCTTCAAGGTTTGAATTGACAATGCGCGTTCCTTTTATTTTCAGACCAAAAAATGATGCGTTTCCAAGATTGCAATTTTCAAAACCAAACGACAGCCCAAACGGATTACAGTTTTCGAAATTCACACCCAGTAATTTACACTCCCTGAATTTGCAATCGCGTATAGTCGTTTTTTCAAGTTTTACCAAACTCAGGTTACAACTGATAAAAACACATTCCGAAAAAATAAACTCCGAAAAATCGATTCCCGAAAAATCGCAACCATTAAATTCACAATTTTCGTATTCGCCTTTTCCCGGCGGTTCGGTTGTAAAATCGTTGTTAATGAAGTTTTTGTCGGTAATATATGCCAGTTTCATGATTATTGAATTTCAAGGGTGGTTTCAGTACTTCTCAAACCATCTGCAATCGCTGTAATTTTTGCTATTCCGGCTTTGTTTGTCGATTTAAAAATTGCCATCGCCTTTCCGTAAAACAGTTTTACATTATCCGATTTAAATGAACTGAACGACTGCGGATTTCCGTTGTCTATTCCGGCAATCGTTGCATTTCCGGTTAAACTGATTTTGATGTTGTTGTCAGCCAACGGACAAACATTTCCGTCTTTGTCGATTGCTTCAACCAGCACAAATGAAAGGTCTTTTCCATTGGCTGCAATTTCAGTACGGTCGGGTGTAAGCCGCAATTGAACCGGTTCTCCGGTGGTTTTCATAAAACTTTCGCCAATCTTTTCACCTTCTTTGTAAGCCACCACTTTCAGTTCGCCAGGCTGGTAAATTACCTCGTTCCACATCAGCCTGAAACGCTCGGTTGAGTTGGCTGATTCGGGAATTTTACACTTTTTCCCCAGCGATTTTCCATTCAGGAAAAGCTCGGCGCAATCGCCGTTGGTGTAAACAAAAACAGGCACGTTCTGCCCCACCCTTTCCGGCCAGTTCCAGTGCGGTAAAATATGAACAATTGTTTCTTCAGGGTTCCAATAACTTTTGTACAAAAAGTAGCGGTCTTTCGGAATGCCATTTAAATCTACAATCCCAAAATAAGAGCTTCGTGAGGCAACCGAATCTGAAAGGCCGTTTTGCTTTGCCCACATGTTGGTGTATGGTTCAGGTTCGCCAAGGTAGTCAAAACCAGTCCACACAAATTCGCCGGCAACGTACGGTTCGTCCTGCTGCCACATAAAATCATCGTCAGCAATTTCGGCCCAATAAGGTGCATGTAAATCATACGAACTTACCTGTAACGATTTGGTTGTTTTTGTTTTGTCGGTGGGTAGTGGAAACTCATAAAACCCACGTGTACTCAGCGTTGAAGCCGATTCTGAAATAATCACAGACTTACCGGGTTCCATTTCGCGGGCCAGGCTGTAACGGCGACCGTAATTCCAGCAGTGCACATCGTAAAAATCGAAATGACGCAGTTTGGCGCTTTCTTTACTGTCGCAAACCATCGTCGTCAAACGGGTTGAATCAAACTCTTCCACCCATTTCAGCATGGTTTTCAGTTTATTGAAACCGCCATTTTTATCCCATTGAACATCGCCCATTTCGTTGCCCACACTCCACAGAAAAATGGAAGGGTGATTTCTGTCGCGCACTACAAAGTTGCGGATGTTGCGCTGTGCAAAATTTTCAAAGTTTGTGGTATCCGTTATGTCTGCCTTTGCATCGTATTTGTCAAAAACCTCGTTGATAACGAGCAAACCCATTTTGTCGCACAAATCGAGGAGTTCGGGTGCCGGCGAATTGTGACTTGTTCTCACTGCATTGCAACCCATTTCCTGCATAATTTCGAGCTGACGTTGCATGGCGCGGTAGTTAAAAGCCGCACCCAGCGCACCCAAATCGTGGTGCAGGTTCACACCTTTCAATTGAACGCGTTTGTCGTTTACATACAAACCGTTGTCGGCTGTAATCCTGATGTCGCGAATGCCAAAAGTTGTTTCGTACGAATCAACCAGTTGGTTGTTGTCAAAGATTTCGGTTTTTACCGAATACAAAACCGGATTTCCGGGCTCCCACCGTTCGGGATTCAGCAAAGTTATTACCGAAGTTGCCATTTTATTTGAGGCGGCTGAAACAGAAACAGTTTCGCTTGTTTCACCCACTTTATTTCCTTTTTTGTTGAAAATGGTTTGTTTAACAACCACTTGTTTTTCAGCGCCATTGTTATTTCTTACCGATGTTTCAATCTGAACAGTTGCCATGTGGGGTTTGATAACCGGAGTTGTGATGTAAGTTCCCCAAATATCGACATGAACCGGATTCACTGCAATCAACTGAACTTTCCGGTAAATTCCGGCTCCGGGATACCAGCGGCTGTCGTGGTTGCGGGTGTCAGCGTGAACTGCCAGCAGATTTTCTCCGCCCGGTTGTACCAGTCTTGTAACATCGAGATAAAACGAATTGTAGCCGTAATCCCACTTTCCGGCCAATTGTCCGTTAATAAAAACCTGTGGAAAAGCCATTACTCCATCGAAAAGCAGATAAACAGTTTTCCCGGCAAAACCTGCAGGAATCTCCAGATTCTTTCGATACCAGCCCTCACCTTTCCATGGCAGTTTTCCGGTACTACCGTTTCCGGTAAGGTCGAACGGGCCTTCGATAGCCCAGTCGTGCGGCACATCAACGGTTTGCCAGCCGGCATCATTAAAATCCGGAAAAAATGCTTGTTCGTTGTTGTCTTTGGCAAACTTCCAGCCCGAATCAAGAACTGAAACAGTTCGTTGGGCGACGGCAGATTGCACAAAAAATAAGACAAAAAATGATAAAACAAGAAAATTAGTAAGCTTCATAGCAATGATTTTTAATGACTTATCCGAAAATAGACAGATAAAAGTATGAAGCGTTAAAATACGAAAATAAGCTGAACGCAGCGTCAAAAAAACTGGTGAAGGTAATCAATCAGAAAACAGGAAATCAGGGCTGTTCTTTCCAGATTTTATCCGATGCCGGTAAGTATTCAGGCAGCGCGGCCGAACCATACCACGGAACCAAATCAACAGCAAAAATACCGGCTTTTATAGCCGGGTCAGTTTGCACCAAAGCTGCAGCTTCTTCAACCGTTTTTACATCGAGTATAAAAAGTCCGCGCCAGGTTTTATCGTTTTCGCCAAACGGACCGGCAACAATCAGTTTTTTCTCATCAACCAGCCGTTGGATATTTTCCATGTGACCACGAAAAAGTTTGTTGAGTTCCTCTTTGTCGGAAGTTTTATTTTCGCCGGTTTTCAGAATCACAAAAACATAGTTTTTCATCCCGAAATCGTCTGATCCCAGCTTTTTGGCCAGCGCTTCGTCGTAGTTAGGGTTGGTGGTTTGTGCCAAAAGATTGAATCCCGGAAAAAGAAAAATGAATAGGAAAATAACTTTTTTCATAAGCCTGAATTTGTAATCGAAACAATCTGCCATTTTTAAAAGTTCACTACTACCACCTGGTCTGTTTTGTCATTCTTCAGATCAGGAAGCTGAATTGAAAGCAGTTTTTGATGGTCAATTGTAAAGCCAAGTTTCTGTTTGGTTTCAAAACTTGTCACATTTTCCGGATTGAAAGGAAAATCCGGTATTTCCAGCTTTCCATTTAAAACCGCCGGGTTTGTAATATGCAGATAGATTTTGTTGCCCTTTTCAACGGCAACACCCCAATCGGCAGGTTTCATAAAGCTTTTGCGGGTTCCGTAAAGGGTTTCACCATAGGTTTTCAGCCACTCACCCATAGCCAGTAATCGGTTTTTGTGAGCTTCGCGCACTTCACCTTCAGGTGTTGGCCCTATATTCAGCAGCAGGTTTCCACCCAAACCGGCCGATTTTATCAGTAAATGAATCAGTTCTTTTGTGCTTCGGTTCAGTGTGTCGTTGGTAACATAACCCCAGCTTTTCCCGATGATATCGCTGGTTTCGAGAGGCAGGTTTTCAGAAATACCTGCATCGGCAGAATATCCGCCACCCGTGTTTTCACCGGGGAGGTCGCGTTCAAAAGTCTGAAAATCTTCACCGTGGAAAACAGCAAGGTGATGGTTGTTCACAATCATACAACCGGGCTGCAGAGCATGAATGAGTTTATAAATTTCGTCGTAATGCCACGCCTGTTTTTGTTTCCCGCTTTTTCCTCCCGGAAGACTTTCCACCTGGTCCCAATGCCCGTCGAACCAGATTCCGTAAATCGGTCCGTAATTGGTGAGTATTTCGGTTAACTGGTTTTTCATAAACTGAATGTAAGAATCCCAATTGCATTCGCCTTTAATTCCTGTGGCTTTTTTCACGTTTCCCTGGCAATAATCGGCTCTGTAAAAATCGGTTAGCGAGTAGTAACAAAACAGCCTGATTTCCTGTTTCCGGCATTCATCGGCTAATTGTTTCAGCACATCTTTTCCGTAAGGAGTGTTCATAATGTTCCAGTCGGAGTATTTAGTATCGAACATGCTGAAACTGTCGTGGTGCCGCGTGGTGAAAGTGATGTATTTCATCCCGGCATCTTTGGCAAGTTTTACCACTGCAGCAGCATCAAATTTCTGTGGATTGAAAATGTGGATATTCTCACGATATTTATCAATGTCCTGTCCGCTCAGTGCCCAGCCTATTTCTTTGCCCAACACGCTGGAAACACCCCAGTGAATAAACATTCCGAAATGGGCATCACGAAACCATTCCCTGTTTTCAAGATTTTCTTTTGATGGAACGTAACCAACCTGACCTTTGTCGAGATCGTTTCCCTGACCAGTCGAATTAAAAGGATTAAGCAACACAACGAAACAAAGAGTACTGATTAAATTTTTCATTCTTAATTTTTCATTTTAAATTGAAAATAGCTACCGCATCCACGATGTTCCGAAAACAAAATAGAAAGCAAAATCGTCGGTACTTTGGGCAAAATCCATTCCCATCTGCATTCCGAATTTACGGGCAATCAGGTAGCGGAAACCGGTTCCAATGCTGGCTACACTTTTTCCTTCGCTAAAATCGGCAAACGATTCAAATGCATTACCGATGCCGGTAAACCCAACAATATTCCACCGCTCTTTCACATTCCAGTCAACCTGAACTTCGGTAACCGTTGTATTTTTATTCTGGTATTTCATCAGTGGCGCACCCCGTAAAATAACAATCGGTCTTACATAAAACGGAACGTCTCCCAGCGAAAAGATATTTTCATTTCTCACTCCCACCATAATTTTGTCTGTAGCCGGAATATAGCCTATTTCGCGCGTGGTGATGCGGCCGTACAAAGCGTCGCCACCCATCCATGTATCGCTGTAAGTTCCTGAAAGTTCAGCATAAAATCCTTTGGTTGGCGAAAAAATGTTGTTTCGGGTGTCGTAATTCAGTAACACAGTTGTTTCGCTCAGGGTCGATTCAAAAGTAATCCCGCTGAAATCTTCAATATCAACAGGGATATCGAAAGTGTTGTTTGTATTAAAATAGATATACCGGCCACCGGAAAAAAAGTTGGTTTCACCAATTCTGAATTTCAGTTGCTGCAACACAAGCCACGAATCCATATTCAGGTTAACCGATTCAATATCAATAAGACCATAGTTGCCTGAGCCATAAAAACCAACATTAATGTTCATTCTGCCCAAAGCACCCATATATCTTATTCTGTCTTTCTTCCAGTATGCAACATGAAAAACTCCTGCCCCCCAGGTTCCGTTTTCAGTAGCCATTCCGAAAGCTCCCGTCATGCTGGGTGGCGCTTTTTTGTTGGCATACGACGAATGGAAATAGATGGCGGCGGCGGCGGCTCCATAACCAACAGCGGGTTCGGTAATCAGCGAAGGTACCACCAGAAAACCTTTTTTATTCAGCAACCAGTCACCCACGTCGATGGCATTATCAGTACTGTCGCGAAAACTGACTTTGCCTTCGCTTTTTTGTCCTCGAACAACAAAAGCTGCAAAAAATACCAATATCAAAATGACAAATTTCAAACTTTTCATAAGTCGGATTCAGGAAAAATATGTTAAAACAATAAAACTCTGGGAAAGAATTCGCTATTAAAAGTAATGATTAATACATGAATTTCTCTAAAATCATATCGCGATTATTCAGAAACTTTCCTGTTTTTTATCCCGATTCCAACCACAAACCAGGTATTATTTGTGTACGGGTTGGTACAAAATTTTAATTCGATCGGAATCTCCAGTTTTTCGCCAACCGGGAAAGAATCGTTGAAGACAAAACCCATATTTACAAAAGCAAAATTATTCGCATAATAACCTTTGAAAGGTGTAAAACCGGCAAAAGCATTAAAATCCTTTCCGGCCAGTTTAAAATGAAAAGCCGGCTCAATATAAGTCGAAAACTGTTCTTTTCCATCCACTCTGTCTTTGTCGCCATACAAAAAAACACTGGCCAAAACGGTCAGCGGAAATCCTTCTTTTTCAAATTCACCTGTCAGGTCAATTGTATGACGCAGGTTATCAGCAGAATAATTCCAAAAATTATTCTCTTCGCCCGGAACCGGATTGAAATAATCATAAATTACAAGATTGAGTGAGGGTAAAACCTGGTAATTCAGAATCAGGTCGAGTTCTTCGTAACTGTTATCAAAAGTGGTGGCTCCCCAAATCGTAAAACCAAAATTGCTGTTTGAAAGTGAAATTTCAGGTTCAATAGCCGGTGCATCGCCAAGTCTGTCGCCACGCCAGAGATGCCGCGAATAAACGTCGGTTCTGAAATCAATTTGCCAGCCGGAATTTTCCTGTGCAAAAACATTCAGCCCAAACAAAAACAAAACTGGTATAAAAAATATCCGCTTATTCATCCTTATTAACTTATGCTAACGAAACTCAAAAATACCGGTTCTGAAACTGCTATTCAAACAGAAATATCAGGATTATGGCTAAAATTGTGCTGTTAAACAACATAAATCAAAATTCAGACATGCTGAAATGGAACAATGTTTCGGTTAAAATTCGCACCACTGTTTTGCTTCAAAATATTGATTTTGAAATCAGAAAAGGTGAAAGTTTTGGAGTTACCGGTTGCAACGGCAGTGGCAAAACCGTGATGGCAAAAGCGATTGCAGGACTTTTACCTGTGTCAGGCGAAATTACCGGTGCTGATTTTTTCGCGAAGAAAACATTTGTTCCGTTTCACTCTTCGCTGACACTTTCGAACGGACAGGCAGTTTACCGGCAACAGCGCTGGAACAAAATCGATACTGAACTTTTGCCAGTGGTAAAAAACGAACTGGTAAAATGCGAAAATCCTGAACTGGCTGCTGAACTCGTCAAAACTTTTGGGTTGGATAATCTCACCGACAGTTTTGTTATCAATCTTTCGAACGGAGAACAACGAAAACTGGAACTGATAAAAGCGCTGGCCGGCGAACCCGATTTGCTGGTGCTGGACAATGCTTACACCGGACTTGATGCAGCGTCGCGAAACCTGCTCACGCAAATGCTCGAAAAACTGATTGCCAGCGGCCACACACTTGTTCTGACTGGACTTACAGCGGTTGATTTTCCACTGTCGGTAAAGAATTTTATTGTCTTGAAAAACGGCCATTCAACGGGTATATTTTCCAAACCTGAAGCTGAAACCATTGCAGAAATACCGAAAATTACAGGACAAACACTTCCACACTGGCAAAACAGCACTTTTCAGGAATTGATTTATCTGAATGACGTTTCGTTGGAATATGGTTCCCGTAAAATTCTGAATTGCATCAACTGGCAGGTAAATGCAGGCGAACGCTGGTCGTTGACAGGCCCGAACGGTTCAGGAAAAACAAGCTTGCTGAACCTTATTTTTGGCGATAATCCGAAAGCTTATGGTTGTAATATCCGGTTGTTTGGCCGCCAAAAAGGAAGCGGCGAGTCCATTTGGGATATCAAGGCACGCATCGGTTTTGTTTCGCCCGAGATGCATCAGTACCTGCCACAAAAGCAATCGGTTATCGATGTTGTATGCACAGGTTTTCAGGATGCTGAAAGTTCGTTTAGAAAACCAACCGGCTACCAGGTTGATGTGGCCCGGCAGTGGCTTAAACTTACAGGTTATGCTGATATTGCCGGAAAACTGTTTGGCGAACTTTCCACTTCGGCACAAAGAGTGGTGCTATTTCTGCGAACGCTGGTTAAAAATCCGCCACTTTTGATTTTAGACGAACCTTTCCAGGGACTGGATACCAGCCACGTGAGATTGCTGAAAAATCTGCTGAACCTGATTGCTGAAAATTCAACCTGTTCCATGATTTTTGTTACCCACATTCCCGACGAATTGCCGGAATGCATTACAAAACACCTGAAACTGAAAGACGGGCAAGTGGCAGAGAATAATTAGTAATTTCTGCGTTTCACAAGTTTTGCTGAAATAATTCTTACATCATCGAGTGGCCTGTCGAGACTGTCGGTTTTTACGGCTGCAATTTTATCAACCACTTCCATACCTTTAACAACCTCGCCAAAAACCGTGTAATTCTGGTCGAGGTGAGCAGCACCACCTAACGTTTTATAAACCTGCCGGTGCTCTTCCGGAATTTTGTAAAGTACTCCCTTTTTTAATTCCTCATCAGCCAAAACCTTGAATTTATTACTGATTAACGCAAGACTGTCAGGGTTGGACTGTCTCTTTCGCAAACCTTCATACAACGCTGCAATCTCTTTGTTTTCAGGCCGATGAAGCACCTTATTAAAAGCCAGCCAGCCATTGATTCGCTTTTCTGCAATGTTCAGGGTGCTGTCGGTATAAACCCGGCCCTGCACAAAAGTAAATTGTGTGCTGCTCGACGCCCTTTCGGGATTGTCGTCGCGGGCAGCATTCAGTGCACCCCGTTTGTGAAAAAGTTTCGGATTAAACTCAGCCGGAATGGTGTAGGGTAAATCTGCTTCTCCGAGTGGCTCGCCGGATTTTGCAAGTTTACTGTCGGGGTCGCCGGTTTGGATGATAAAATGATTAATCACCCGATGAAACAAAAGACTGTCGTAAAAATGCTGATTGACCAGTTTGATGAAATTATTCCGGTGAAGCGGAGTTTCATCCGAAAGCCGGATAACGACTTCGCCAGCTTGCGTTACAAAAACAACATCTTTTTTTAAGTCTTTTTTCCTTACACTTTCCACAACCAGCGGATTACAGGATGTCAGGCTTAAAACAAGAACCAGATAGAAAACCAAAACC
Organism: uncultured Maribellus sp.; assembly: GCA_964644015.1. Taxonomy (GTDB): domain Bacteria; phylum Bacteroidota; class Bacteroidia; order Bacteroidales; family Prolixibacteraceae; genus Draconibacterium. The sequence continues at coordinate 26,052 of CAZXVT010000049.1, forward strand.
GGTGAAAATAAAACTTTAAGATTCATCATAATTGTCAGATTTCTTCTGCTAAATATATGGTTTTCCATACGATAAAAAGTAGCAGAAAACCATAAACCGAATTAATTAAATGAACTCGAAAAACACGAATAATGGAAAAAGTAATTTGTTATATTTGCCGGGCAATTGCGGGAGTAGCTCAGTGGCAGAGCATCAGCTTCCCAAGCTGAGGGTCGCGGGTTCGACCCCCGTTTCCCGCTCA
>CAZXVT010000050.1:0-25288 GCA_964644015.1 uncultured Maribellus sp.
ATCAGACACTAAGTTTTCAAAAGAATAAAGGTATATTTTATTTACCTGGTTTCCAGTTTTTCACAGCCTTATCCAATTCCTGCTTGTAATCTGGTTCTCCCAGGTTGAAAATTTTATTGTCAACTTTTTGGATATCATTTTCTTTGGTTGAATTATAACGAATGGCCGGGTTGTTATCGGTACAAAAAAAATAGTTGTTTTTAACAAGATTTTTTGTTGCCTTGTGAAACCGAAGTGGCGATTTTGCAATGTTGTAAACCAGGTTATTCTCCACAACCACATCAGTGATTCCTTCGTCCAGAAACATCCCGTTGCTTTCGGCACGTCCGGCATTGATATGCACATCATGAATATGATTGTTTCTGATTTTGCTGCCGGGCTGAAGTCCGAGCATGTAAATTCCGCCTCCATCACTCAATATCTGCATAATGTGGTGAATATGATTCCCTTCGATGGTGTTTGCCCTGCAAGGTGTTGGTTCCGGCGACCACATCCAGCCAACCGAAATTCCGGAATAAGGCAGGTTGAAAACTTTGTTATTTCTGATCACTGTTTCTGCGGTTAAACCACACCATATTCCCACTGCACCGTAAAATTGTGCACCACATTCTGTAACAGTACAATTTTGAATAGTATTTCCTATTGCCACCTGGTCAGGCGCCGATTTCCACCAGGGTTGCCCGTTCAACAGCCGGTCCTGCCCTTCTCCAATCATGATCCCGTTGCCCGAAATATCCTCAAAAAAAGAATTTTCAACCACACAGTTTTTGCAGGCCGTTCCCAGCAACAAACCAGTACCTCCCAGGTTTTGGAAACTGCAGTTGGTGAATTTTATGTTTTCTGCAAATTCTGCTTTTACTGCAGCCGGTACTATTCTCCACCCTTTTCTGTCTGGGCGGGCATCAAAATGACAAGCTTGCACACCACAATATCCCTGCTCCGGAATTTCCCACCGGCAAAACTGAAAATCAATTCCTTCGAAATGAATATTACTTACAGAAAGGCTTTCATTTCCTTGAATCACCATTAATTCTTCAGCAACCGGAATTATGATTTCGTGCTCACCGGGTGTATCATTTTCAGGAAGTAAAAGAATAAATTTTCTTTCTTCCTTATCAAAAACCCATTCAAAGGGAACATCCAGAAATTCTGTTGCATTTTCCAGAAAATATCTCGGATTGGTTTCCCATCCATCCATCCTGAAAAAATCGAGAGAAGTGGTTCCAATCGTGTCAATTGCGGTTAAAGTATTTTCGGTTGTATTGATTTCTATTACACCAATCCGCGAAATTGACCAGTCGTGCAAAAAAACAAGTTCCAGATTTTCTGTTCTTTCAGGAACCGGGAAATCACCTTTTTCAAACCAGAAAAAAGTACGTTTATCGGTGCCTGCCTTTTTTATCCTGAGATAGTTTTCATTCGGAAAACGCGCCCTGACTGCCCTTTTTCCATCGATAAACAACTCGCGTGCATTTTTTACCTGAACCAAATTTTCAGGCAGCACGCATTCCCACAGACCTTTTTCGTTTTTTGTCCAGTTTTTCAGTTGCACACCACCCGAAATGACCGGTTTTTGCGAGTCAACCGGTTTAAAATTTACAGCAGGTAATTTCTGGTTTCCGCCATTTATAAAAACAAGTGGTTTTTCTATCGGGTAAACTCCGCCATCGAGCCAGACAGTAATTTCTTTATCATCAGACTGATTGATAATTGTAAGTACCTTTTCCAGTGTTTGCAAAGGCTGCTTGCGCGCGCCGTTATTTGCATCGTTTCCATTGGGCGAAACATAAATTTCTTTGGCACCAGCCAGACAAGCAATAGCAGAAAAAAGGATTACTGTAAAAATCAGTTTTATCGATTTCATAATTTTGATTGATTTAGTTGGTTAAAGATAGCAGAAATTGGGTGTTTCCACGTCGGGTGCGGCGGTTTTCAACAGCAATTTATAGCGAAGGTTGAAATCCACCATACTCAAAACTGTATCCTGTTCTGTTAAACAAATAGCCCCGCCTGTCTGTTATTTTTGCGGCTAACAGACAATGATGTTATTAATTTATTGAAGTATGATTTTAGAAAAATCGGAAATCAAAACAACCAACAACATATCAACCGAAGAGGCACTCAACGATTATTATTTTGCCAATTTAAGCCGCCAGCTCAGTTTGTTGGGCAGGCGTGAGGTTCATAACGGAAGAGCTCATTTTGGCATTTTCGGCGATGGAAAAGAGGTTGCACAGATTGCCTACGCCAAAAACTTCAGAAAAGGCGACTGGCGCTCGGGTTACTACCGCGACCAGACCTTTATGTTATACCTGGGATTGCTGCAACCTGAAGAATTTTTTGCCATGATTTATGGTGATATCGACGAAGATAAAAATCCTTCAACGGTGGGCAGAAATTTCAATAACCACTTCAGCACACAAAATATTGATGAAAATGGCGAAATAAAAAACCTGCTGGAACAGTACAATTCGGCATCCGATATTTCATCAACCGGTGGACAAATGCCCCGTTTACTGGGATTGGCGCAAGCTTCAAGAATTATCAGACAGAAACCTGAACTGAAGCAATTTCTGAATAACAATGTGAGTGGTAACGAAGTTGCTTTTGGCACTATTGGCGATGCGAGCACCTCGGAAGGTGTTTTCTGGGAAACCATCAATGCTGCCGGAGTTATGCAGGTTCCTTTGGTGACAGCCATTTATGATGATGGTTATGGAATCAGCGTTCCGGTTGAATTACAGACAACCAAAGCAAACATTTCTGAAGTTTTAAAAGGATTCCAGAAAGAAAAAAAAACCAACGGAATCGATATTTACACCTGCAAAGGCTGGGACTATGCCGACCTGGTTAAAACATTCAGAAAAGGCGTGGCTAAAACCCGTGAAACTCATATTCCTGCAGTATTTCATGTTCAGGAACTCACACAACCACTGGGCCACTCAACATCGGGTTCGCACGAGAGATATAAAACGGAAGAACGGCTAGCCTGGGAAAAAGAGTTCGACTGCATCACCCAAATGAGAAAATGGCTGATTGAAACCGAAATTGCAGATCCAGAAATGCTGGATGAAATTGAAAAATCAGCCAGAAAAAAAGCCAAAGAAGCCCGCGAAAAAGCCTGGCATCATTTTATTGGCACCTACAAAGCTGAGCGTGACGAACTAAAAAAAATAATCGCAAAAATTGAAGAAAAAGTTCACCTGCAAAGTTATCGTTTGCAAGACTTTATCAAGATTATGCAGAAACCTTTGCCAACACGCCGCTCGCACCTGAGTTTTGCCAAAGGACTATCACTGAAAATTCACCTCGTTAAAAAAGCTGAAAATGAAAGGGCTGAACTGAAAGACTGGATCAAAAGGTTTGAAGAAAAAAGCACACTTGCATATAATACACAACTTTATCGCACGGGTGCCGACTCTTCATTAAAAGTACAAAGTATTTCAGCACAATACGATGAAAATTCGGCCGAAGTCAACGGCTCGGAAATTATCAGCAAAAACTTTGATGTTCTTTTCAGTAAATACCCGAATCTTGTCACTTTCGGGCAGGACACCGGTAAACTGGGCGATGTAAACCAGGGAATGAAAGGGATGCAGGAAAAATATGGCGTTGAACGGGTTTCTGATGCCGGCATCCGCGAAGCAACTATTATCGGACAAGGAATCGGGCTGGCGCTGCGCGGCTTCCGACCGATTGCTGAAATTCAATACCTCGATTACCTGATTTATGCACAGTCGCAATTGAGTGACGACCTTTCCACTTTGCAATACCGCACCAAAGGGAAACAAGCTGCGCCGGTTATTGTCCGTACACGCGGGCACCAGTTACAAGGAATCTGGCATGCCGGTTCACCCATGCAAATGATTCTGGGCTCCATGCGCGGAATGTACCTTTGTGTACCCAGAAACATGACCCAGGCTGCCGGTTTTTATAATACACTCCTTGAAGGTAACGACCCGGCCCTGGTGATTGAACCTCTGAAAGGTTACAATCTGAAGGAAAAACTGCCTGCCAACATTGGCAAATACAAAGTGCCGCTCGGTGTACCCGAAATATTGCGCGAAGGAACTGACATCACACTTGTTACTTATGGCTGGAATTCGCACCACGCAATAAAAGCAGCCCGGCTCTTACAGCGTTTTAAAGGCATTTCGGTTGAAGTGATTGATGTGCAGACGTTGATGCCATTTGATGTGAACCACATTATTCTTGAATCGGTAAAAAAAACCAACAAAATCATTTTTGTGGATGAAGATGTTCCGGGTGGTGCAACCGCTTATATGCTCCAAAAAGTAATCGAAGAACAAAAAGCTTTTAATTATCTTGACACAGCCCCGCGAACCCTGTCTGCTATGGAACACCGGCCTGCGTACGGGATCGACGGAGAATATTTCTCGAAACCCAATGTTGAACGCATTTTCAGGAATATCTATGAAATGATGCACGAAACGGATACGAAAAAATTTATACCGCTTTAAAACAGAAAAGCCACTTAAAAAGTGGCTTTTCTGTTTTAGTGATTTTCAGTTCTTGAATCCGATTTTAAATGCGGTGACAGTCCAGCCCTGCGGATTTTCAGGCTTCTGAATTACCAGTGCACCGTTTTCCTGTTTCCATTTCAATTTCTGAGCATTTCCCAGCATTTCCACCGAACTAACTTTTTTATCACAGATTTTTGAATCTTTCCCTAATGAAACAATCTGAACATCCGATGTCATTTTATTCATCACAAAGGCATACAAAAAACCATCTTTGGTGGTAAACCGGATATCGGCTGATTCATAAGGACGAACATCTTTCACACCTCCAAAAACACCTTTTTCCTGGTTTTTAGTCGAAGGCCCTTCTCCGTAAATCTTCCACGGTCGGGTTCCGTAAATTCCATCACCATTCGCAGGCATCCAGGCAGCAATTTCTTCCAGAATATTCATCACATCCGGTTCCAGGTCGCCTTCGGGAGTCTGAACTACATTTAATAGCAGGTTGCCGTTTTTGCTCACAATGTCCACCAGCATCTGAATCACTTCAGAACCTGACATATATTTCTGTCCAGTCCTGTAATACCAGTCGCCAATAGAAGTATCTGTTTGCCAGGGATCTTTACTGATTGAATCCATGGCACCACGTTCAATATCCATCACCCAGCGGCCTTTCGAAACCGAATGTTTACAGGTATAAACTGCATTTAATTGGCCGTTGTTATAAGCCATGTCGCTGTTGTACAGATGCGAAACCATGGTTCTGCCAATTTCTCCAAAAGGCAGTTCGCTGTCGGAATAAACAAGGTCAGGATGATACAGGTCGATTAATTCTGTGATACAGGCCAGCCAGTTTTTCTGATTTTCAGGATTTTTGGTGAGCCAATCTTTATCATCATCAGCAGTTTTTGGGTGATAAAGATCCTGAAACTCAGGATTGGCACCGTCATAAGGAACACCCGCAAAATTGCCAGTTTTATCGGCACCACGGCTTGTTTGAAACCAGGTATAACTGGCACCAAGGTGTTCAGAAACACCAAATCGCAAACCTTCATTTTTAGCTGCTTTCTGCCACAAACCCACCACATCTTTTTTCGGGCCCATTTGTACCGAGTTCCAGCGATGAATTTTGGAATCCCACAAAAAGAAATTGTCGTGATGGGTTCCCATACTTACGAAATACTTAGCCCCCACTCTTTTGTACAAACGCATCAGCGAATCGGGATCCCAGCGCTCGGCTTTCCACAACGGAATAATATCCTTGTATCCGAATTTCGACGGATGTCCGTAATGCTCAACATGATACAGATATTCACGGCTGGGCTTTCCGGTAAATTCTTTGGTGTTCCAGTCACGCACATCGCTTTCGTACATTTTACGTGCATACCAGTCGCCTTGGCGGGGCACAGCCTGTGGCCCCCAATGCGACCAGATCCCGAATTTTGCATCCATGAACCAATCGGGGTATTTGTATTGATTAAAGGTTTCAATATCGGAGGTGAATTTCTGTGCCGAAACAGTGCCCGACAGAACAAAAATCAGCAGCAAAGCGGGGAATAACATTTTAATAGTCAAATCTTTCATGTTCTTTAAATTTGGTTTATCAGTTTTACTTTGTTAATTCAATTTCAGTATTTTTTGTCAGATTTGTTATCTCAGAAAGTGGCTGATCGAACTCAAGTTTCACCACCATAACCGAGTTGGCAAATTCTTCGACCGGCAGATTACGGATTCTTAAATAGGATATTTGAGTCGAATGATCGCTGGGGCACAAATTAATCTCGAATTCAATTGTATTCCCATTGTTCAGCAAAATTGCATTTTGTGGTTTTGCAACGATGGGTTTCAGTTTAATACCATTTCCCACAGGTGGCTGATTCAGATGAACATAAACTGTTTGTTTCCGTTTTGTTACCAAAACTCCTGTCGATTGTATCAAATCGTTACCATTTTCAACATCTGTAAAAGATTCATCGACAGATTGCTTCCATTTTCCGATTCTTTTCAGGATAGCCGCTGCTTCAGCAGGAATTTCACCTTCGCCTGTCGGACCAACATTCAGCAGATAATTGGCATCGCGGGCCAGATACCTGTCAATACTGGCTTCCAGGTGACGGTCAGTATAATAATCTTCATCCTTTTTGTAACCCCAGCTCTCCATACCCACGCTCTGGCAGGCTTCCACCGGCTTCTCAAAATTTTTTGTACCATCCGCAGTATTGTCATAATCGCGTTCCGGTGTACCGAAATCGCCTTCATCAAAACCACGGTTATTGATCACTGCTTTGGGTTGAAGTTTCCGGATCATTGCATTGATCGAAGAATCTTTGTATTGCGGAACATTCATATCCCACCAGAATCCGTGAATTTCGCCATAATTAGTACAAAGCTCTGTTACCTGTTTTTTCAGAAACTCCATGTATTTATTCCAATCTGGCGAATCTCCGGGTTGTGGTGGTAATTCGTGGTGTCGCCCTTCATTCGGGTAATTCGGATGATTCCAATCGGCTATTGAATAATACAGGCAAAGCGGAATTTTTCGTTTATGACAGGCGTTGGCCAGCATACCAATTATATCGTTTTTATAAGGTGAATTCATGGTATTAAAATCCGTTTGTTTGGTATCCCACAGGCAAAAACCATCATGGTGTTTAGTGGTAATCGTCAGGTATTGCATACCTGCCTCTTCCAGCAAATCAAGCCATTTTTCGGGATTAAATTTCACAGGATTCCATTGTTGTGCCAGTTTTACATATTCCTTTCTTTCCACTCTGGCGCGCCACTGATGCTGCTCGTGCCATCCGGGTATTGAATAAAGTCCCCAGTGCACAAACATTCCATATCTTTTCTGAAAAAACCAGTCACGATCATCGCCAAATCTTTTTATTCTGCCAAAGGCATTTTGCGGGCTGCTTTGACGACTTGTTGCAAATTCTGAAAACGGATTTAAAAGTGGAGCTGCAGCCAGAATGGAAGCTGATTTTAGAAGTTCCCGTCGTTTCATAATTGGTTTAGTCAGATTAGAAAAATATTACAAAACTTAATCATTGTAAAAATAACTGATTAATCGGAAGGAAAAATAATAATCTGAATTTGTCAAAAGTTGATAATAAGAAAGTCATAATCTTTTATAGCTTTATCGGCCATAAACCTAATGATCAAATAAATTTAATAACAATGAAAAATGATTCTTCAAGAAGGGATTTTATCAGAAAATCAGTTTCAGCAGTAGCCGGAACCATTCTGATTCCCAGTATCATTCCTGCTTCGGCTTTAGGAAAGAACGGTTTTATAGCTGCCAGCGACAGAATTGTAATGGCTACAATTGGTACCGGTGCGCAGGGAATGAGCGATATGAAAGATTTTATGAAATTACCACAGGCACAATTTGTAGCTGTTTGCGATCTCGACAAAAAACGTCTTGAAAAAGGGGCAGAAACCGTTAATCTGAAAAACGGGAATAAAGATTGTCGCCAGTACAAGGATTATCGTGAACTGCTGGAAAAAGAAAAACTCGATGCTGTGCTTATTGCTGTTCCCGACCACTGGCACAGCCTGACATACATAGCAGCCGCCCAGAAAAAGCTTGATATTTATGGCGAAAAACCTTTGGCACGCAGTATTGGTGAAAGCCAGCGGATTGTAAAAGCGGTGAAACAAAATAATGTAATTTGGCAAACCGGAAGCTGGCAGCGTTCGCAAGCGCACTTTCTGAAAGCCGCCGAATTGGTTTACAATGGGCGTCTTGGAAAAATCGACCGGGTGGAAGTTGGACTGCCCAATGCACCAAAATTAGTCGGAATGCCACCTGTGGTGCCAGTTCCCGAAGAACTCGACTGGGATTTCTGGTTGGGTTCGGCACCAAAAGTTGAATATCGCGGAATCTGTCACTGGAACTGGCGCTGGATTCTCGATTATTCAGGCGGACAGTTAACCGACTGGGCTGGTCACCATATTGACATTGCACACTGGGGATTGGGATTAGACAGAACCGGCCCGATAGAAGTGGCTGGCGAAGGTGTTTATCCGCCAAAAACCGAATTGTACAATGTTCCTCTTGAATATGATTTTAACTGCAAATACAAAACCGGGGTAAATATCAGGGTAGCCAATTCGGCCAGACTAAAATATGGAATGGGCGTTACCTGGTATGGCAAAGAAGGATGGATTCATGTTGACCGTGGAAATAAACTGGAAGCATCGAAACCTTCTCTTCTTGAAGACCTTGGCCCCAATAAAAAGGCGCTGTACAAAAGCGAGAATCATTACGGAAACTTTCTTGAATGTGTAAAAAGCCGCAAGGAAACCATTACACCTGTGGAAGTTGCACACCGTTCAATTTCGGTGGGTTTACTGGGCGAAATTGCCATGACAACGAAACAAACCATTCAATGGGATCCGGATAAAGAGGTGATTGTAAACAATGCCAAAGCATCGGAAATGCTGATGCGAAAATTCAGGGCCCCCTGGAAACTTCCTGAAGTTTAATGAAATGATTATAAAGTGGTTGCTATCCGGCAGCCACTTTTTGTTTATGCACAATTTGAAATAAGCTGAAGAAAAATGTTTGTATAAAATTTTTAAAACTAATATTGCGCCAATTATTTTCTGATAAAATCAAACGTATGGCAAAAAGTACTGACTATAATTCGAACTGGAGAAAAGTTGCGTCCACCATTTATAAAAAACCCATTGACTCCAAAATATTTGGCATGGTTGAACTGGATGTAACAGAACTGGAGCGGTACATTGCCGAAAAACGAAAATCAGGTGTAAAAACCACATTGACTTATTTAATAACACTGATCATTGGCCGGGCAATCAGACAGGAAGTGCCTGAACTGAATACTTATGTAAAAAGAGGCAAGATAATTCAGCGCGACAGGGTGGATGCCACAGTTTCAGTTTTATTGCCGGGCGGACAAATGGGTTCGGTAAAGGTTGAAAATTCGGATCAGCTTACAACAACCGAAATTTCGGAGTTTATCGGAAAGAAAATTGCAGAATCGCGCAAAGGCAACGAAAACGATACCATGCAGGCAAAATCGATGCTGGCAAAATTACCCTGGCCTTTCAGAAACTGGCTTTTTAAAATTTACCAGACCATCACCATTCACTGGGGGATTTCGGTCCCCGGAATCGGGCTTGACTCCACCAGTTTTGGATCTTATGTAGTTTCAAACATCGGAACTGTCGGACTCGACACAGGTTACGGCTCGCTCCTGCCCTCGTCCAATATTTCGTTTGTTTTTATTTTAGGAAGCATCAACAAAAAACCGGTGGTAATCGACGATAAAATTGAAATCCGTCGCGTGATGTGGCTTTCTTCAACGCTCGACCACCGCGTGGTTGATGGTTCACATGGAGGCAGCCTTTTCAGGGTGATTAAACAAATTGCCAAAAAACCGGAAATTCTGGATGAAAAACCTGATCCTTCAACAGCAGCATTCTGATTCAATTTTACAAATAATTACCCCAAACATCTTTCTTCATAAATTTTTCAATTGACATTTTTAATTTTCTTCCGTGTACGAACACGGTATTTAAAAAAATTCATTAGTTTTGCAAGGAACTAGTGATTATTAAAGATATTAATTAACTTAAAATCAATTTATTATCAAACCTAATCAGCAAATACGGATTGTCGATATTGCAACTCGCGCCAATGTATCTATTGGCACTGTTGACCGGGTGCTTCACAACCGTGGTGAAGTGGCTGAATCGACAAAAAAACGGATTATGGCCATTGTGGAAGAGCTGGGTTATACACCCAACATTTTTGCAAGCAACCTGGCTTCAAAAAAGCCTGTAATCTTTGCAACCCTGTTTCCACAACCGGTTTCGGAAGAAGGATACTGGACCAAACCCATGATTGGAGTTGAGCAAAGAATATCAGAATTAAAACATTACAACGTTGAAATTCAAAATTATACATTCAATCAATCAAATCCGAAACAGTTTATTGATGCTTCGGATAAAATCATTGCATTGAAACCCGACGGGGTTATTCTGGCGCCTTTCTTTAAAAAAGAAGCACTCCTTTTTATTGAAAAACTAAAGGAAAATCATATTCCGTTTGTATTTATCGACAGCGAAATTAAGGATGCAGGGCAAATCAGTTATATCGGTCAGTATTCCTATCAAAGCGGCATGGTTTCGGGGAAATTACTGGATATGCTGCTCGCGGAAGGAAACATTCTGGTGGTGCATTTTGCCAAAGAAATGGACAATCAGAATCACCTGGTTGAACGCGAAAAGGGTTTTTATGATTGGTATAAACTGAACAACCCTGCCCTGCACCAGTTGCAAACCATCGAAATTGCCGATACTTCCAACGATAAATGGATGAAAAAGGTAAGAGATTTTATTGTCGAATACCGGATCAAGGGAATTTTTGTCACCAATTCGAAGGTGTTTTACATTGGTCGGATGATCGAAAAATTCAATCTCGAAGGCCTCAAAGTAATCGGTCATGACCTTCTGAAAGAAAATATCAGTTTTCTGAAGAAAGACATTGTGCAGTTTCTGATCTGCCAAAGACCTGAGGAACAAGGGTACAATGCGGTAAACAAACTATTCAGGTTTGTAATACAGAAACGCGAAATCGGTAAAGAAAAATATACTTCAATTGACATTCTCACAAAAGAAAATGTTGACTACTACAGCGAATTTTCAAAATCGTAAATAATCATTAATTAATAATCAATCATAAATGAATCCAATATCATTCAACGACCTGAACGGTAAAGTTTGTGTTATTACCGGTGGAGCCGGTGTTTTGGGCACTGCCATGGTAAAAGCGCTGGCATCGGTTGACATGAAAATTGCCATTGCCGATATCAATAAAGTAGTAGCCGACAGTGTGGCTGCTGAAATTGCCAAAGAGTTCAATGCCACTGTAATCGGTGTGGAAGCCAATGTTTTGGACAAAGCATCGCTTGAAAAAGCCAAAGCTGAAATCAACGAAAAACTGGGCGAAATCGGTGTGCTGATTAACGGTGCCGGTGGCAACAGTCCGCAGGCCACCACTAAAGTGGAACAGATGACTGAAGAAAACATCGACAAGCTGGAAGACACTTTTTATGGCCTCGAAATGGAAGGTTTCGACAAGGTTTTTGCATTGAATTTTAAAGGCACACTACTGCCAACTATGGTTTTTACCAAAGACATGTTGAAAAACCGCAAAGGTGTTGTGCTGAATATTTCGTCGATGAATTCGTACAAACCACTTACAAAAATTCCGGCGTATTCGGCTGCAAAAGCATCCATCAACAATTTAACACAATGGCTGGCTGTGCATTTTGCCAAAGTCGGCATCAGGGTAAATGCCATTGCTCCCGGATTTTTCATCACTAACCAGAACCGTTTTCTGGTAACCGACGAAAAAACAGGTAATTTCTCGCCCCGCGGACAAAAAATTGTGAACAACACACCGATGGGCAAATTCGGCGAACCCGAAGATTTGCAGGGCGCAACCCTGTTTCTTATTTCCGATGTTTCTGCCTTTGTTACCGGTGTCATCATCCCGGTTGACGGCGGTTACAGCGCATTCGGGGGAGTATGAAGAATAATCGCCACTGGCTGTTAGCTAATGGCTTTTTGCCAGAAGCCAGTTGCCAGAAGCTAGTAGCAAAAAACAAATTAGAATCTTAAACAGAATAATATGTCAATCGAATTAAAACAAAACTGTAAATATGCTTTGCTGGTGCCAACAAGTATGGGCATCCGCATCACACCCGAAAATGGCCAGCCGGTGCATACCAGCGACAGGTTTACCATGTATGCCACCAGCGCCGAAACCAACGTGGCCAGTATTCCATCTTATCTAGGAATGCCGGTGAAAGTGCTCACCACCTTTGTAAAAGGTAGCCCGATTGCGCAGTTCATCAAAAACAACCTGCGTTCGCGCGGGATGGATTATGAAGGACCGGAAATGGAACAGGGCGACCCGTGGGGATTTCGTCACCAGATTAACATTGCCGACAGCGGATACGGCTCTCGTGGCCCGAGGGTTTGGAACGACCGCGCCGGCGAAGTTGGTCGGACACTCAATGTAAAAGATTTTGATTTAGAAAAAATATTTAGCGAAGAAGGTGTACAAATTGTTCATCTCTCGGGTTTAATTGGCGCTCTTTCTCCCGAAACCAGCCAGTTTTGTCTCGAAATTGCCAGAGCAGCAAAAAAGCACGGTACAAAAATCTCTTTCGATTTGAATTATCGTGCCTCATTCTGGAAAGGCCGTGAAAAGGAACTTCGCGCTAACTTCACCGAAATCGCTTCGGTTTCTGACATTTTAATTGGTAACGAGGAAGATTTTCAACTTTGTTTTGGCATTGAAGGTCCCGAAGCCGGAGGAGAAGGACTTCATGCCAAAATTGAAGGTTTTAAAGGATTAATTACCCGTGTAAAGGAAACTTTCCCGAATGCAACGGTTTTCGCAACCACCCTGCGCGAAGTGGTTAGTGTAAACGAACATTTGTGGGGCGCCATCATGCTCGAAGGCAGCAACTGGCACGTGGTTGAACCGCGCGCCATTCATGTTCTCGACCGCATTGGCGGCGGCGACGGATATGTTGGCGGAATGTTGTACGGAATCCTGAAAGGCTGGGAACCTGCAAAATGGCCGCAGTTTGGCTGGGCAACCGGCGCACTGGCCACCACTTTCCTCACTGACTATGCCCAACCCGCTGACGAAGAAATGGTCTGGAGTATCTGGAAAGGCAACGCCCGCGTAAAAAGATAGTAATCAGCGGCAGTTAAAAGTTGGCAGTAATTTTTCAGCAATGATACAGGGTTATAAAAGTCTGAAAGTCTATCAATTGGCTTTTGAAGCAGCAAAGGAAATTTTTAAAATATCAAAATCTTTTCCTGTTGATGAAAGATATTCACTTACCGACCAGATAAAAAGGTCTTCGAGGTCGGTTTGCACCTGTATTGGCGAAGGATATCGAAAAAGAAAATATCCAAAGTATTTTTCATTAAAAATGACGGATGCTGACGGGGAAGCAACTGAGACTTCAATCTGGCTTGATTTTGCACTTTCATCAGACTACATTAATAATGAAGTACATGAAAGGATGATAAAACAATATGATGAAATTGGCAGGATGCTAAGCAGTATGGCAGAAAATTCTGAGAAGTTCATGCCAAGAAACAATGAATGATAGCAATCAGCTCGAGGTTTTGGGAGTAAAACTGCCTACTACCTCCTGCCGCTTAAAAACTAAAAAATATGATTCTTTACGAAACAGGTTCAAAAGATACAGAACTCACGGTGGAACATCTGCGGGTGGGTTTGTACCAGGCGCTCAGCAAACTGGGGCCGAGAAATAAGGTGCTGGCTATACCGCCTGATTATACACGATTTCCGAGTCGTGCCGGTGAGTTGACAGAAATGGCGTGGAATTTTTACGGAGATAAACTGACCGATATTCTGCCGGCGCTGGGAACGCACACGCCCATGACTGACAAGCAGATAGAACACATGTTTGGCGAAACGCCACGTTCGCTTTTTCGCGACCATGATTGGCGCAACGATGTAATTACGCTGGGAACGGTTCCTACTGAATTTGTAAAAGAAGTTTCTGAAGGTGCAGTAGATTATGACTGGCCGGCGCAGGTAAACAAATTGCTGGTGGAAGGCGGTTTCGACCTGATTCTTTCCATTGGCCAGGTTGTGCCGCACGAAGTGGTGGGAATGGCCAATTATAACAAAAATGTATTTGTGGGAACAGGCGGGTCCGAAGGAATTAATAAAAGCCATTTTATCGGCGCGGCCTACGGAATGGAAAAAATGATGGGACGGGCTGATACACCGGTACGTAAAATTTTTAACTATGCTTCCGATAATTTCAGCAATCATTTGCCCATCGTTTATGTGCAAACCGTTGTGGGACTGAACAAACAGACCGGCAAACTGCAAACTTATGGATTGTTTATTGGTGACGATTTCAGCGTTTTCGACAAAGCGGCAAAACTGTCGCTCCAAGTCAATTTCGAAATGGTGGAGAAACCACTGAAAAAAGTGGTGGTCTGGCTCGACCCGTCGGAGTTTAAAAGCACCTGGCTGGGCAACAAAAGCATTTATCGCACGCGAATGGCACTGGCAGACGGCGGCGAACTGATTGTGCTGGCTCCCGCTTTAATCGAGTTTGGCGAGGACAAGCAAATCGATAAACTCATACGTAAATACGGCTATTTCGGAACGCCACACACGCTGAAACTGGTTAAGGAAAACGAAGACCTGCAAGGCAGTCTGGGAGCTGCGGCACACCTGATACACGGTTCTTCCGAAGGCCGTTTCAACATTACCTATTGCCCCGGAAAAGGTGAAAAGAATCTGACCAAACAGGAAATCGAAAGTGTTGGATTTCAGTGGGCTGATTATGATGAGACGATAGCAAAATACAATCCTGAAAAATTACAGGAAGGATTTAACACGATGCCCGATGGTGAGGAAATTTTCTATATCTCAAATCCGGCGTTGGGTTTGTGGGCATTTAAGGACAGGTTTGAGTATTGATTCTTGAAACAGGATTTTGGATTCAAGATACTGGATTTTGAATATTGATAATTGGAGTTTGGACATTGATATTTTATAACTAAAGGAATTGTGCAGAAAACTGATAAAGTTAAATGGGGAATTATCGGGGTTGGAAAGGTGACCGAATTAAAAAGTGGTCCGGCCTTTTACAAAAATGAATTCTCGGAGTTGGTGGCTGTGATGCGGCGTGATGCTGAGAAAGCAGCAGATTACGCCCGGCGACACCATGTTCCAAAGTGGTATTCAAATGGTGCAGAACTCATTAATGACCCGGAAGTGGATGCGGTTTATATCGCTACCCCGCCCGATTCTCATGCCAGTTATGCCATTCAGGCGATGAAAGCCGGAAAACCGGTTTACGTGGAAAAACCGATGGCGCGAACCTATGCTGAATGCCGAGAAATGCTCCGGGTGTCGGAAGAAACAGGCATGCCGCTTTTTGTGGCCTATTACAGAAGAACTCTGCCTGGCTTTCTGAAAGTGAAAGAATTAATCGACTCCGGTACAATTGGAAAACCACTGATGATAAATGTAAAATTACACAAACCAGCCGGAGAACGAGGGAAAACGCCTGAACAAATGAGCTGGCATGTCTTTCCCGAAATCAGCGGCGCCGGTCATTTTTACGATTTGGCATCACACCAGTTTGACTATTTGGATTTTGTATTCGGTAAAATTACAGATGTAAAAGGTACTGCTGTTAATCTTGCCGGTTTGTATCCGGCGGAAGATACGGTCACTGCAAGCTGGAAACACGAATCGGGAGTGGTCGGGAGCGGAAGCTGGTGTTTTGTGGTGGATAAAAGTCAGTTTACCGATGAAATCGAAATCATCGGGGACGCCGGAAAGATTGTCATTCCTGCTTTCACTCACGGGAAAGTCAAAGTTTTCAATCAAAGTGGGTTAACTGAGCTTGATTTCATCAACCCCGAAAACATCCAGTTTAATCTTGTAAAACAAGTTGTTGAAGAATTGCGCGGAGTTGGAAAATGTGTCAGCACCGGAGTTTCTGCAGCCAAAACCAACAGAGTTTTGGAAGAAATTGTGTGGGAATATTACAGAGACTGATGGAGATTGATGGAGAATAATAGAGATTTATTGTTTGAAAACTTAAAAAATCAGAATATGAAACTGGAGGACATGGAAATTTACAACATCTCAATGGAGGTTGGTGATGAGATTTGGTTTTCGGTTGTTGAATGGGAAAACCTAGCCAAATATTCAATCGGTCAGCAAATAGTTCGAAGTGCCGATTCAATTGCCGCCAATATTGCCGAAGGATATGGAAGGTATCATTACAAGGACCGCAAAAACTTCATGTTTTATGCCCGGGGTTCTCATTACGAAACCATTACATGGCTAACCAAAGCCAGAAACCGAAAAATTATCAGTAATGAGTTTTTTGGGGGAATAATTGCGAAAATGGAAAAACTGGGTGTTAAGATGAACAACTATATTAACACCCTCGAAACCAAAACTGGTAACAAGTAACAATCAATCTCAATCAATCTCAATAAGTCACTTTCTTCATGAAGATTATTATCGACGATAAAATACCATACATCCACGGGGCATTTGAAAAGGCAGCCCAAGTTGTTTATCTGCCCGGCAGCAAAACAACGCCCGAGGTGGTGAAAGATGCGGACGCCATCATCACCCGCACCCGCACCATCTGCAATGAAAAACTGCTGAAAGGTTCTGCTGTAAAATTCATTGCCACCGCCACCATCGGTTTCGACCATATTGATACCGGGTATTGCGAAAAAGCCGGCATCCAATGGACCAATGCACCCGGTTGTAATGCCGAAAGCGTAAATCAGTACATTGCCTCTGCCCTCTTTTCGTGGTCGCTGAAAAACAGGACCGAGTTGGCCGGCAAAACCATCGGGATTGTGGGTGTTGGTCAGGTGGGCTCGCGTGTGGCAAAAACCTGCGAAACAATTGGCATGAAAGTGCTGTTGAACGACCCGCCCCGCGAAAGAGCTGAAGGGTCAACCATGTTTACCGATTTAAGAACCATTCAGCAGGAAGCCGACATCATAACTTTTCATGTTCCGCTGAACATGACCGGTGAAGACGCAACTTTTCACCTTTGTAATGCTGAATTTTTAGCCGGACTGAAAAAACAACCGTTGCTTATCAATTCGTGTCGTGGAGAAGTGTTTGAAACCGAAGCCATCAAACAGGCCCGGAAATCGGGTTTGATTTCAGGACTGATAATCGATTGCTGGGAAAACGAACCCGACCTTGATTTGGAATTATTGGAAAAGGCGGATTGGGGCACACCGCACATTGCCGGTTACTCAAAAGACGGAAAAGCCAACGGAACGATGATGAGCGTTCAGGCCGTGAGCCGGTTTTTCAAGCTGGGGCTCGACAACTGGAAACCTTCGGGTGTTGAACCACCTGAAAATCCTGTCATCCGTATTGATGGCAATCAGCGACGTGAATATTCAATTCTCGCCGAGGTAATT
Source organism: uncultured Maribellus sp. (assembly GCA_964644015.1). Taxonomy (GTDB): domain Bacteria; phylum Bacteroidota; class Bacteroidia; order Bacteroidales; family Prolixibacteraceae; genus Draconibacterium. Next base: position 17,499 of record CAZXVT010000050.1, read on the forward strand.
TTATCGACTTACAACATCGAAAACGATGATAATGAACTGCGTAACAACGTTGCAAACTTCGAAAAAATAAGAGGCGATTATCCGGTTAGAAGAGAATTTGACTCATTTCAGATTGAAGCAAAAAATATTCAGAAAGAAACTTTGGAAAAACTTGAAAAACTTGGATTTGGAATTGAAGAAAGAGATTGATGGAAAAGAAAGAGATTGGTGGAGATAGAAGAAAGAGATTGGTGGAGATTGATTGTTTGAAAACTTTAAATAAATAAGAAATATGAAATTGGAAGACATGGAAATTTTTAGCATCTCAATGAATCTCTATATATCACCATGAGTCACAATCAATCTCAATGAATCACTATAAATCACTACAAATCACAAATAAAAAGAATATGAAAAAATTAGCAGACATTGGTCTTATCGGCCTCGCCGTGATGGGCGAAAACCTCGTGTTAAACATGGAGAGCAAAGGCTACACGGTGGCCGTTTACAACCGTACAGTTTCGAAAGTGGATGAATTTATGAATGCCCGCGGAAAAGGCAAAAAATTCATCGGGGCACATTCCATCGAGGAGCTTTGTGCTTCACTCGAACGTCCGCGCAAAGTGATGATGCTCGTAAAAGCCGGAAAACCGGTTGACGATTTTATCGAACTCATCATGCCGTACCTCGAACCCGGCGACATCATCATCGACGGTGGCAACTCGCATTTCCCCGATACCATCCGTCGTACAAAATATGTCGAAAGTAAAGGATTCCTTTATATCGGAACCGGCGTTTCGGGTGGTGAGGAAGGCGCTTTACTGGGCCCGTCGATTATGCCCGGCGGTTCGCCTGCTGCATGGCCGGCAGTGAAAGAGATTTTCCAGAGCATTTCGGCCAAAGTTGAAAACGGAGCAGCCTGCTGCGACTGGGTTGGCGAAGGTGGTGCCGGTCATTTTGTGAAAATGGTGCACAACGGAATCGAGTATGGCGACATGCAGATTATCAACGAAGCGTACCAGTTAATGAAAGACCTGCTGGGCATGAACAATACCGAAATGCACGAGGTTTTCAAAAAATGGAATACCGGAATTCTCGACAGCTACCTCATTGAAATCACCCGCGATATTCTGGGTTACAAAGATGAAAATGGCGAAGAAACTGTTGACTTTATTCTCGATACTGCCGGACAAAAAGGTACCGGAAAATGGACAGGCGTGGCTGCGCTCGACCTGGGAATTCCGCTTACTTTGATTGGCGAATCGGTTTTTGCCCGTTGTCTTTCAGCACAGAAAGACCTGCGTGTAATGGCTTCGAAAGTGATCAGCGGACCAAAAGCAGCATTTAAAGGCAACAAAAAACAGTTTATCGATGATATTGAAAGCGCGTTGCTGGGAGCCAAAATCATTTCGTATGCACAGGGTTACAACCTGATGATGGAAGCCGCCAAAGAATATGGCTGGAAACTGAACTACGGCGGCATCGCGCTGATGTGGCGCGGTGGTTGCATCATCCGTTCGGTATTTTTAGGCGACATCAAAAAAGCATTCGACAACAATCCTGAATTGCCCAACCTGTTGTTAGACCCGTTCTTCAAAGATTTGGTGGAAAAAGCACAGGCAGGCTGGAGAAGAGTTTGTTCGACTGCGCTTGAAAATGGTGTTCCGGTTCCGGCGCTCACTTCAGCATTGTGTTATTTCGACGGGTTCCGCAGCGAACGCTTGCCGGCCAACCTGTTACAGGCACAGCGCGACTATTTTGGCGCTCACACCTACGAACGTACCGACAAACCACGTGGCCAGTTCTTCCACACCAACTGGACAGGCCGCGGTGGAAATACGGCTTCTACAACATATACAGTGTAAGAAGCCCCCTCCCAACCTCCCCCGTGGGTGGAGGAGTACAAAAAGAGCCGCTTTCCGGATGGAGGGCGGCTCTTTGGTTTATGTTCTGTTTGAAAAAGTTAAATTATTAACAGACTGTTTTTCAATTATAAATAATTTCTAAATTTGGAATCAACTCGAAATTAAACCAAATAGCATGATAAAATTCTTTCACAAAAAACACAAATTGCAATAAAAATTCAACTATTTAGCATTTTCTACTAATCACGAAATTCCTGCAATCAACTATTTACCAAATCAAACAACAATCATAAAGAACATGAAACAAATTGTAATATTAATTCTGACAATTATAATTTATACATACTCAATTGCTTGTGATTGTAGAGAAATAGACAGAGATAGTGCTGTCGTTGTCGGATTAAGATTTTCTGATATTGTTTTTACTGGCGAGTTAATAAAAAGTGACTTCGGGAATAACGCCTATAGTTTTTCAATATTTGAAATATTTAAAGGTGATTATAAAAGAGATACCATTTGGGGAACAGCACTAACTGACTGTTCAATTTTTCCGACTGAAAAAGGAATCTGGATTGTTTATGCTAAAATGTTAAACGACTCGACAATAGATATAAATGGTTGTTTACACTCGATGTCATTACAAAACGCTGAAAGTTTTTTACCGCCACCTCCACCACCTGAGTATTATGAAGATAATGAGCGATATAATAGTTTGAAATATAAATTACAGAGATTAGAATCAAGAACTGAAGGAATTGCAATTTGGTTCACTGATTATGAAAAGTTAAAAAAAATTGCAAAGGAAAATCAGCAACAAATAATTGCAGAAAAAGAAAATGAATCTGAAAATGAATTTGGGTACAAAGATATTTTGTTGGGATTCTTTATGTTGACCAATGTAATTCTTCTTGTGTTATTAATAAAAAGGACGAAAAAAAACCGTTAATTGAGTGAATAAATCCCTGCAACGTTGCAAAAAAAGCCAGTGAAGCAGGTGACTCAGCGTCACCTGCTTTGTATCGATTTAACCAGCAAAACTTACTTCTTCTCCAGCTTCTTAACCACATAGTAATCAAAAACCATCCAAAACAACAACGATAAAAGGAAAATCAGTAAACCATAAATTGAAGGGATTAAAGATACTTTAAGTCCTCCACTGATAATAGATTGGGATAAATCACCAACTGCTTCCAAAACACCAAAAACCTGGTAAAGCCCAATTAACTGTCCAAGAATACCGGACACCATTCCAAATGTACCAATGGTTTTGATGTACTTTAGCCGCGATAAAGCTTTCGCGAGGTCGGTCTCTTTGTTTGTTAAAACCGGAAGAAAATGATAGATAGCCCAGGCTATCATAACAATCAGTATTACCGTAATCGCTCCCATGATGAGCGGTCCGCCCGAGTAAAATAAATGTTTCATAGTTCAAAATTTAAATTAATTATTCGATTTTCAAATTTAGCGACGCAGAAAGGCTATTTGCAAGGTAGAATCCGCCGCTAAACCTGCTGTTCATCGACTCAATGATGGTGATTTGAATTTTTTATCGAAATTTGGGCATCAGCTACAATTAAATATGACGATTTCAATCAGGCCTTTTAATCAGAGACTAAACATCAACAATCCGACATTTCATGTTGCTTTTTGGATTTTTATTGTTTCGATCTTTACTTTCATTTTTGGCCACTCGTGGGGAAGCACCGTTCATGCCTTCTATTTCATCAGTCTTCTGCTTCCTGTGGTAATGGGCACTTTTTATTTCTTCAACTATTATCTGGTCCCGAAGTACCTGTTAAAAAAGAAATATTTCCACTTTACCCTGTATTTTTACTACACGCTGGTTATCTCGCTGTATGTTGAAATGCTTGTTTTGATTTTTGCAGTTATCATTTTATCTAATTTCGAATTCCATCAGATACCTCCAAATTCAAGAAATCCGCTATTATTGTCGGTGGTGCTTTATCTGGTGGTTTTTAGCGGTTCTTTTATTCTGACGGTGAAACAACTTTTAAGCAGTCGCCGCGAATTGGAAGCTTTGAAAAATGAAAATCAGAAAATGAGAAATCCTTCTATTGAACTGCTTTCAAACCGAAAATCTGTCAGGATAAATTTTGATGAAATATTGTACATCGAAAGTCTTGCAGACTATATAAAGATTCACACAACTCAAAGCAAGGAAATAACCAGCAAGGAAAAAATAAGCGCCATCGAAGAAAAACTCCCCGGCTATTTTGTTCGGATTCACAGGTCGTTTATCGTCAACCAAAATAAAATTTCGGGTTTTAATAATAACGAAATCGAAATCGGGGAAATGGTTTTACCCATTGGAAGAAGCTACAAAAAACAGGCGCTTTTGAGATTAAAAACTGAATAAATCCTCCAATTGGTTAAGGTTGCAATTCAATAAGAGTTTTAAAAAATTCACCCTTCTGGAAGATTCAATTGCAACAAATAAAATTCCTGCTGGATACAGCATGGAATTAAACAACTCCGGAAATCTCGATTCCATTTTGTAAAACTTCCTTTCCTGAAAATCCTTTTTATCTTTATCGGAAATTGAATAATCAGTAAATAGAGCTAAATGAAAACAATTTTTATCAGCTTTCTGGTGCTGACAACAGCGCTGTTTTCGGGATGTAAACAGGAAAAGAAACTACCACGCGTGGCCATTTGCGGACTTGCCATCGAATCGAGCACTTTTTCGCCGGCACAATCCACCGAAGAGTCGTTTCGTGTGCGCCGCGGTCAGGAAGTTTTTACCTACTACCCTTTTCTGTCGGTTGATTCGGTTGACAGAAAACGGGCTGAATGGTTCCCTGCCCTGCGCGGTCATGCCATTCCGGGCGGTATTGTTACCCGCGAAGCCTATGAGAAATTAGTAACCGAAACGCTGGATTCGCTCCGTAAAAACCTGCCCTACGACGGGATTTTCTTTGATATTCATGGAGCGATGAGTGTGGTGGGTCTCGACGATCCGGAAGGCGATTTTATTGTCCGCATCCGCGAAGTGGTGGGAACAAAAACGATTATTTCCACGTCGATGGACCTGCATGGAAGCGTTACCGAAAGGCTTGCAAAAAATACCGACCTGATAACCTGCTACCGGCTGGCTCCTCACGACGATGCATTGGAATCGAAACAACGCGCGCTTGACAACCTGCTGGAACGACTGGAAACTGGCCAGGGAAAACCCAAATACAAAGCCTGGATTCCGGTGCCTATTTTACTGCCGGGCGAAAAAACCAGCACCCGCATTGAACCAGGGAAAAGTTTGTATGCCAAAGTGGCCCCGGTTGCCGACCAGGAAGGGGTTACAGATGCGGCTATCTGGATTGGATATGCCTGGGCCGACGAACCCCGCAACAAAGCGTATGTGATGGTTACCGGCGACGACAGGGAAAAGGTGGTCAGTGGTGCTGAATATTTAGCTAAAAGTTTCTGGGATGTGCGGAATGAGTTTGAATTTGTAGCCCCGGTTGCCACTTTTGAAGAGAGCCTTAACAAAGCCATTGCCAGCGACAAACGTCCTTTTATTATCAGTGACACAGGTGATAATCCAACTGCCGGAGGTGCCGGTGATGTTACCTGGACTTTAACCGAACTGCTGAAACGCCCCGAATTTAAAACCGAAAAAGGGCCTTCACTGATTTATGCTTCGATACCCGGACCTGAATTTGTTGAACTGGCAAAAGCTGCCGGAGTTGGCAATCATGTTGAAGGATTTGCCGGTGCAGCCATCGACAGCAGGTTTGCGCCACCGGTAAAACTTTCAGGAATTGTAAAAGCTATTGTGGAGGGCGACGCTGACGCAAAAACCGAAGTGGTGGTGCAGGTGGGCAGCATTCAAGTAATTGTAACAGGCAAACGCAAACCTTATCATTACGAAAAGGATTTTACACGGCTCGGGTTGAATCCGCGGGAGACAGATATTGTGATGGTGAAAATCGGTTACTTAGTGCCTGAATTATACGATATGCGCGCCGACTGGCTCATGGCGCTCACACCCGGCGGTGTTGACCAGGACCTCGATCGGCTGGGCCACAAACGTATCGACCGTCCCATGTTTCCGCTGGACAAAGACATGGCCGACCCCGATTTATCTGCCCGTTTGATTCCGGCTTCGGATGAATTGTAAATGGATTAAAATAGAAACAGACTTCGACTCCGCTCAGTCTGACAGTTGTCAGCAAGTCACCCTGAGCGAAGTCGAAGGGTGTTAATACAGTCAAAACTTTAAAAGATCAAAAGAATAAATTCAAAACAAAATGGAAATATTTTCAGCATTATTGGGCAATGCCGGTGCCGTAAAACCGGAAGAACTTATTGCAAAATATGGTCAGTTGCTGACCGACGACGAAGAAATTGAACTGGGTTTCAAGCTCATCCGCGACACCTTTATTTTCACCACAAAACGATTGATTACCATCGACAAACAGGGAATCACCGGCAACAAAACGGAATATAAATCGATCTCGTACAAAAGCATCTCGCGTTTCAGCGTTGAAACTGCTGGTACTTTTGAACTGGATGCCGAACTGAAAATCTGGATTTCGGGAGAGCAGCAACCCAGCATCATAAAACAGTTCAACAAATCGGTGAATGTTTACGAAGTTCAGAAATTACTTGCTCACCATGTGTGTAAATAAGTGAATGGGTAATTGGGTGATTGGGTAATTGTGTTATTGAGTGAATGGGTTAATGAGGAAGCAGGGAGAAAGGAATCAGGCGATTTAATCAAATAGTAAATCGTACCCCGACATTTCGGGGCGTAAATAGTAAATCACTTCCAACCCGCAACCCGATTTACAGGTTTATCATTGCCTTGATTGCGCCATCTTTGTAGCCTTCCACAATTTCGAAGGCTTTTGGCGTTTCTTCGAGCGTGAAATGATGTGTAACCATTTTTTCCACATCAATTTTGCCTGAAACAACCAGTTCGATAGCTTCTTCCACACAATGATTCTGGCGGCGGACGTTGATGACGGTCAGTTCTTTGCGGCGCATCAAATCCATATCAAAAGTATATTGAGCGTCAGGCGGAATACCCACCAGAACGAGTTTGCCTCCGGGTTTAAGAATTTTCACCGCATTGGTTACCGCTTCCTGCTGTCCGCTGGCTTCAAAAATCACATCCATCAGAAGCTCATTATTTCTTTTAACTGCAGTCTCCACATCCTCATGGTCAGGATTAATCAAAAATTCAGCCCCGATTTCAGCAGCTTTTTTCAGGCGGTATTGCAAAGGTTCAATAACAGTTACATGTTGCAGGCCGTCAGCCAGCAGTTTCATCAGAATGCTGAGTCCGATGGGGCCGGCACCGAATATGGCTGCATCAATACCCGGATTTGGTATTTCGCCCAGTTTAACTGAATAAACTCCGATTGTAAGCGGTTCGATTAAAGCTGCCTGAACCGGGGTCATTTTGCCGGTAACAGGAAAACAGGTAAACGACGGCATTACAATAAATTCAGAAAGACATCCGTCCAATTGTCCGGGGCAGCCCAGAAACTTATTATTACGACAGGTGTGCGGCCGACCGGCCTGACACTGGTCGCAGTGACCGCAATGAACCGATGGATCAACCACGACAAGGTCGCCAACGTTTACATTTTTTACTTCGGCACCAACCTCCGCAATAAAACCTGAGCACTCGTGACCAACCGGAAAAGGATACTGAACAACCTGCGTTCCAATTTTCCCTTCGGCATAATAATGAATATCGGAGCCACAAACTCCGATTGATGCCAATTTGATTTTTACTTCACTACCACTGATAATTTTTGGATCATTTGCAGCAGTGAGCTCCATTTTCCTGATTCCGGTAAGCACAACCTGTTTCATTTCTTTTGATTTATTCTTCGGTTTTCAAAGCTATTATTTAAAAACTCAATGGAAACAACACAAGCCGAAAATATTTTTTATAACATGTTGCATAATTTGTAG
>CAZXVT010000051.1:0-25091 GCA_964644015.1 uncultured Maribellus sp.
ACCATGAACTGCTCAATTTTGTCAAACGATTGCAGGGTCGAATCCTGGGAACAATTAGTGGAAGAACTCTACCGGAATGCCTGGAAACCTGAAATGGAAAGATTCAGGAGCGACTATGCTTTCAGAGGATTGTCAGACTGTACCTACCGACTTGAAAACAGTTTTTTGCGCAACAGCGGCAGACACCCGGAACTTGAATATCATATTTTGCGAAACTTCAGAAAATATGCGCCTACCAGTGATTTTTCACAATCAAATTCTCCTTTGCGATCGTTGGTAATTGCACAACATCACGGTTTGCCGACCCGGTTGATGGACTGGACTTATTCTCCGTTTGTGGCACTGCATTTTGCCACTTCGAATACCGAAAAGTTTGATATTGATGGTGTAATCTGGCAGGTTGATTTTGTAAAAGTAAACCAGTTGGTTCCGGAGCCGTTGAAAAACCTTCTTACACATGAAAAATGTAATGCATTCACAGTTGAAATGTTAGAATCGGAATTTTCATCTATTCACGAATTAGACTGCAAAATCGGGAAAGGACATGTTCTTTTTTTTGAACCACCTTCACTTGATGACCGGATTATCAACCAGTTTGCATTGTTTTCAATTATGACGCCGGTAACTGCAGTGCTCGATGACTGGCTCAGGCAGCATCCTGAAGTTTACAGACGAATCATTATTCCTGCGGCATTAAAATGGGAGATACGCGATAAACTCGACCAGGCAAATATTACCGAACGCGTACTTTTTCCGGGGCTCGACGGACTGGCACGGTGGTTAAAGCGTCATTATCAGCCCAAAAATCCAATTTAAGCAAAAAGTTCTTTTTCCGAAAGAAACTTTATATTTACGTTTATTGTTATAACTTAAAAATCTGCCACTATGACCTATATAAAAATTGACAGGAGAAATTTTCTCAGCGCATTGGGATTGGGAACTGCGCACCTTCTTTTAACAAATCCCTTGATGGCTGCGCCATCAACCGTTTTTGCCGATAAAAATCCGCTCCAACTCGTTAAACTCGGGAAATCAGGGATTCAAACAACTTTACTGGGTGTGGGTACCGGTGTACACGCCGGCAACAGAACTTCGTTTCTGACAAGACAGGAAAGAAATAAAAGTGTTGATTTGCTTGTACAGTCGTATGATCGCGGAATCCGGTATTTCGATACTGCTGATACTTACGGAACACACGACATCCTTTCAGAAGCCATGCAGAAAATGGACAGAAGCAAAGTAACCATTGTTTCAAAAATGTGGGTTCGCGGAGGTGGAATACCCGATCAGGAACGGCCGGATGCTGATAAAGTTGTTGACCGTTTCAGAAAAGAACTGAAAACGGATTATGTTGATCTGGTACAGATTCATTGCATGGAAGACCCGAACTGGACTGTGAACCAGAAAAAGCAGATGGATATTCTCGAAAACCTGAAAGCAAAAGGAATCATAAAAGCACACGGAGTATCGGTTCACTCGCTCGATGCCATGAAAGCTGCGGTTAAAAGCGATTGGGTGGATGTTATTCACGTACGGATCAATCCTTATGGAATGGCAATGGACAAACCCGATCCGAAAGAAGTGGTGGAGGTTATTCAGCAATTGCATCAGTCAGGGAAAGGCGTGATTGGAATGAAATTGGTAGGCGACGGCAAATTGAAATCCGACAGTAAAAAAATTAACGATTCACTGCAATTTGTATTGGGGCTTGGATGTGTAGATATGGTTATTGTTGGTTTTGAATCAATTACAGAAATTGATGATTATATTGGAAGAATAAAAAACACATTGACTAAATTGTAGTTTGATTGCTACAATATTTAATTCAAAAGCAAAAATTTAATTAGCAAATTAATAGACCAGGATCTATTCCTGGTCTTTCTTTTACCTATGCTTTTTACCCCCAAAATCATATTAATACGAGTGCCAGAATATTCATGAATTTATTCATCAAAACTGCCCACCGTTTTATCATCCTTTTATACACTCTAAATAAATGAAACATACCTACATAAATTAATTGTATTAATAAAATATGTTTATTTTTGTTAAAACAGTTTTGGACCAACATTAAATCAAATATGGTAAAAGTATTGATCGTTGACGACAAACCATCAATCAGCAAACTCATTTTTCAGATATTGAGCAAGAGTTATGATGTGGCTTATAAAGAAGATGGTTTGCAGGCAATTGCATGGCTTCAGGCAGGAAATATCCCTGACCTGATTATTACAGATCTTCAAATGCCTAATATGGATGGTTTTGAACTCATTAAAAGAGTAAAGGAAAGCGGGCTTTTCCGTGACATCCCGATTGTTGTGGTCAGTAGTAAAGACAGCAGTGCCGACAGAATAAAGTGTCTGAAAATGGGCGCCGATGATTACGTGATAAAACCGTTTAATCCGGAAGAACTGCAAATCAGGGTGGAAAGAATTATCAAACGTCAAACCTGAACCCGATGACTATGGCAAATGCAGGCAAGCTAAAACTGGTTTACATTGGTTCCGACGATAATTTCATAAGAGCAATTAAATCTGACCGCAATCAGATTGATTTTGTACATTTTGAAAGTCCTGCAGAGGCTTCAAATTGGTTTGAAAATAAAAATACCACCGATGGACTTGTTTGTGAGACAGAATTTGCCGGTATCAATGGTTTCGAGTATCGCAATATATTTATCAGAGAATTCGACAAAAACAATTTAACTCCTTTCATCATTATAGTTGGTGAGAAAACTCCCGAAACGATCAGGAAAACACTTCAGTATAAAATTGATGATATTTATGAAAAACCCGTTGATAATGAAACTCTTTTTAACAGAATCCGGTTTTTGAGAATGCTCAAACAACAGATGACACTGTTAGAACGCGAAGCATCGATACCGGATGTAAAAATTTATAAAACACCATTTTTCAAACGTACATTCGATATTATTACTGCTGGTACAGCTTTGTTATTACTATCCCCTCTCCTCTTAATTGCCATAATTGCCATCCGTCTCGAATCAAAAGGAAAGGTCTATTATATCTCCAAACGAGTCGGGACAGGTTACCGGATATTTAACTTTCTGAAATTAAGATCAATGTATCCTGATGCTGACAAAAGACTCAGGGATTTTGAACACTTAAACCAATATAACAAAGAAAAAGAGATAGATAACAACACAAAAGCCGATACCGGAAAAACTACAAAAATAAAGCCGGGTGGTACTGTTTTAGTGGGTGACGATATTGTAATTGATGAAAATCAACACATTAAACAAAAAAAACAAAAACAGGACAGAACGTTTGTTAAGTTCGAAAATGACCCGAGAATAACGAAAGTTGGAAAAATAATCAGAAAACTGAGTATTGATGAATTACCACAATTGATTAATGTGATAAAAGGTGATATGTCGATTGTGGGAAACCGCCCGCTGCCGCTTTACGAAGCAGAATTACTGACTACCGACGAATGGATTGACCGGTTTAACGGACCCGCCGGAATTACTGGATTGTGGCAGGTTGAGGCCCGGGGAAAATCAAAAATGTCGCCTGAGAAAAGAAAACTCCTCGACAATAAATATGTTGAAATTGCCAACAGCCGGTTTTCATTCTGGATTGATATCTGGATTATCCTGAGAACAATTCCTGCTATGTTGCAAAAAGAAAATGTATGATAAAGCATATGAACAGATTTACAATTTATATCATTTCTGCCTTGATTTTTAGTGTGTTAAAAATCGCTGCACAAAATAACAATGAAGTCATTGGTCAATCAATCATTGAACAGGAAATAACGGACATGCTGCCTCCATTGCGTAACTTGCAGGATTCAGCAGAATTATATTCGCCATTACTGAAAATGTATGATTCAGATATCATCATCCAGGAAATGAAAGTAAAACTTGAAAAACGTGAATGGATGGATTATCTCGGTTTTGAAGCAAGCGTAAAATACGGGCTTTTTGATAACCTGCTGATTGTGGAAGACCTTGGACTAACCGAGAGTCAGACAAATACCTCAGAACAAATGCGATATACCCTGGGTGTTCTTTTCAGAATTCCGCTTTCGGCTTTTGCTGATAATAGTAATATTTCGATAGCTAAGGAAGAAAAAGAAAAGTTGAGGTTCAAAAAAGAGCAAACTTTAAAGGAATTACGGCAACTGGTTATCATTCAATATTATAACATTGTGAAAGCTCATAAAAAGATGTCGATATTCTCACAGGATGTTGAAGTTTATCGTGTGCAAATGATCAGAGCTGAAAAAGATTATGAAAACCGCCAGATAGAAGTTTCAGAATTTGCCCGGCTTCACGATTTGTCATCAAAGGCCATGTCGAATCTTGAAGAATCGAAAGCCGAATTTGCAACAGCACTGCAAATTTTACAGGAAACAGTTGGAGTAAAAATTAAACTTAATACGAAATAAAATGAGTATCGTGCAGTTTATCAGGCTTTGTCGCAGAAATTGGGTGATATTGGTCGTTTCTCCTGTCATTTTATTTTCTCTTGTGTTTTTTCTGACTCAGAAACAGCACAAAGAATATGCATCAAATTCAACAATATACACGGGAATTGCCACAGGGTCTTCAATTGTCTCGCTTGAAGAATCAAGACTTGATTTGTATGGATCCCGGGCTGCTTTTGATAACCTGATCAATATTGTGGAATCGCAGACAACTGCCGAAGAAGTCGGATTAAGATTACTTGCACTGCATTTATGTATCGAAAAACCTGTTCCTGAAATTATCTCCGGTGAAGCCTATTCAAAGTTATCCGAAATGATTCCGGCTGAAGTAAAAGCTCTTGTGGTTAAAAACAATGAAAATCAGACTTACAAAAATCTTCAGGAATTCAAAAACAGCAGTTATGACAATTTTATTTATGAGTTGATTCACCTGAACAACCCCTATTATAGTTTCGATGAAATACTTGATAAACTGAAGGTTTCGAGAATCCAGACAAGTGATCTTATTGAGTTGCGTTACATATGTGACGATCCGGGGATTTGCCAATACACACTTCGTTATTTTAACGAAATTTTTGTACGCACCTATTCCGAACTAAAAGTAAATCAGTCGGATGCTGTGGTTCGTTATTTTCAGAATCAACTCGATACAGCCAAAGCAAGGCTGGATTATGCTGAAAATGAATTGCTCGAATTTAATAAGACAAACAATATTATTAACTATTACGAGCAAACGCAGCATATTACATCTGAAAAAGAACAATTCAATTTAACACAATTCGAACTCAGGATGAAAAATGCAGGTGCCAAATCTGCACTATCAACTTTGGAAAATAAACTATCAGCCAATGAGAAAAGAATTGTTAACAGCCGCGAGATAAATAACCTCCGACAAAAACTTGTTGCCACAAAACAGCAAATAGCTTTAAAAACTTACCAGGAGCAACTCGAAACAGCATCCAACGATCAGTTAATCAAAGAAATAAGTGAACTCCGGGTAAAGGCATACAATCTGGAAGAAGAAATGAAAAATCTGGTGAATCAGCAATATTACCTCGACAACACAATTGACGGTTTACCATCAACTTCCATATTGAATGAATGGCTTATAAAAGTAATCGAGCTTGAAAGTTCGAACGCCGAACTTGAAATTGCAGGTAAACAACAAAATGAGTATCAGAAACTTTTCAGCCAATATGCACCATTGGGAGCCAACCTGAAACGACTTGAAAGAAAAATAGATGTGGCAGAAAGAGAATATCTCAGCATTTTACAAAGCCTCGGGTTAGCCAAGTTAAAACAGCAAAATGTGGAAATGAATTCGAACTTAAAAATCATTTCACCACCCTTTTTCCCGGTAAAACCTGAACCCGGCAAACAACGGTACCTGCTTTTGGCTGCATTGATTTTGGGAGTGCTGATTCCATTGTCTTTTATTCTTGCATTCGAATTTTTAAATCCTCATATCAGAACATTAAAACGCGCGTCGGAACTCTCAGGGTTGAATGTAATTTCAGCCATTCCTGATTCTGGCAAAATCAGGAAAAATTCAGGCTTAAACAGCAAAACATCGAGAGCTTTTGAAATTACAGCTCAGAAACTGATTTCGGCTTTCATAAACAACACCGGGAAAAAACCTTTGACAAGTATTGTTTTCAGTAATTTCGATGGCGAAGGCAAAACATTTGTTATTTCAGGTGTGGCAGAAAAACTAAAGGAATTTGGTTATAAAACCTTGATTTTATCGCACAACCAGGCTGAACTGAATCAAAATCCATTAATAAAAAGTTATATAATGCCTGCCAATTTCCCGGCGTTGGACAATGTAAAACAATTGACAGCCGGAAATACTGATATTCAGGATAATTACGATTTTATTTTCATCGAAATCCCCGGTGTAATTCACCATCCGGTACCGATACAACTGATTAGAAATGCAGACCAAATACTAATGGTCACACAAGCCAACAGACACTGGGAAGAAGCTGACAGTCTGTCGTTAAACAACATTATTGAATTTACAGGACAGGACAAAACCGCGATGATATTGAATGGTGTTGATAAAAATGAAATTGGGAATATTTTAGGATAAATACAGATCGGGCAACGAAGGACGAACATTGACAGCCTTGTCAGATCAGGGTTTTTGTAACGATTCGCTTTATGAAGATTAATCAGTTAAAAGCAGGTGCTGTTTTATCATATTTGATACTTGGCCTTAACAACCTGGTAGGACTGGTATATACACCCTACATGCTGCGCATGATGGGACAAAGCGAATACGGACTTTATGCACTGGTTACATCGGTTATTGCTTACCTCACAATTCTTGATCTGGGCTTCGGAAACACCATCATCCGCTACACTGCCAAATTCAGGGCCGAAAACAAATCTGAAGAACTGCATTCCATGTTTGGGATGTTTGTTACTTTATATTTGGCTATCAGCCTGATAACCATTCTTCTCGGTTCGGTTCTTTACTTTAATATCGACTTAATTTATAGCCAAGCATTAACCGCCGATGAATTGCAGAAAGTTCATATAATGATCATTCTGCTGATTTTCAACCTGGCTTTCACCTTCCCGCTAAGTATTTTTGGTTCCATAATTACTGCTTATGAAAATTTTGTTTTTCAGCGACTTATAAGAATTACACGAATCATTTTGAACACAGGAGTTATGATAGTTTTGCTTGAGATGGGTTACAGAGCAATCGGAATGGTAGTGCTCATTACTATTCTCAATCTGGCAACATTGCTGATTAATTTCTGGTATTGCAAGGTAAAACTCAAAATAAAAATACGATTCAAAGGATTTGACCGGAGTCTTTTCAAAGAATTATCAGGATACTCATTTTTCATTTTCCTTGGGGCGCTGGTTGACCGTCTTTACTGGAGTTCAGGACAAATTATTCTTGGTGCTGTAATTGGAACTGCGGCAATTGCTGTTTTCTCAGTCGCCATTCAACTTCAACAGATGTATTCGTCATTTTCAACCGCAATCCCGGGTGTATTTCTGCCCAAAATTACAGCCATGACCACAAAGGAGCATTCTCACCGGGAAATTTCCGACTTATTTATAAAAACAGGACGCATCCAGTTTATTATTCTGGCTTTTGTACTTACCGGTTTTATACTTTTTGGCGAACAATTTATAATACTCTGGGCCGGACCTGATTATAAAGAAACTTACTACATCACGCTTCTGTTTTTTATTCCAATGACAATTCCGCTAATCCAAAATATCGGATTAACAATACTCATGGCCCGTAACCAGATCAAATTCAGATCGGTACTTTATGTTTTTATTGCCATTTTCAGTGTTTTGTTGCAATTGTTGCTGGTGAAACGGTATGGTGGAATCGGCAGTGCCATTGCCATTTGTACCGCTTTGGTTCTTGGCCAGATCATTGCCATGAACATTTACTATTACAAAAAGCAAAACATTGATATTCCAAAATTCTGGAAAGAAATTGGCCGGATGTCGGTTTCACCTCTCATTACCGGAGTCATCACGTATTTTATCCTGCAAATCGTTGAATTGGATAATGTAGCAAAACTCGCGGCAGGAATGGTAGTTTTTACAATTGTTTACCTGCCATTATTCTGGATTACTTCGATGAATGAATATGAAAAACAGCTTTTGGTAAAACCTCTGCAAAAAGTGAAGGAAAAAGTTTTTAAAAGATAACTTTTAATGAAAATGAAAATCGGAATCATAACATTGCCTTTTAATGCCAACTACGGTGGAATATTGCAGAATTACGCTCTGCAGGTTACACTGAAGAAAATGGGGCACGAGGTTTTGACTGTCAGCCGGTTTTCAAAAACCATGTCTCTCAGCATGAAAATTTTAACGGCAGG
This sequence comes from uncultured Maribellus sp., assembly GCA_964644015.1. Taxonomy (GTDB): domain Bacteria; phylum Bacteroidota; class Bacteroidia; order Bacteroidales; family Prolixibacteraceae; genus Draconibacterium. The sequence goes on from CAZXVT010000051.1 coordinate 8,316, forward strand.
AAAACGAATTTTGAAAAGAATAACCGGTAAAAAAGTGATTGTGAGAACATGGCCGAATAAAAAAGAGCTTCAAATCATCTGGCAAAATACAAACCGGTTTATTTCAGAAAATATTTCACTCACTGAAACAATCGATTCGGAAATTGACTTCAAAAAACTTGGAAAGTACAGATTCGATGCCTGGATTGTGGGTAGCGACCAGGTTTGGAGACCCAAATATGCGCCCAATCTAGAAAACCATTTTTTGGGTTTTACAACAGGTGATAAAGAAGTCAGGCAAATTGCCTATGCCGCCTCTTTTGGCGTCGATAACTGGGAGTTCTCCCCTGAACAAACAAAAAAATGCAGCGCTTTGGCAAAGAAATTTAATGCTGTTTCGGTCAGGGAAAACTCAGGAATAAATCTTTGCAAAAATTATCTTGAAATCGATGTTCAGCAGGTTCTTGACCCAACTTTATTAGTTTCGGGCAATGAGTATAAACAATTGGTTGAGAAAGCAAGTGTACCCGATTTTAAAGGAAAACTGGTTACTTATGTTCTTGATAAATCGCCGGAGAAAAAAGAACTGTTGAATCGGATCGCCAACGAACTCAAACTTGAAACAGTTTCAGTGATGCCAAAACGTTTTTTCAGGGAAGTAGGAAAAAAAGGGATCAGCGAGTGTGTGGCTCCACCCGTAACCGACTGGATAAAAAGCTTTATGGATGCAGAATTTGTTGTGACCGACTCGTTTCACGGCACCGCATTTTCCATAATTTTTAATAAACCATTTGTTGTTGTTGGCAATCCGAAACGGGGAATGGCAAGGTTTCATTCATTGCTCGAAACGTTTGGTCTTGAAGACAGAATGGTAACCGAAAACGATAACAATATCAGCGATTTAATTAAAAAACCTGTCGATTATAAAAAAGTAAACAGCATTTTAGTCGAAAAGCAAAATGAAGCGATTAGTTTTTTGGAAAATGCACTTCAGGATTGAACAAAGAAAGTATTGGAAATGAATATTGATTCAACCGGAAAATATAAATACAAAAAATTCAACTACCAGCCTGTTCTGGTATTTTCAACGCTTACTGCAGTTTTGCTGTCGGCATTTGCCGTGGCCTGGGGTGGCCTTGCTATTGGACTGGCATTAATTGCTTTGCCTTTCGTGGTTGCTTATGTTTATCTCGTTTTCAATAATCCGGTTGCCGGAATGATCGGGTTGTATATCCTGAATTTTTTCGCATTGGGTTTAACCCGTTATTTGGCCGATGTTCCGCTGGGTTTAACCGTTGATGCAAATCTTCTGCTGGTCTATCTGTCTGTCATTTTTAAATCCTATTCTCAGAATATTCCGTGGAAAAATGCACGCAACGATTTGGTTTTATTGGCATTTGTGTGGTTTGGTTATGCACTCTTTCAGTTAATCAATCCACAGGTGGTCAGCCACGAAGCATGGTTGTATGCAGTTCGTGGAGTGGCTTTGTATATGTTGCTCACAATTCCGCTAATTTTTATTGTTTTCAACAGAAAAGCTGATCTTGAACTTTTTTTCAGATTGTGGGCTGTGCTTTCGATTTTGGGATCGCTCAAAGGAATCATGCAGAAATTTATCGGGTTCGATCCCTGGGAACAGGTTTGGCTCGACGAAGGCGGTTCGCTGACACATATTTTACGTGGCAAACCACGCATGTTTTCGTTTTTCTCCGACGCCGGACAATTTGGGGCAGCCCAGGGACATGCAGGAATTGTATTTCTGATTCTTGCCTACCATCTGAAAAGTTCAAAGAAATTAAAGATTTTTTACGCCATTACCGGACTGCTTGCCATTTACGGAATGATGATTTCGGGAACCCGTGGTGCGCTGGCCGTGCCGATTATGGGTTTTGCACTTTATATTTTATTGCAGAAGAATCTGAAAGCGATTATTGCCGGTGCGGTTTTGGGAGCCATTGTAATTGGCTTTTTTGTTTTCACCACAATTGGTAACAGCAGTTACACCATTTACCGAATGAGATCTGCTTTTAATTTGCAGGATAAATCATTGCAAGTGAGGTTCGAAAACCAGCGAAAACTCAAAACTTACCTGGCCGACAAACCTTTCGGAGGCGGAATCGGCTCGGCCGGAAACTGGGGTAAACGTTTTACACCTAATACTTACCTGGCAAAAATACCCACCGATAGTTGGTACGTTATGATTTGGGCCGAGCAGGGAATTGTCGGACTTACTTTACATCTTTTAATCCTGTTTTACATCCTGATAAAAAGTTCCTATATCATCATGTTCAGGTTGAAAGATCCGTGGAACAGGGCAAAAATGAGCGCACTCGCTTCCGGGCTTTTCGGAATTATGGTCGCTTCCTACGGAAACGGTGTTTTGGGACAAATGCCCACCGGCCTGATTATTTATTCAAGCATGGGCTTTTTATTTCTGGCCAGAAAATACGAAACCAGCGATTTACAGCCGGTTTCAGAAGCGGTCAAAACAACAGAAAAATGAAAACCGGAGAAACAAAATATCCGCTGGTTTCCATTATTACGGTGAATTACAACCAAAGCCAGGTTACCATGGAACTTCTTGATTCGCTCAGAAAAATAACTTATCCTGAAGTTGAAATTATTGTAATCGACAACGGTTCCCCATCAGACAATCCTCTAAAATTAAAAGATCATTTCCCCGAAATTCAATTAATTATCAGCGATAAAAACCTGGGATTTGCAGGTGGAAACAATCTTGGCATAAAAGCTTCGAAAGGAGATTATCTGCTTTTTATAAACAACGACACAGGAGTACCACCCGGTTTTCTGGAACCACTCGTGGAATTACTCGAAAACGACAGGAAAATAGGGATGGTGAGCCCGAAAATAAAATTTCACTGGAACCCTGAAATTGTTCAGTATGCAGGATTTTCAGAAATGAACCGTTTCACAATCCGCAACAAAGGGTTGGGATATCACAAAAAAGACAATCCTGAATCGGACCGGTTGCAGGAAACCGCCTCGGTGCACGGAGCAGCCATGATGGTTCCCCGAAGTGTGATTCAAAAAGTGGGAATGATGCCGGAAGTTTATTTTTTATACTACGAAGAGCACGACTGGGCGCAAAGAATAAAAAATGCCGGCTATAAAATTATGTACCAGCCGGCTTCTTTTGTCCTTCACAAAGAATCCATATCAACCGGAAAGGAAAGCCCGCTGAAAACCTACTATTTAACGCGAAACCGGATTTTATATGCCCGCCGGAATTTTTCGGGATTATCTTTTGTAATCAGCATGTTATTCCAACTTTTTGTTTCAATTCCGAAAAACACCGTTACTTATCTTGCAAAACGACAAACAAAACATTTGCATGCATATTTCCGCGGAATTTTCTGGAACCTGATGCATTATCGAAACCTGAAATCAAATCCTCAGTTAAATTAGAAATGGGAACAATACAGTTGATTATAAATATCATAGAAATTATACTGCTGATTTATTTCGGAACAGCAGCTATTTATATTTTCATTTTTGCGCTGGCCGGATTGTTTCCATACAAACCCAAATACACGGCTGAACCACAAATCCGGAAATTTGCAGTTTTAATTCCAGGATACAAAGAAGATACAGTAATTCTGGAAGTTGCAGAAGAGGCACTAAAACAGGATTATCCGGCAGACAAATTTGATGTGGTAATAATTGCCGACTCTTTTCAACCCGAAACAATAGCAAAATTAAAACAAATGCCGCTGAAACTGATCGAGGTAAGTTTTGAGATTAGCACAAAATCGAAAGCCCTCAATAAAGCCATGGAGATTTTGGGTGACGATTATGATGTGGCTTTGATTTTGGATGCTGACAACCTGATGGAAACCGCTTTTGTTTCGAAGATCAACCAGGCTTTTGAGCGTGGATTTTCTGTGGTTCAAGGCCACCGTGTGGCAAAAAACACCAACACATCATTTGCCATACTTGATGCAATCAGCGAGGAAATCAACAATCACATTTTCAGAAAAGGGCACCGGGTGCTGGGTTTTTCGTCGGCTTTGATTGGTTCGGGAATGGCCTTCGATTACAACTTTTTCAAAAAAACGATGGCCGGAGTGAAGGCAATCGGCGGATTCGACAAAGAACTTGAACTGAAACTTCTGATAGACAGGCACAAAATTGAATACCTGCACGAAGCTATTGTTCTCGACGAAAAAGTGCAGAAACCGGAAGTTTTTGCCAAACAGAGAAAACGCTGGCTCTCAGCGCAATTTATCTATTTCGGACGCTACTTTTTCCCGGGACTTTATCATCTGTTTTTCAAGGGAAATATCGATTTTTTCGACAAAGTTTATCAAATGGTCTCCCCTCCCCGCATTTTGTTGGCCGGATTAGTCAGCATCATAACTTTTTTGTACGGCGCAGTTATTCTTTTATCACCTGATACAGAATTCACAGCAGTTTCTTTTTACCACTGGCTGATGGTTTTCCTGATCGTTGTAGCTGCATTTTTATTCAGTATTCCGATGAAATTCTATACAAGGAAAACGTTCGCAGCTTTTTTATCAATCCCCAAAGCTTTCATTCTTATGTTTTTATCTCTTTTCAGGTTAAAGGGCGCCAACAAAAAATTTATCCATACCGAACACGGAAATACTGAAACAACAACCAAAACCGACAATAAATTATGAGAATAGGAATTGAAGGTCAGCGATTGTATCGACGGAAAAAACACGGCATGGATATGGTGGCGCTGGAGTTGATAAAAAATCTTCAGAAGATTGACACTGAAAATGAATACGTTGTTTTTGTGAAACCCGATGAAGATAACACCTGTATTCCACCGGCACCCAATTTCAAAATCGTTGAACTGAAAAGCGGTCCTTATCCTGTTTGGGAACAATTTGCCCTGCCAAAAGCAGCACTGACCGAAAGTTGTGATTTGCTGCATTGCACCGGCAACACCGGCCCGATTAATTCAAAAGTGCCACTTGTTGTTACACTGCACGATATTATTTACCTCGAAAGTATCAGTCTGTTTAAAAAATCGGGAACGTGGTACCAGAAAGCCGGAAATATGTACCGGCGCTGGATTGTGCCGCCGGTTGTCCGAAAAAGCAGAAAAGTGGTGACAGTTTCTGAATTTGAAAAAGAACGCATCCGGAATTTCATGGGACTGGGTAATAACCTAATTGCCATTTATAACGGTGTCGGCAGTCATCTCAGGGAAATCAAGGATACTTCTGTTTTGATGGAAGCAAAAAGCAGGTACAATTTACCCGACAAATTTTTGTTCTTTCTCGGAAATACCGACCCTAAAAAAAATACGCCCAATGTTTTAAAGGCTTTTGCTGAATTTAATGCTGAAAACGGTGGCAATTACAAACTTGTGATGCCCGATTTTGACGAAACTTATTTACAGTCAATTCTTTCAGAAATTGGCCACCCTGAAACCCGGAAAGATATCTGTCTGACAGGTTACATTGTCAATGCCGATCTTCCGGCGATTATCAACCAGTGTGAGGTATTTCTTTATCCATCGCTTCGTGAAAGTTTTGGCATTCCGATTCTCGAAGGAATGGCTTGCGGAGTGCCGGTAATTACTTCCATCACCTCGTCGATGCCCGAAATCGCAGGCGACGCGGCACTGCTGGTTGATCCATATAATCCGCAGGAAATAAAAAATGCTATTCATAAAGTAATTCATGACGAAAAACTTCGTACAGAACTGAAAGAAAAAGGATTAAAACAAGCAGCAAAATTCTCGTGGGAAAATATGGCCCGACAATATCTGAATTTGTACAAAGAAGTGTATCACGAAATAGAACCGCGGAAAAAATGATTCAGGGAGAAGATATTATCTGCATTTCGAATACAACCTGGTTTGGCGAATACACCAAATCAACGGTACAAATTATGTCGAGGCTCGCAAAAAATAACCGCGTGATTTTTATTGAATATCCTTTTACAATCAAGGACCTTCTTTTTACTTTTCTCGGCAAGCAATCGTGCCAGGCAAAACGAATGCTGGGGATCAGTAACCGGCTGACTTCAATTAAAACTGAAACCGACAGCGAAGTTTATCATCTTGTTGTTCCACCAGTACTTCCGGTCGATTTTATAACCAACGATACAGTATTCAATTTCTTTTTCGGCATAAATAAAGCAGTTTACCTGCGGCAAGTCAGAAAAACTCTTAAAAAGCTGAATGTTAAAAATCCGGTTGTTATTACAGCTTACAATCCGTTTTATGGTTTGCCACTTGTTGGTAAACTGAACGAAAAACTGAACATTTATTATTGCTATGACGGAATTGGAACACGCAGGCACGGCAAACGGATTTTTCAGGTTGATGAACAATTTTCGAAATCTGTGGATGCAATTATCACTACTTCTGAATATTTAAACAAAGGAAAACTAAAAATGAACCCGCACAGTTTTGTTGTGAAAAACGGGGTTGATTTTCCGGCTTTCGGCAAGTTTGCCAAAAGTGTTCCGACTGCAAAAAACACCCGCAAAAAAGTGGGTTACATTGGCAGCCTCGATCACCGTTTCGATGTTGACACAGTTGAATTTGCCGTGAACAGTTTGAAAAATGTTGATTTTGAGTTTACCGGGAGTTTGCGGAACCCACAAATCACGCTGCGGCTTGTAAAATATCCGAATGTGAAATTCAGAAATGCGGTTGCACCCTCCGATGTTCCGGAATTGCTTGCAAAATGCGACGCCGGAATTATTCCCTATACAACCGATGAAATGAATAAAAACATTTATCCCCTGAAAATCAACGAGTATTTTGCTGTTGGCGTTCCGGTTATAATGACTCCGTTTGCAGATTTGCCCGAGTTCTCAGAATTGGTTGCCGTGTCGGAAAGCAAGGAAGTTTTTGTAGAAAAGATAAAGCAGGAGTTGCAATACGATTCGGTTGAAAAGATTCAGAAACGCATTGAATTTGCAGAAGCAAATTCTTGGGATCACCGGGCTGATGAATTTAGTGCCATCATTCAAAAATTCTTAAATCATGGGAATAACTGAAAAAATCAAACAAAACCCACGACTGAAAAAGCTGGTACTGTGGACGATAACGCCAAACCGGAATCCCCGCCCGCGCTGGTGGGTTCGCTGGTTTTTGAACCCATTAAAACATAAAAAAGGCAAAGGCGCTTTAATCAGGCGACGCAGCAGAATTGATGTTTTTCCCTGGAACCGTTTCGAGATAGGCTCTTTGACCACAATTGAAGACTTCTGCACGGTGAATAACGGATCAGGCGATGTAATTCTCGGAGATCGTGTCAGGATTGGAATTGGCTCGGTTATAATCGGCCCTGTTACAATGGAAAATGGTTCAGGGCTCGGTCAACATGTTTTTGTGGCTGGTTTTAACCACGGTTATGAAGATGGAAATATCAATTCGAGTAAACAACCGCTGGTTATCAGGCCGGTAATTATTGAAGAAGAAGCCCACATTGGCGCCAATTCGGTGGTTGTGGCCGGTGTGAGAATTGGTAAACGCAGCCAGGTTGGTGCAGGGAGTGTAGTTACCAAAGATATTCCGCCATTTTCGGTTGCCGTCGGTAATCCGGCGCAGGTAATCAAACAATACAATCATAAAACAGGAATTTGGGAGAAAGTAAAATAAGCTGAAAGTTGAAAGTTGAACATCACATCAATAATTTATTCATTTTCTGATACATAATTTTCAATCTGTTACAAAATAAATGTTGTAATTTTTTATCTTTCGCATGTTTTACTGAATAACAGATTTTCCGTTGATAATCAGTGGTTCAATTCGGTTCATTTAATTATGCATTTCTGAATTTCAGCAATTTGCACCTTTATTTTCAGCAAAATGGAAATAGCAGACCTGTAACAGATTATGTATTTTTGAAATGCCTGAGAAACAGGTGAAAACGGGAAGATTACAGATTTACTACCTATGCAAACGGCTCTTATGAAAATAACTAATTATCGATCATTAAAAAGAGGGTTTCTCAATACCTCTGTTTTATTGGTTTATATTTTCTTTTTTACATTTCCGGTCATCAGCAGCGCATCAACCGACATAACACGTGCAAAGTTTGTTATTGATGAGAAAACGTCTTTCTTTATAAACGGTTCAACCTGGCAAACTGCGCCAACCGGCGGTGATACAATTTTCATACTTTCAACCCGTACAAAAGCCTTAAAATTCCAGGAAATTACCGGTACTGAAAATTCCCCTGTGGTTGTAATCAACTTCGGAGGACAGGTAAATATCAACTCACCCGAAGCCTGGGGAGCCATTACATTTGAAAATTGCCGTTTTATAAAAATTACAGGTAATGGTGAACCTTCAGTAAAATATGGATTTAAACTTTCGGCAAAAAGCAGTGGCCTTGCATTTTCAGAATTAAGTTCCGATTGCGAAGCCGGATTCATTCATATCGATCATCAAGGTTTTTTCGGGATTTATGCAAAAAAAGATTATGGTGGCAATCCTCCTGTTCCGGCACCTGTTTTTGCCAACCTGGTTATACATGATTGCCTTGTGGAAAATGTAACCGAAGGAATGTATCTGGGCGAAACAAAAAGCCCCGGCATGGAATTCAGGCACGTTAAAATTTACACCAACATTGTCAGAAACACCCGGAGGGAATCGATTCAGATTGCCAATATGACCGAAGATGTTAAAATCTTCAACAATACTTTGCTGAATGCCGGTACCGCCAACGAAACCTGGCAGAATAACAATCTTCAGATCGGTGATAATTCTGTGGCTCTGGTTTATAACAACATCATTGTTGGCGCACCTTCGTATGGTATTATCTCATTGGGAATGGGGAACGTTAAAATTAAAGGGAATTACATTGGTTTGAATAAAGGAATTTTTGCTGACAACCGTTTGTTCTCATTGCCCGAAACTTCAATTGACATAATCAAGAATTACTTCTGCAATACAACCAGTACCGAAGTTATCAGAAACATGAACGAAATCAACCGGTTAAATATCACCGGCAATTTTTGGAATGCCAATACAAGTTTCTATAAAAATGCTTCGGGGAATAATTTAAACACCAACCTGGCCGACAACCTGAAAACGAGCATTCCAGCATTGGTTTTTACAAATCCGGAAATCAACAATTATACGCTTTCTGAAAATACCCCTGAAGTTTTTAAAAATATGGGCGTTCAGGATAGTTTTGTGTATAATGGAAATACCGATGACAAAATATTCGCAGAACCTCACCAGGTTGTACTGACTCCGGATATGATTGTTGACGAAGTTGCCGGAGGAAGTTACTGGACAGCCAGTTACCTGGTTGATGAACAAAACCGTACACCTGAAAATAATTTACACCCTGCCAGCCAGGTTTGGAAACCTTACTGGAATATGGACAAAGGGCCGTACTACATTTATTTCGACCTGAAAAGTGAACATAAAATCACCAATATTTTCCTGCATGACATGCACAATTCGAAGAATCTGAAGGTTTTTATTGGTGAACCCGGAAACTGGGAATTATTGTTTACGGATGCCTGTGAAAAATTTAATACCTGGAAACAACATCCGGTTGATGTTTTTACCCGCTACATTAGAATTGGTATGGAAGAAAGTGTTTTTGCAGGTGTAAACGAACTGATAATTTATGGGTATAAAACTTCAGAGTCGCCGTTAAAAAGCGAACAAAACACATTTTTAACAACAGGTACATCTGTAAAGAAAATCAATGCTCATCATGATTTGAAAATTAACAGAAATCCGGTAATCAATTCTCTGGAAATCAATATTCCAAACGATTGTTACGGAAATTTCGATATTGAAATTTTCGACATTAACGGAAGCAGAAAATATGTACAAGCCTATTCACACATGATGCAAAATTATTTTATAATCGATCTGTCACAGTTAAGTTTATTAAGTGGAATTTATTTTGTAAGATACAACAACAGGAATGGGATAAAAAAGACAATGAAATTCGTTAAAAGCAATTTCTGAATTTATACACTCCTGTTTCAGAATTAATCAGGTATTATGAAAGAATTGCCTATTCTTTTTTCAGAACTGAAAACATTTCATATCCTTATTATTTTATCCTCTAAAAATTACTATAATTACTCAATTATAGCATTGAACCATGAGTATTAATCAACCAGCAACAATTATGATTTTCGCAGCAATTATATCATTGCTGCTTTCGGTTTACGCCTGGCAAAAAAGGCAAAACAGTACAGGTGTATTTTTAAGTCTTTTATTGCTTTCAACAACAATCTGGTCGTTGTTTTACAGTCTCGAAATTTTTAGTTCCGATTTGGAAACCATGAAAGTTTTTTTGTTTGTTTCTTATTTCGGAATTGGTTCTCTTCCTGTTTTCTGGTTACTTTTTGCAGCCAGGTATTCAGGGAACGGATTGTGGTTAAACCCTTTTGTTGTTATAATGCTGTTTATCATCCCCATTCTGTCGATCGTAATGATTGCCACAAACAAATTCCACCTGCTTTTTTATAATGTAATAGAATCAGGGAACATTGATTCATTCCACTATTTGAAACTTACTCCGGGGCCACTTTGGTGGATAAATATTGCATACTCTCATATTCTGATTATTACCGGCGCCATATTACTTATAAGGCATTATTTTAAAGTAGAAAAAAGTCAGCGAATTCATATTCAATTTTTTCTGCTTAGTGCGCTGATCCCTTACGCAGTGAATTTGGCGTATTTAATGAATTTCAGGCCTTATGGATTTCTCGATTTAACACCCGTAGCCTTTATATTTATGGGTATAATAATTTTGCTGGGTGTTTATAAAGTAAAACTTTTCGATATTAATCCGGTAGCAATCGATTTGTATTTCAGAAATACTTCTGATGCTATTTTTATCAGAAATAACGATGGAAAAATAATCAACGCAAATCCCGCCGCAACTCAGCTATTTGAGTCAATTTCGGCATCAAATTTTGTACATTCAAAAGATAATGATTTTACATACAACGACATATTGGATGATACTCATGATGTTAAGGTTATTAAAATACAGGAAAAGTATTTTGAGAAAACCATAACAAAAATTTCGAATAACAGCGGCAAATCGATTGGGGTTATTACTCAATTACGCGATATAACAAAAGCACGCGAAACCCAGATTGAAAAGAACAACCTGGCCAACCTGCAAAATCTTTTGATGCGGATGGCATCAAAATATATTAACCTGAAGATTGATGAGATTGAAGAGGGTATTATGGAATCACTGCAGGAAATTGGAATTTATGCAGAAGCTGACAGGGCCTACATTTTTAACTACAATTGGGAAAACAATAGCTGTTCCAATACCTACGAATGGTGTTCTGACGGAATCAGCAAAGAAATTCACAACCTTCAGAATATTTCGTTAAATCTGATTCCGGATTGGGTTGAATCACATAAACAGGGAAAAACACTTGTGGTACCCGATGTTTTTCTCCAGAGTAAAGAAAGCAGTTTAAGAGTTCACCTTGAAAAACAGGGAATAAAATCGCTTATCACCATTCCATTGATGAAAGACGGGAAATGTTTAGGTTATATTGGTTTTGATTTTATTAAAAAATACCACGTTTTTAAAGACTACGAAAACACACTGCTCTCTGTTTATGCCGATATTCTTACAAACCTCATTGGCAGGGTGGAACTCGAAAACAGGTTGATCAAGGAAAAGGAAAATGCCAATGCAGCCAACAAGGCAAAAACTGAATTCCTGGCCAATATGAGTCATGAAATAAGAACGCCGATGAATTCGATTCTTGGTTTTGCAGAAGTAATGCTTAACACAACTGCTGATAATCAACAGAAAAAATACCTGAATACAATTCTTGAAAGTGGCAGAACTCTGTTATCGCTAATTAATGATATTCTTGATTTATCAAAAATCGAAGCCGGCCGTTTGGAGATTATTGCCGAACCTACCGATATAAAGGCGATGATTAAAGAGCTGGAAAGTTTGTTCTTTCATAAAATAAATGAGAAAGGATTAGAGCTGAAAGTTGAAATAAGCAACGATTTTCCAAGGGCAGTTATTATCGATGACCTGAGAATCAGGCAGATAATCCTGAATCTTGTTGGAAATGCAGTAAAATTCACGCATCGTGGGTATATTAAAATCGAAGTGAATATTTTGAATAAAACAGGAAATGCCATAAATTTTGAAATAAAAGTAATAGATACAGGAATTGGTATTGCCGGTAAGAACTATAACCACCTTTTTAATGCATTCAGCCAGCAATCGGGGCAAACATCCAGAACTTATGGTGGGACCGGGTTAGGTTTGGCAATTACGAAACGATTGGTGGAGTTAATGAATGGTAAAATAAATGTTACCAGCAAATTGGGCGAAGGAAGTTGTTTTACTGTGAGTTTTTACGGTGTAAAAACCACCGAAATATCGGTTATAAAAAACGAAGGTTTTGAATGGTCGAACAGAAAACTATCGTTTAGAAATGCTAAAGTTTTGGTTGTTGACGATATTTTGCACAACCGCACACTTGTAATCACATTTTTAAGTCGTTATAAACTGAATTTTATAGAAGCAGAAAACGGCGAAGAAGCGCTGCACAAAGCATTAACTGAACATCCCGACCTGATTTTCATGGATATCAGAATGCCAAAACTCGATGGCTACGAAACTACAAAAATGCTGAAAAACAATCCTCAAACAGCCAGCGTACCCATTATTGCTTTAACTGCTTCAACCATGCAGGATGAAATGGACAAACAGAGTCATTTATTTGATGGTTACATCAGAAAACCCGTACAGAAAAAAATGTTGCTGGAAGAACTTATCAAATTTTTGCCTTACGAGGAAGAAGAATTTACTGAATCTACCTCCGATAATTTTTCCATGCCCGCATTTGATGATTCAACTGTTAAGATCAGTAAGAAAGTAAAAACATTATTTATTGAAGAATTCGGATCGAAGGTTCAGTCACAAAACGATTCCATTATTATTGATGAAATCAGCGAACTGGCAGATAAACTCAAAGAATTCGGGCAAAATCATGGATTAAACAAACTGATCGGTTTGACAGAGGAATTGAAAATCAATATTGATGAATTTGATTTTGAAAACATCAACCGCAGCATGGACAGAATCAGGCAAATGTTTACCAATTAGCTGTTCCTGTATTTCAGAAACTGAATCTTCACTCCGGTTTGTTGGCTTTAGCGAGCAGAAGAAAGAATGAAGTACCTTTTCCAACAGTACTTTCGGCCCAAATTTCGCCATCATTCTTTTTCACAAAATCGTAACAAAGCGTTAAACCCAGGCCACTACCCGACTCCCTGTTGGTACCAAAAGTGGTAAAATGTTTGGTTGAGTCAAATAATTTTGGCAGATTTTCAGGTGGAATTCCAACCCCTGAATCTTTAATTTCAATAAGAATTTTATCGTCAACTTCTTTTGCCAACAACGAGATGGTACCACCATTCGGCGTAAATTTCACTGCATTAGAAAGCAAATTCCTGAAAACGGCGGTGATTGTATTCAGGTCAGCAGAAACAATTGTTCCCGGTTGAATTTCAAGCTTAAAATCTATATTTTTAAATTTCAGATTTCCTTTGTTTAACAAATATACTTTGTAACCCAGATCCATCAGGTCGATTGGTTCTTTTGTAATTGCCAGGTTGCCACTTTGTGATTTTGCCCATCCCAATAGGTTTTCAAGCAAACTGAACACCTCGTCGGTGGTCTTCTGCAATAAATCAATCGTACTTTTAAGTTCTTCGATGCTTGTTTCTTCGATTGTTTCCGATAAATACTCAAGCGTCATTTTCACGCTCCCGAGCGGCGATCTCAAATCATGCCCGATTACCGAAAACATCCTGTCTTTCACTGCATTCAAACTCTGCAGGTAATTTGAGTTTTTTTGTAACTCATCTCTTGTAAATTTAAGTTCGAGGTGGGTTTTAACACGACTGATCAGCTCTTCCTTGTTAAAGGGTTTTGTAATATAATCAACTCCACCAACTTCAAATCCCCTGATTATATTAGCTTTTTCACTCAAAGCCGTCAAAAAAATCACCGGGATATTTTCATTATCTTTCTTTGCTTTTATTTTTTCACAGGTCTCATAACCATCCATTCCGGGCATCATTACATCCATCAGCACAAGGTCGGGTCTTGTTTTTTCCACCATTTCGATGGCACTTTGCCCGTTTGTGGCAATAACCAGTTTATAGTTAAAGGCACGAAGTGTGATTGCAATTATTTTAACGTTGTTTGAATTATCATCAACAATTAAAATCGTGGGTGAAATATGCTGTTGTTTCGTATTCATCCGGTAATTGAATTGTAAGTTAAATCGGTGTTATTCACTTAAAAGTTTGTCAAAATATGCAATAGTCCGGGTAAGACCTTCCCTGAGCGGTACTTTAGGTTCCCAACCTCCGAGTTTTTCTTTGGCAAGCGAAATATCAGGCTGGCGTTGGGTAGGATCATCCTGTGGCAATGGTCTATATACAAGTTTCGATTTTGATCCCGTAATATCAATCACCAGGTTGGCCAGTTCAATCATCGTAAATTCACCCGGATTACCAATATTAACAGGCCCTGTAAATGAATCTTCAGTAGCCATCATACGCACCATTCCATCCACGAGGTCACTAACATACTGAAAGCTTCGGGTTTGCTGGCCGTTTCCAAAAATTGTCAGGTTTTCTCCCTTCAAAGCCTGTACAATGAAATTGGAAACCACTCTCCCATCATCGGGCTCCATTTTGGGCCCATAAGTATTGAAAATCCTGATAATTTTAATTCTTACATTATTTTGCTGGTGATAGTTCACGAACAACGATTCAGCACATCGTTTGCCTTCATCATAACACGACCTGATTCCGATCGGATTTACATGTCCCCAATAACTTTCGGGTTGCGGGTGCAGTTCCGGGTCGCCATACACCTCACTGGTTGAAGCCTGAAGGATTTTTGCTTTGGTTCTTTTCGCCAGACCCAGCATATTAATGGCTCCCATTACAGAAGTCTTTATGGTTTTTATGGGGTTGTACTGGTAATGTACCGGCGATGCCGGACAAGCCAGGTTATAAATTTCGTCAACCTCGATATAATATGGCATGGTCACATCGTGCCGGACAAGTTCAAAATACGGATTATCAAGTAAATGAATAATCTTTTCCTTTTTACCTGTAAAATAGTTATCGAGACAAACCACTTCGTTTCCCTGGTTGAGTAGGTATTCACATAAATGTGAGCCCACAAAACCTGCACCGCCAGTCACTAATATTCTTTTCATCCTCAAATAATTACAGGTTTTCTGCCAATTGCATAATACGAAAATCCAAGTTCTGCCAATTCTGATGGATCATAAATGTTTCTTCCATCAAAAATGAGCTTATTCTTCAGAAGCTTTTGTAGCACCTTGAAATCCGGGGCCCTGAATTCTGACCATTCAGTAACCAGCACCAAGGCATCCGCATCAATACAGGCACCATATTCATCTTTGGAATAAGAAATTCTGTCACCCAGGATTCGCTGTGCTTCGTGCATTGCCACCGGATCGTATGCAACAACCGACGCTCCCGCTTCCAGCAATTTTTCAATAATTACAAGCGACGGAGCTTCACGCATATCATCGGTTTTGGGTTTAAATGCCAAACCCCAGACTGCGATTTTTTTCCCGTTTAAATCACCTTTAAAGTGATTAAAAATTTTGCTGAAGAGTACCGCTTTCTGGCGGTAGTTGACAGCTTCCACTGCTTTCAGAATATCGAGCGAATAACCTTTTTCATCGGCAGTGCGCACCAATGCATGAACATCTTTCGGGAAGCACGAACCGCCATAACCGGTTCCCGGGTAAATAAATTTGTTACCAATCCGCGGGTCGGAACCAATTCCGCGGCGCACCGAATCAACATCGGCCCCCACAATCTCACACAGGTTGGCAATGTCGTTTATAAAACTGATTTTGGTTGCCAGCATCGAATTTGCTGCATATTTAGTCATTTCCGACGAGGTAATATCCATAAAAAGAATGGGATGCCCGTTTAAAACAAAGGGTTTATACAAACGGTTCATCACCTTTTTGGCGGCTTCCGATTCGGTTCCCACAACAATCCTGTCGGGTCTCAGAAAATCATCCACAGCGCTGCCTTCTTTCAGAAATTCGGGATTTGAAGCCACATCAAAAGGAATATCTTCATTTCGTTTTTTTAATTCTTCAAGAATTGCATTTTTTACTTTTACCGAAGTACCTACCGGAACCGTGCTTTTTGTGACTACAACCATATAATGGTCCATATTTTTTCCGATCTCGCGGGCAACACCCAGTACATATTTTAAATCGGCGCTTCCGTCTTCATCAGGCGGGGTTCCGACGGCAATAAATGCAACATCGGCATCCTTAATACTCTCGGCAAGATTATTTGTAAACGATAGTCTTCCTTTTTCAACATTCTTTTTATAAATATCCTCCAATCCCGGCTCGTAAATCGGTATCTGGCCATTATTCAGCATATCAATTTTCCGCTGATCAACATCAACACATACTACATCGACACCTGTTTCTGCAAAACAAGTACCCGAAACCAGGCCAACATAACCTGTACCCACTACTGCTATCTTCATGATTTATAACTATAATTAAAACCGGTCCCTCTTTTAATGGTTTTACACAAATATCAGTTTATTACCTGAATTTCTGTTACCTGAAATATTAAAAATTCAACTAATAATCAACTTTTTTCAATCGCATTAAATTTGAACCTGATTTTGCACTTCAAAAATGGTATTCAACACAATTACAAATTTGGAAACACTACAAATCGATAAATTAATTACCAATCATTAAAAACCTGATCTGATT
>CAZXVT010000052.1:0-24800 GCA_964644015.1 uncultured Maribellus sp.
GTTTGTAGGGTTTCCGGTAACCATACGGTTGACCGCCCTGTTGAAACGGATTAACCGGAGGTTGCTGATTATAGGTTGGTTCATTAGAAGAGCGTTCGATAATTTTATCGAGTTCGCCACGGTCGAGCCAGATTCCGCGACATTGCGGACAATAATCAATTTCGATACCCTGCCGGTCTGACATAGTCAGCGGGACATTACAATTCGGACAATTCATGATTTTTAGTTTTAAAAGTGAATTAATTTTTATCTTTTTTTGGAAAAATTACGGATGCTAATACTGAAAGAATCAATATTGAAACGATAACTAAGAGTGAATACATCACCGGGATTTTAAAGAATCCGGCAATCACCATTTTTACGCCCACAAATACAAGAATGGCTGACAATCCGTATTTCAGGTAGTAAAAGAGTTTTGCAATTCCGGCCAGTGCAAAATAGAGTGCACGCAACCCTAAAATGGCAAAAACATTCGAGGTAAAAATGATGAATGTATCGGTAGAAATGGCCAGAATGGCCGGAATGGAATCCACAGCAAAAATCAGGTCGGTAAACTCGATGATCAGCAGCACGATAAACAAGGGTGTTGCCACCGTTTTCGCGTTTATTTTTACAAAAAACCTGTCGCCGTGCATGGCATCGGTTACAGGGAAAAACCGTTTGAATAACCGGACAAGCGGATTTTTTTCGGGCTCGATTTTTTCGTCTTTCTGCACCAGCATTTTGATACCGGTAAAAATCAGGAAAGCCCCGAAAACATAAATTATCCAATGGAATTGCTGAATAAGCGCAACACCTGCAAATATAAATATCGCCCGCATGACAAGCGCCCCGAGAATTCCCCAGAAAAGCACTTTGTGCTGGTATTTTGTATCGACATTGAAATACGAAAATACCATGATGAACACAAAAAGGTTGTCCACACTCAGCGACTTCTCAATGACGTAACCCGTTAAAAACTCGATGGCTTTTTCTTTCCCCATCAAAAAATAAACGCCCACATTAAAAATTAATGCCAGCGAAATCCAGACCGCGCTCCACGCAAGCGCTTCCCTGATTTTTACTTCATGCGATTTCCGGTGAAAAACGCCTAAATCGAGTGCCAGCATCAGCAGCACAAACAATAAAAAACCGGCCCATACAAATCCGTTAATTTCCATTATTCTATTTTGTTCTTGTTATTTTTATATCCGAAACAATCAGAATAATCTTCATTATAAAACCACCCGGCTGATCAGGAATTAAACTGATCCGGTGCTTTTTTATACTGATCTTCCTTTTTGTTTTCATGCCTTTTATGTTCGCTGTATTTCTAATAAATCAGGTTTCGCATAAGTGGAATCAGCACCAGGACAAGTGTTGTAAAAATTGTCAGTACCACCGAAAGCCCCGTTAATACCGCGGTTCTGAATTCACGGTTGTTGATCAAATGTCTGAAAAAAGCCTTCCTCCTGAAATGTTTATCATACACAAATTCTGTTTGGTTTGAATAACCTTTTCCCGGGTTATTGATAAATCCTGTGTTACTCAAAGGCACTCTTTTATTTTCAATAATCTGAATATTCATCATTATTTCTATAATTGATTGTTAACAAGAAATTTAATAATCACAACCTGATGATTTTGATACTTGCCAGGAAAACCAGGCTTATTTCAGAAAGGACCTGAGTTAAATTGTAAAGCTGAAAGTCATGCAAACGCTGATGTTCCGCTACTTCAAAATAAATCAGTCCCTTTAAAATCAATCAGGAATTAAAATGGGTATTCAGATTCTCGGAGGTTCCCAGGGAATAAAAGAAGGTTGAAAAATTATACTTTGATTTTGATTATCAGAAAAATATGTTACTGATTCAGCAACAGAAATAACCCCAAAAACAGGATTAACTTGCTCATCTTCATAAATATCATCATGAATGCTCAAACAACCTGATGAACCATCAGATGTCTGCATTTCAGTTGCCTCGCAAATCATTACACTTTCTCCGGATGAACTGGCAGGTGAGCCAATCCAGATAAAAATTACAAGGATTAGTCCTGTTATAAAAATGATATTTCCCCGGATTTTTAACATGCTGCAAAAGTAACATTTACTACAGCAATTTGGTTTTCCGTTTGCCGGTAAAACCCGGTTGATAGCCGATTATCCTGAAAATTGAGTTTTAAGAGACAGAATAAAAAAAAGAGGAGCCGGCTTTCTCACAATCTGGTCAAGGAAATGTGAAAGATTAGTCAGGAAATATCCTTTCGTAAAAGGCCGGCCACCTCTTGAAAAAACTGCACTGTATAAAAAAACGAAATTTATCTTCTTAAAAATTCATCAACATTTTTTGCTGCCACCTTGCCTGCTTCAATCGCATGAACAACCAGACTGGCGCCCTTTTCGGCATCTCCGGCTGCAAATATTTTCTCAACCGAGGTTTGTTTCGTGGCGCTTACTTTTACATTGCCACGGGCATCGTATTCAACACCCAGCGAATCCAGCAGTCCTAAATGAACAGGCTGCGTAAATCCCATTGAGAGCAAAGCAAGATCAACATTTAAAATTTCAGTTGTTCCTTCAATTTCACTCATCACATAACGTCCGGAAGCATCCTTTTTCCATTCAACCTGCACCACTTCCACCTGTTTCAGTTTGCCATTTTCGCCTATAAAACGTTTTGTATTGAGACTCCAGCGGCGTTCGCAACCTTCGAGGTGTGAGCTTGAAGTACGCAAAACATTGGGCCAGTAGGGCCACGGATTATTTTCTTCGCGTTTATCAGCCGGTTTTGGAAGAATTTCGATTTGTGTTACCGATTTGGCTTTCTGCCGGATAGAAGTTCCCACACAATCTGAACCGGTGTCGCCACCACCAATTACCAGCACATTTTTATCTCTTGCAAGAATTCTTTCATTTTCAGGAATTTGTTTCCCGGCCACTTTCTTATTTTGCTGCATCAGAAAATCCATGGCAAAATAAACACCTTCCAGATCGCGGCCTTCAACCGGCAAATCGCGCGGTTGTTCGGCTCCAACTGCCAGAACAACAGCATCAAACTCCTTCAGTAATTCTTCTTTTGTTATGTCAACACCCACATTTACATTGGGTTTAAAAATCATTCCTTCTTCCACAAAAAGCAATAACCGGCGATCGATCACACTTTTACTGAGTTTGAAATCGGGGATTCCGTAACGAAGCAAACCTCCGATGGCGTCGTTCTTTTCAAAAACTGTCACCCAATGACCGGCACGGTTCAGCAAATCGGCAGCCGACAATCCTGCCGGACCGGAGCCAATAACCGCCACCTTTTTCCCGGTGCGGATTTTCGGCGGGTTGGGGACAACAATTCCTGCATCAAAAGCCTGCTCCACCGTTGCACATTCGTTTTCACGGATTGTAACAGCTTCTTCGTGAATGGCCAGCACACACGATTTTTCGCACGGAGCAGGGCAAACACGACCGGTTATTTCGGGGAAACTATTGGTTGAATGCAGTATAAAATAGGCTTCGTCTTTTCTTCCACGATAAATTGCATCCTGCCATTCAGGAATTTTGCTGCCCACCGGGCAACCCCAGTGACAAAACGGAATTCCGCAATCCATGCAACGCGAGGCCTGCAATGCCCTGTCCTCTTCATTCAGTGTCTGTTCCACTTCGCTGTAATCCGAAATACGATCCGAAACCGGCCGGTAACCAGCATCTTTCCGCGGAACTTTCATAAAACCTTTTGGATCTCCCATATCTTGTTTTTCCTCTTTCTTTAATTTTTAACCTGAATATTTTTATTCATGACGTGACGGGTCGTCTTCCGTTAACTGGAGTTTCTTCTGTAACTCCAACAATTTTAACTCTTCCAGCACTTTCTTGTATTCCAGCGGGATAACTTTTACAAACTTTGGCAGGTATTCGTCCCAGTTTGTAAGAATTTTTGAAGCCAGCGTACTTTGTGTATAAAGGAAATGCTTGTTAATCATGTCCTGCAATTCCTTGATATCAGCTTTGTCTTCAACAGGACCGAGTTCAACAAGACCCTTGTTACAGTAATAATCGAAATCACCGTTTACATCCAGAACGTAAGCAATACCACCACTCATACCGGCAGCAAAGTTTTTACCGGTTTTTCCGAGCACCACCACGCGTCCGCCTGTCATGTACTCGCAACAGTGGTCGCCGGTGCCTTCAATAACCGCTTTGGCGCCGGAGTTTCGAACACAGAAACGTTCGCCTGCCACACCCCGGATGTAGGCTTCACCATTGGTCGCCCCATAAAATGAGGTGTTCCCGATAATGATATTTTCTTCGGGTTTGAAAGTTGATTCAGGCGGCGGAACAACAACAATTTTTCCACCTGATAAACCTTTACCGATGTAATCGTTTGTGTCGCCCACCAATCTGAAAGTCACTCCTTTTACCAGAAATGCACCAAAACTCTGACCGGCAGTTCCGGTAAAAATACAGGTAATGGTATCTTTTGCCAATCCTGCTTCTCCATATCTGCGCGATATTTCGCCCGAAAGCATAGCGCCCACAGTACGGTCGGTATTTACAATTTTCTGCGATATCCAAACTTTTTCACCCGATTGAATTCCCTTGTTGGCTTCTTTCAGCAGTTTGAAATCGATATGACCCTCTGAAAGTTTCTCGTTCTGGTGTGTATTGCTGATGGCATTTTCTTTGGCAGCAGCCGGAACATAAAGCACTTTTGAAAAATCGATGTTCTTCATTTTCCAGTTCACCACCTCGGGGTTCAGTTCCAGCAAATCGGTACGTCCGACAATATCCTGGAATTTTGAGAATCCCATTTCTGCCAGGTATTCACGAACCTCACGGGCTATAAACCGGAAGAAATTGATGGTGTATTCTGATTTTCCGATGAACCTTTTTCTGAGTTCTTTGTCCTGCGTGGCAATCCCGGCAGGGCAGGTATTCATGTGGCATTTGCGCATCATGATACATCCCAGCACAATTAATGCTGAAGTTGAGAAACCAAATTCTTCGCCACCCAGACAGGCCATTGTCACCACATCGCGGCCATTTTTCAACTGACCGTCAACCTGAAGTTTTACCCGTCCGCGCAGGTTGTTCATTACCAGTGTCTGCTGTGTTTCAGCAATTCCAAGTTCAACCGGTAAACCCGCATGTTTGATAGAACTGGCAGGGCTTGCCCCGGTTCCGCCGTCACCACCGGCAATAATGATCACATCGGAAAATGCTTTTGCCACACCGGCAGCAATGGTTCCCACGCCGTCTTCTGAAACTAATTTCACCGAGACAGCGGCACGCGGATTGGTTATTTTAAGATCGTAAATAAGCTGTGCCAGGTCCTCAATAGAATAAATATCGTGGTGAGGAGGTGGCGAAATTAAGGTGATACCCGGGGTTGAGTTTCTTAGTTTCGCAATTATCTTATCGATTTTATACCCCGGAAGCTGGCCACCTTCGCCGGGTTTTGCACCCTGCGCAATTTTTATCTGAAGTTCGTCAGCATTGGTGAGGTAATTGTTTGTAACCCCAAAACGGCCTGAAGCCACCTGTTTGATTTTACTGTTTCTGATGGTGCCAAAACGTTCGGCATCTTCACCGCCTTCGCCTGTGTTACTCCGGCCACCGATTGTATTCATCGTAATAGCCAGCGCTTCATGAGCTTCCTTGCTGATAGAACCATACGACATTGCACCGGTTACAAACCGTTTCATAATTTCTTCTTCCGGCTCAACCTGGTCAAGCGGAATCGGGTTGCGTTTCAGGTTAAAACAACCGCGGATAAATGCAGGCTTTTTATTTTGCTGATCGATGATCGCACTGTATTCTTTGAATTTTCCGTAATCGTTTGTGCGGGTTGCCCACTGCAAAAGACCAATATTTTCGGGATTCCAGGCATGATGTTCCCCATATTTCCGCCATGCATAAACACCTCCGTTTTCAAAACGGAATGGTTCGGGAGCCACTTCCGGTTTATAGGCCTGTTCGTGAAACATAACGGCTTCACGGGTAATTTCTTCCAAACCAACGCCGCCGATTTTAGAGGCAGTTCCGGTAAAATACTTATCAACGACTTCCTGCCCGATTCCTATGGCTTCAAAAATCTGGGATCCATGATAACTCCTCAATGTTGAAATCCCCATTTTGGAGAACACCTTCAACAAACCTTTATCAATTGATTTGATATAGTTTTTCCGGGCTTCAACATAATCCTTCGTAATCTTGCCTTCTTTCACCAGGTGATCAATCGCAGCAAAAGCCAGGTAAGGATTGATTACACTGGCACCATAACCCAAAAGCAGGGCAAAATGGTTGATTTCGCGGGCATCACCGGTTTCAACAATTATACCCACCTGCATTCGCTTCTGCGTTTTTATGAGGTGGTGATGAACCGCCGCAACCGCAAGGACCGACGGAATCGGGGCGTAATCTTCCGAAATATCACGGTCGCTGAGTATAATGTAGTTTTTCTTTTCATCAACTGCTTCTTCTGCTTCTGTCAGCATATTTTCGATTGCATTCTCCAGTCCGAGTTTTCCACCTCCCACCGGGAATACCATTTTGATAACCTTATGTGAGAAAATTTCATCTTTCAGATCCTTAATTTTTCCAAGGTCGGTATTGGTGATGATCGGACTGTCGAACTTGATGAGTTTGCAATGTTCCGTTGTTTCTATCAACAAATTTGAACTGAGCGAACCAATATAATTTGTCAGCGACATTACCAGTCCCTCACGGATTGAATCGATGGGTGGATTGGTAACCTGGGCAAACATCTGTTTAAAGTAATCGAACAACCTTTTGGGTTTATCGGAAAAAACAGCCAGCGGGGCATCATTTCCCATCGAACTGGTGGGTTCGGCGCTTGAATCGGCCATCGGGTGAATGATTTCATACATATCTTCCTTCGAATACCCAAACACTTTCGCATAGGTTTCGAAATTTTCGATTTGCGACGGAACCCTGTTTTTTACCTTAATATCTTCCATAACCAGCCTGTTTTCTTTCAGCCACATTTCGTAAGGATTGCGGCGGCTGAGCTGGTCTTTTACCTCCTCGTCGGGGATGATGATACCTAGTTGCGTGTCAACCAGGAGAATTTTTCCGGGACGCAATCGTCCTTTTAATTTTATTTCTTCCGGAGGAAAAGTTTGAACCCCCACTTCCGAACCCATCACAATGAGATCGTTTTTTGTGATCACATATCGTGAAGGACGCAGTCCGTTTCTGTCAAGCGTTCCGCCAATGTAACGACCATCAGAAAATACCATCGAGGCAGGTCCGTCCCACGGTTCCATAATGGTGGAATGATACTCGTAAAAAGCTTTGAGACTTTCAGGGATCGGATTTTTCTGGTTGAATGATTCCGGAATCATCATACACAATGCATGAGGAATCGAACGTCCGGTCATGTGTAAAAATTCAAGTACGTTGTCGAACGATGCTGAATCTGATTTTCCAGATTCGATAACTGGTAAAAGTTTCTGCAAATCTTCGCCAAAAATCTCCGATTTCAGAAGGCCTTCGCGTGCCTGCATCCAAAGCCTGTTGCCGCGGATTGTATTGATTTCACCATTGTGAGCAATAATCCTGAATGGCTGCGCCAAATCCCACGATGGAAATGTGTTGGTACTGAAACGCGAATGTACCAGTGCAATGGCGCTTTTAAATTTCTCGTTTTTAAAATCGAGGTAATAATCTCGCAACTGCTGCGGTGTGAACATTCCTTTATAAATGATCACCTTTGCCGAGAAACTCGGCTGATAGAAATAGGATTTGTTATTGAGTGAAGACTCACGAATCTCTTTTTCAGCAAGCTTGCGAACTAAGTAAAGTTTTCTTTCAAGCGAATCTTTTTCGAAATGACCTTTTACAAAAACCTGTTTGATTGCTGGTTCGGTAGCGCTGGCTATTTTCCCCGGTGCAGTACTGTCGACCGGAACATCGCGGTAACCAACCAGTGTAAGACCTTCATTCTTTATATGTTTATTCAGAACTTCTATACAAATATTGGCATCATTCTCATCTTTTGGTAAAAAAATAAGACCTGTACCATAAGTGCCTTTCTCGCCAACATCAACTCTTAATACATCGGTAATAAATTCATGCGGTATCTGCATTAGCAGTCCGGCTCCGTCGCCGGTAGTTTTGTCGGCGCCAGTTGCTCCGCGGTGATCCATATTCAGAAGAACTTCAAGACCTCTTCTGACGATATCATGCGAAGGGACACCTTTAATGTGAGCAACAAAACCAATCCCGCAGTTTTCATGTTCGTTTGCCGGATTGTACAAACCCTGAGCTTCAGGTAATCTCATCTGTATTGTCTTTTATTCGTTATAACTTGTCAGCACACCAAAAACAGTCAACTGAACAAATTTATCAGCTACTGCGAAATTGAAAGCAAAATTATGTTTTTCCTTTCAAAGTGAAATCAAAATTAATGAAACAGTTTAATTATTGCAAGCAGCAACTCTTTTATGCCGGTTAAATAACATACGCTTAACTTTCAGGTTCCGATACAATGTAACCTGCTTTTTTTTCGTCTGCAACAAGGAATCAAGCAGATTCAAGCAGCTTTTTTATCGCATGTTCTACTTTTTTAAATTCAAAAGATTCAATGATTTGCTGCTTATAATCAGCGATTTTGTCGAGACAAAGATTTCCAATACTTCCTTCGTGGGTATGGTCCACTTTTTTCTCCGGATTAAAAACCCCGTCTTCAATTTGCTTTCCTACAGTTTTGTACGCATCACGAAATGGCATTCCATTCAAAACCAGCTTGTTTACTTCTTCAACACTAAAAAGATAATCGTAAATCGACTGATTCAGAATTTCCGTTTTTACCTGCATATTTTCAAGAGCCAGAGAAGCAATGTTCAGGCAATCAATTAATTCACCAAAAACAGGCAAAAAGACTTCTTTAATAATCTGAAGATCGCGGAAATACCCGCTGGGCAAATTGTTTGTCATCAGCGAGATCTGTGCCGGAACTCCCTGGATTTTATTGCATTTCGAACGAATTAATTCAAAAACATCCGGATTTTTTTTGTGAGGCATGATACTCGATCCGGTGGTAAACTCATCGGGGAGTTTTACAAAACTAAAATTCTGGCTGTTAAACAGGCAAACATCGTAAGCCAGTTTTGATAAGGAAGCAGCGATATTGGCCAATGCAAACGAGACTATTTTTTCGACTTTCCCCCTGCCCATTTGTGCATAAACCACGTTGTAATTCATTTTTGCAAATCCCAGCAAATCGGTGGTCATCTGGCGATTAAGCGGAAACGAAGAACCATAACCGGCTGCAGAACCAAGTGGATTTTGGTTGGCAATTTTCCAGGCCGATTGCAAAATATCAAGGTCGTCGGTAAGGCTTTCGGCATAGGCACCGAACCACAAACCAAACGACGACGGCATGGCAACCTGCAAATGTGTGTATCCGGGAAGCAGAATATTTTTGGTTTCGTCTGCTTTTCTTAATAGCAAATCGATAAGCGCTGAGGAAGATTCAGTCACTTCGCGGATGGCATCGCGGATAAAAAGTTTCAGGTCCAGTAAAACCTGGTCGTTTCGTGAGCGGCCGCTGTGAATTTTCTTACCCAAATCGCCAAGTTCCTGTGTCAACAGAAATTCAACCTGAGAATGAACGTCCTCAATACCTTCTTCAATAATAAAACTCTCCTCCTGTGCTTTCAGGTACAATTTTTTCAGACCAGCCAGCAAAACCGGGACCTCAGTTTCAGCAATTAATCCCACCGAGCCAAGCATTGTAACATGAGCCATCGATCCCAGAATATCAAAGGGTGCCAGATAAAGATCCATTTCGCGGTCTTTCCCAACCGTGAATTTTTCAATAGCCTGGTTAACCGGAGCGCCTTTTTCCCAAAGTTTCATTTTTATCGGTTTTGATTTTTCACAAATATATTGAATTCGAAGTGAATCCTTTTTCTCAGTCAAATTCTGTTTACTTTAAAAGGCAATCCTTTACAGTTTTTTCGCAAATCTGAAAAAAATGCGACTTTTACTAAATATTACAATCTGAAGAAAGCTTGATAAAAAACCATTTAATTCGCTCACTGAAATGAAAAAGATCGGGAATGCAAAACATATTTCAGATTGTTTAATAGTGTTTGATCATTTACATCGGGATGCGTATAAAATAATTCCGACCCGGAAAATTACCGGTAAAATGCTTCAAATCTTGTTTTTAATTTAT
The DNA here is from genome assembly GCA_964644015.1 of uncultured Maribellus sp. Classification (GTDB taxonomy): domain Bacteria; phylum Bacteroidota; class Bacteroidia; order Bacteroidales; family Prolixibacteraceae; genus Draconibacterium. The sequence continues at coordinate 10,179 of CAZXVT010000052.1, forward strand.
TTTGAAATTCATGAAAACACTGTTTGCTAACCTTGGGAAAAAACACTACCTGTTGCTGGGTGGCTGGTTTCTGGTAAACCTTTTACAATCGTTGTTTACCAATCTCCATTCTGATGAAGCCTATTACTGGATGTATTCACAGCATCTGGCGTGGGGATTTTTTGATCATCCTCCGGTTGCGGCTTTTCTGATTTCCCTGGGCGATTCTGTTTTACACCATGAAATAGGCGTCAGATTTTTATTCCTGGTTCTCACCACACTGACCATGGCAATGATTATGAATGAATTAAACGAACAAAAAGACCTGCTTTTTATGTCGGTTTTTATTTTGTCGTTTCCGCTGATTCACACACATATTGCAGGTTTTCTTGCCATTCCCGACACGCCGATGGTGTTTTTTTCGCTGCTGTTTTACCTGCTTTACCGCAAATTTGCTGAAAAACCCGATCTCAAACTCTCGCTGATTATTTCATTTGTGGCTGCTGCCATGATTTACAGCAAGTATCACGCATTTCTTGTAATTGGATTTGTGGTGCTTTCAAACCTGAACCTGCTTCGTAATAAATATTTCTGGCTGGTTGCTTTTATCACCCTCCTGCTGCTGGTTCCGCATATTCTCTGGCAAATCGACAATCATTTTCCTACCTTCAAATACCATTTGAGCGACCGCTCCAAACCTATCCGGTTCAAAACAGTACACAACAATATAACCAGCCAGTTGCTGGTGGCAGGTCCGCTCTCCGGGCTGCTGATATTTTACAGTCTCTTCAAATTCAGCATCAGTGGCGACAAATTTCGCCGGATGATGATTTTCAGTATTCTCGGTTTTTACATCTTCTTTTTTATCATGAGTTTTAAAAACCGTATCGAAGCGCATTACACCATCGCTGTCACACCTTTGCTGATGTTTGCCACCTATCACGTCATAGCCGGAAATCCGGTGTTGAAGAAATGGTTTAAACGACTTGCATTGCCGGTGGTTGTTTTGATGTTTGCAGCGCGGTTTTACCTGGCCGCCGATTTTATTCCCAACGTGGGCGCTGCAAAAATTGCGTTTTACAACCACAAAGCCTGGACAAGCGAGGTAAAAGAAATGGCCGGTGGTAATCCGGTGGCCTCATTTAACAATTTTGCCGTTCCGGCCACCTACCAGTTTTACACCGGAGAACCCGCTGTACATCTTGCCACTCCTGCCTACAGATTTTGTCAGTACGATCTCTGGAACGACGAGGATATAATTGAAGGAAAATCAGCTTTTGTAATCTTTCCGACGCGCGTTGATACCACAAATCTTATTACCCTGAAAAACGGAAGAAAAGTAATGACTTCCTTTATTCCTGAATTTCAGAATCTGAAAAACGTGAAAATTGAAATTATCAGCGGAAAAATCATGAATGACACCTTGAAGCTCAATATACTTTTAACAAATAACTCAGCAAAAACAGTATTGTTGAATCATTTTTCGATGCCAGAAATCGGAATGATGCAAAACAAAGCTGAAATTACTGCTTCCTCTATTTATGCATTAACCGGAAAGGATGCGCTGAATTTGGAAGAAAAACTTTCGTATGTTTATTCGATACCTGTTTCTGAAATCGACAAAAAACAGCCCATGATCATTTTCGTACAAACAATCGACAAAAACCGGGGACAAATGGTTAAAACTGAATTTCAGAATTTTGCAAACCTTCAGTAATTTATTTCTTTAAAAAATCGGTGTGCAGAACCTGCAGATAAGATTTGGCGAAATCGAATCCTGGTGTTGGATTATCCGTTCCATTAAATTTTATAAAATCTGATTTTGCATTATCAAAAAAATACTCGCCGTATTGGGTAATATATCCCCAGCCTGAATCATACATATAAAAGGCATAGGATGGTTCTGAAAACAGGTTGTGACCAAACTGGGAAGGATCTGTTTTCCAGCCAAACTGACTGACAAGTGTTGGAATTATATCAGGTTGTCCGCCAATAATGTTAATGTTTACCGGATTTTTCACCACTCCACCTGTCCAAATCATGGGAATGCGATAAGTGGCAGGTTCATTTATTTCAGTTGGCCCCGGGAAAAGCGCCCCGTGATCGGCAGTAATAATCACAAGTGTGTTATCCCAGGAAGGTGTTTCACTGAAATTACGGATAAAAGCACCCAGGCAACTGTCGGTATATGCTACCGAATTGAGGAATTTCGATTCGTTATCAGTTCCCTTTATTTTTGAAAAAGGCACATCATATGGTGGATGGCTGCTTAATGTATAAATTACTGTAAAAAAAGGATTTGATGTATTTATTTCACTGAAAGCCCGGTTAAACAAATATTCATCAGGGGCGCCCCAACTGCTTAAATCTCTTATTTCAGCCGGAAACTCGCTTCTGCCTGTAATATTTTTGAAATTTCCCTGCAACACAAACGATTTCAGGTTATAAAAATCGATATCGCCACCATAATAAAACGAACTTGTATAACCATTGCGGTTAAAATAGTCTGAAATCATGGTTAGTTTGTCTGATTTATCAGGAAAGTTGGTGATTGATTGGGTAAGCAACGACGGATAGCCGCCAATAATGGCTGAAAGTCCCCTGTCGGAACGGTTTCCACTTGCATAAAATGATGTGAAATTGATGGCATTTTTACTGATTGAATCAATATTCGGACACACACCATATTTCCCTCCAAACGAAGAAATTACTTTGTTTGAAAAGCTTTCAAGAATTATCAGCAAAACATTTGGCGGATTTTGTGTGTCGATATCCAGCATTATTGAGTCTTGCTGAATTCGCTGATTTTCTGTCATGTGAAAATTTTCAAGGGCAACTTCCTGTTCAAAATACTCACAAGGATTTTTGTAATGACGTTTGTTGTCGAGCGTTTTGAAAAAATGCCATAAATAATTATAAGACGCCTGATTAACGTATAATTTCGGACTAAAGGAAACTGTGCTGAAGTTAATAGGCGCGGTACCCAGTCCCCCGCGGATGGGAAGAAACAAAAAAGCTGTAAGAAAAAGCATTAATGGTATTAAGAACCATTTTTGCCCTGCAGCTTCAAATATCAGTTTCTTCATAAAACGATTGTAAAGCCAAATGAAAACGCCAGCATTTAACGAAAAGAAAATTACCGCCATTAACATTTGCCACCAGGTTACATTGGCAATCATTTCCTTGGGGTCGTTTATATAATTAAAGGCCGAAATCCCAACCCGTGTTCCCCAGTGTGGATACAATCCCAGATCAAGAACACTCAGAAAAGTTATAATCGTCAGTATTATATAAGTATATAAATTAAACGCAGTAAGTAAATATCGTGGCTTAAAAACAAACGAAACAGATAAAAATAGTCCGGGAATTACCATTAAATAGCTGGTCATCGAAAGATCCATTTTCAGGCCGTGAAAAAAAATACCTGCAATCTCAGAAACTGCTAAGTTTTGTGTGGCACCCACATTATAAAGCAGGAAAATGACTTTTGCCATTAAAAAATAACACAACCAGAAAACAAAAAAACCAATAAAGGCAGCCAGCAGCTTTTTCATCGGAATGCTTTTTTATACAGTGAGAAATATGATGGGCTAAATTTAGAAAAATACATTCTTCGTTTGTGATACAGATTTCTTAATAATCTGATTCAATCATTTCATCTTAACATCCATTCTTCAAATCCAATTATTCCTGGTTATTATTTTAATCATAATCTGGAAATTTGTCTGTTTTTTGTATATTATCTGATATTTTGATTGTTTTAGCGAATATTAACTGTCATTATGAAATAAAACTTCCCTTCTAATATTAAAGTTTTGTTAACACAGTTTAACTTTTGAATATTTTTGACACCCTCGATAAAAAACATACATATTTTCGGCTCATGATATATTTTTATAAAGGGTCAAAATTATTATTAATATACTTTTCACAAATGACCATATATAAATAAAGGGGTATCTAACAGAAATAATATATTACTAACAAAAAAAGAGAATTAACAATTAAAATTGACAACAATGAAAAAGATTCTGACAATTACAGCGAGCCTTTTGATGCTCTTTACCCTTGCACCGAGTTTAAAAGCACAGGAATTTAGTGCCGGTCTCGACATTTACAGCAGTTATATCTGGCGTGGTTTAAAATTTGGGACCGGGGCAGCTTTTCAACCATCAGTAAAATTCACTTCCGGCGGATTAACAATTGGTGGCTGGGGTAGCTACAGCACCGGAAGCGAAGAAGCACCGGAAGCTGACCTTTATGCCGGTTATACTTTTAGTCTTGGCGAAAATGCGTCATTAGGAGTTACATTAACTGACTACTACTTTCCCGGAACTCCTTATTTCGATGGAAACTCACATTATTTCGAACCCATGTTGACAGCAGGCCTCGGCAAACTATCACTCACCGCTGCTTATATGATTTATGACGCAGCCCCAAGCGGATCAGGCGATTTATACCTCGAAGCCGGATATACTGCCGGTCCGGTGGTATTAAAAATTGGCGGTGGAAATGGACAGTACACGTATGAAGACGAAAATGAAGATGATAAATTTGGTATCAGCAACATCAGCATCGGCACCTCAAAAACAATCACGATTACTGACAGTTTCTCAATCCCGGTTAATGGTTCAGTAGTTCTGAATCCATCATCTGAACAGTTATTTATTGTAGTTGGAATTTCACTTTAAGTATTATAAAAACTAGCATAATGAAAAAAATTGAAGCAATTATCCGCAAATCGCAGTTCGAGGAAGTAAAAGACGCTCTGCACGAAGCCGACATCGATTTCTTCACTTACTGGGATGTTACCGGTATTGGTAACGAAGTATCAGGGGGTATTTATCGCGCCCAGGTTTACGAAACCCGCTTTATTCAGAGAAGAATGATCACGTTCGTATGTCGGGATCACCTGGTTGACAATGCTGTTAAAGCCATCATTAAGTCTGCCCGCACCGGAGAATTGGGAGATGGAAAAATCTTCATCTCAAACATTGAAGACTCCATCAGAATTCGCACCGGAGAAAAAGGGCCGGAATCATTATTCATAAAAGACTAATTACACTTTAATATCACAATTATGAAAAAGATACACAAATATATTTCAATCGTATTGGCAGCCATGTTTTTAACAATGTCAACGATTACACTGATTTCAGCCCAGGATTCAACATTAGTAGTGCAGGATTCAGTTGTTGCAGTTGCCCAGGAAGCCGCACCGGTTGCTCAACCTGAAACTGCTGCAATTGTTCCAACAGTTGATGCGGGCGACACAGCGTGGATGATTGTAGCTGCCGCTTTTGTTTTAATGATGACAATTCCGGGACTTGCCTTTTTCTATGGTGGTTTGGTTCGTCAGAAAAACGTTCTGAATATTATGATGCAGTCTATAATTTTAACTGCTGTTATTACAGTTCAGTGGGTTATTTTTGGATACAGTCTTGCTTTCAGCTCATCAACAGGTCCTCTGGCTCCATTTATTGGAGGTTTCGACTGGGCATTTCTGAAAGGAATCGGCGTTTCTGATCTTAGTCCGTACTTCATTTCTCATTCACAGCCTACTGCCGATGGCGGAACAATTGGCACCATTCCTCATATGATATTTATACTCTTCCAGGGAATGTTCGCAATCATCACTCCAGCTCTTATTATTGGTGCTTTTGCTGAACGAATCAAGTTTGGCGGATTTCTTTTGTTCTCAGTTTTATGGGCAACATTTGTTTACGATCCGGTAGCTCACTGGGTATGGTCGGGCGACGGCTGGTTGTTTAAACTTGGCGCTCTTGACTTTGCCGGTGGAACAGTTGTACATGTAAATGCAGGTGTTGCAGCGCTTGTTATGGCTATTATGATCGGTAAACGTAAAAATTATAAAGGTCACGCGATTCCACCTCATAACATTCCGTTTGTAGTGCTCGGCACTGCATTGCTTTGGGTTGGCTGGATAGGCTTTAACGCAGGCAGTGGTTTGGCTGCCGACGGCCTGGCTGCCAGCGCATTTCTGGCTACACACCTTGCAACTGCCACTTCGGCAGCAACCTGGGCTCTGCTCGATTACATTTTCAACAAGAAACCAACCGTGGTGGGTATTGCAACAGGTGCCGTAGCTGGTTTGGTTGCTATTACTCCGGCCGCTGGTTTTGTTGGTGTAACCGGAGCACTTCTCATAGGGTTAATTGTTGCTGTTCTTTGTTTTATTATGGTTGGTTATGTAAAAGGCAAACTTGGCTATGATGATACACTCGATGCTTTTGGAGTGCATGGTGTTGGCGGAATCTGGGGTGCAATTGCAACAGGTTTATTCGCAACTCCGGCAATTCAAAGTTACTCAGGTTTATTCTATGGAAATGCGGGACAGTTGGTAACCCAGCTTATTGCAACCGGTGTAACCATTGTGTATTCGGGAGTACTGACTTTTGTACTCTTCAAAATAGTTGACAAGCTGGTTGGTATTAAAGCCACTCCGAAAGAGGAATCAGTTGGTCTCGACCTCACACAGCACAAAGAAGTTGCTTATACTGCAATAGATTAATAAGGTTTAAAATTCCGGTTTTCTCCCATTCAATTATTAAAGTCTGTAGCTGTCAAATTAAAGCCTGCCCTGCGGGGTGGGCTTTAAGAAGCAGCTAAAATGATCAATCAGTTCCGAAGAAAAATATTTTTTGTTTAGGTCAAGGTTTTGTTGTTTAGTTAAAAGGATTAGAAAATCGTAAAACCGGTTGCTGTAAGTGACCGGTTTTTTTATGCAGAATTATTTCTTTTGGGCCGATCCTGTTTATTGCTGAATAAATCTATTTTTGCCACTTCAAAAAAAATACAACATGCAAACCTGGTTCGAAAGTAAAGTAAAATATGTAAAAGTTTCACAAAGTGGAAGCGAGCAAATGGTAACAGAAAATTTCCTGCTTGATGCCGTTTCCTACACCGATGCCGAAACCCGCATCATAAAACAGATGCAGCAAATGGTGAAAGGTGGTGAATTTGCCATTGTCGACATAAAAAAGTCCAAAATTGCTGAAGTTTTCCCATTCGAAAACGGAGAGTGGTGGTACAAGGCAACCATTAACCTGGTTACGGTTGATGAAGAAGCCGGCAAAGAAAAGAAAATACGCGCTTTTTATCTTGTGATGGCAGATGATATCCAGGAAGCATTGAACAGGCTCAACGAAAGTCTTTCGTTTCTGGTAATTCCTTTTGTTGTTTCGGCAATTACGGTAAGTACGATAGTTGATGTTTTTCCATACCAGCCATCAGAATCGTTGATTCCTGAAGGTTTTAAACCCACGGGGATTGTACATCAAAAAAACGAGGACGATGATGACAATTCCGAAGAAAACGAAACAGAGTAAAAAAAACCGTTGAAATATTGATTCTTACTCTGTTTAATCCAAAGTCAGCTGTAATTACAGGTTAACCAATACCTTATAAAAGTTGAAAAGATCGCGCTTTACCGGATCGAACTGGTAATAAGCCATTGCAATACGACAAATATCCTGAATAGTGGAATAAATCTCACTTACTTCCTTTTGGGCATAAGTATTTAGCTCGGCATTACTTTCCATGGTTTCAAAACATTCCCCGAATTTTTCAATTTGACCGGCACAATCGAGTACTTTTTGAATAACAACATCGGGAGTGTTTTTCGAAACTATTTTTCGTCTGGTTTCATTGTCGAGATTCGTGGCAAAAGTTTTCAGAAACTTACATAAACTTCGATGGTCGCCATTTTTAGCATCACTGAAAAATTCAACGTATCCCATTTTTTCAAAGAATGATTTCAGAAACTGTTTATCACCTCTAAAATCAACCTTAATCGATGCCCTTAAAACTTTTAAAGCCTGCATTCCGGCTATCATCAGTTCATGCCATTCTTCAAATCTTTCATTATCAATAACCTCTTTCCTGTCGGGGTAATATTTTTCGATGGTATCGTTCACCCAAACATTTATTGAAGTTGCATATCCCGGATCCCAGTCTTTTCGGATTCGGCTCAATTCATAAATATTTTCCCTGAAGGTTTTTGCGATGTGTTGACAAGCCAGAATTGTGACTGTGCTGGTTGAACATACAGTTGTGGTTTCCATATTTATCGGTTTTAAAAGTTAGTGACTTATACAAAGCTACCAACTTCGAATTAAAACCATACTAAAACACTGAATGTTATAAAGATATGTTTTTCAACATAGTTACAAAATCATATTTTTAAAAACGGTCAGGGAATTTGAAGAAAAAATTTTCAACACTATTTATGCCTTTTTTCGAGTTCCTTCGCGATGTCTTCTATCCTGAAACCCTTATGTGTAAGCAAAACCATGAGATGATAAACCAAATCTGCCGACTCGTAAATAAAATTTTCATCGTCGTTTGCCATGGCCCCAATGATGGTTTCAACAGCTTCTTCGCCAACTTTTTGCGTAATTTTGCGGGTTCCTTTTGCAAAAAGAGATGTTGTATAAGAGCCTTCCGGCATTTCAAGTTTCCGTTTTTCAATCAAATCCTGTAAAAAACTCAGAAACTGAACTCCGGCTTTTGTATTTTTTTCATCAAAACAGGTGTCGGCGCCTGTGTGGCAAACCGGCCCAACCGGATTTGCTTTTACCAATAACGTATCGTTATCGCAATCGATGAGTACCGAAACCACATTTAAAAAATTTCCTGACTCCTCCCCTTTTGTCCATAACCGGTTTTTAGTGCGGCTGAAAAATGTGACCTGCCCTGTTTCCAGTGTTTTGTTTACCGCTTCGGCATTCATAAAACCCACCATCAGCACTTTTTGAGTCTGGTTGTCCTGCACAACCGCCGGAACCAGCCCTCCCAGTTTTTCAAAATCAATCAGGGAAATATTTTTCAATTCTTTCATCGTTCTAAATTTTGGTCAAAAGTAATGAATCGCAATCTGAAAATGTTATCTCACAACGATTCCGTTTTCCTTTAAATATTTTTTCAGCACCGGAATGGGGATTTCGTTAAAGTGAAAAATGCTGGCGGCAAGCCCTGCATCGGCTTTTCCGAGGGTGAAAACATCCAGAAAATGCTCCATTTTCCCGGCACCTCCCGAGGCAATCACCGGAATCTTCATTGATTCTGAAAGTCTGGCCAATTGCGGATTGGCAAAACCGTTTTTGGTACCGTCGTGATTCATCGATGTAAAAAGAATTTCCCCAGCCCCACGGTTTTCAGCTTCTTTTGCCCACGAAAAAAGTTCTTTGTCAGTCGGAATTCGTCCGCCATTTACTGTTACCGTCCAGTAATCATTTTCATCGGCACGTGCATCGATGGCCACCACCACAAACTGGCTCCCGAAATTCAGTGCCAAATCGTCAATCAGTTTCGGATTTCTCACAGCCGAAGAATTTATAGATATTTTATCGGCACCAGCACTGAGAAGTTTTTCTGCATCACTTAATTCACTGATACCGCCACCCACAGTAAATGGAATATTCAGGTGGGCTGCAATACGTTTTACCAGCTCCACAAAGGTTTTCCGGCCCTCGTGTGTGGCTGTGATATCCAGAAAAACAAGTTCATCTGCGCCGTCAGCAGCGTATTTGGCACCCAGTTCAACCGGGTCGCCCACTTCGCGGATATTCACAAAGTTCACTCCTTTCACGGTTTGCCCGTTCCGGATATCCAAACAAGGTATGATTCGTTTTGCAAGCATTCTCATTAACTTTTTAAACTATATTTTATTTCGGTGGAATATCCCCTAACTTCTTCAGAAGTTGGCTTTCTCCATTCAATTTTTACATTCCCCGATGTTACAAGTGAACTAAATCCTATTTGCAAGGGACTAACATTAATTAAAGTATAATCTTCATCACATTTTATTGAATCAATACTGAATGTAATTAGTTGGTCTATTCCGTATTGATAATCAACTGCGCTTGGGCATAAACCAACATTTACTGTATTATAATTGAATGCAATACTTGGATACAAGATTCCAGAGTTATTCAATGGCATACTTATCTCATTCAAATATTCCCAAACAGCGACACTTGGCTTATATTTATAATCACACTCTTCTTCAACTCTTAATGTAAAAATATAAATCAGAAAATCATCAATCAATTGAATTTTATCAAAACTATCACGCCCTAACTTTCTATTTCCAATATTTGGTTCCTGAATTATATTTTTCAAATCAGGATGAGCATTTCTCAAATAATTTTCTGCAACTAGACAGAGATTTATTTTGCTGTTTGGATTTAAAGGGACTACGTTCGCTACTGTCACCCAATCTCCTTCTTTTGGTTTGACTTCAATTAAACTTGCATTTCTACTTACCGATAAGTACATGAAATTTTGTCCAGGACGGTTAAGTCTTCCGTACTTATAATTTGACTCGTCCGTTTTAGACCAATCCCTATACCATATATCAGCTGTCTTATTAAAATACTTTGCCTCCCACTCATTTTCGTGTTTACGAGCCCTATATAAACCTTCCTTGAACCTAAACCAGTGATAATTTTCCTTCCTATAACCATAACATATTTGCCGAATTCGACTCTTAATTTCATCAAATGGGATATCGTTATTAAGAACCAATAATTTAAAATCTTCAATTTGCTTCGAAATTTCTTCTATTGATAAATTCTCAAATTCAGGTATGCTTATTAATTGACTATCTTCCAATGTAATGAAATATTTCCTTCAAAGTTATTTTATTCTCGTAAAGCGCTTTACCGGTTATTACTCCCGGGACGCCCATTTCATTTAATCTTAAAATATCTTCCATCGACGAGATACCACCGCTGGCAATGATTTCAACTTCCGGCTGGCTACTCATGATTTCGGCATACAAATCAAACGCGGGTCCGGTGAGCATTCCGTCGCGACTGATGTCGGTGGAAATCACTTTCCGGATGCCTTTTTTAAAATAGTCTGAAATAAAGTCCACTACCGGCAATTCAGTTTTTTCGAGCCAGCCGCTGATGGCAATCATCCCGTTTTTGGCATCGGCACCCAGGATGATTTTTTCGCTGCCATATTTTTCGAGCCACTGTAAAAAAGTGTCCCTGTTTTTTACCGCAATACTTCCTCCTGTAACCATTGCCGCACCAGCGTTAAAAGCAATTTCAAGGTCTTTGTCCGATTTCAGTCCGCCGCCAAAATCAACCACAAGATTGGTTTTCGCAGCAACCTGTTCAAGAACCTGATGATTTACGATGTGACCCGCTTTTGCCCCGTCCAAATCAACCAAATGCAAACGGCGGATTCCGGCAGCCTCAAACATTTTGGCCACTTCCAGCGGATTCTCGTTGTACACGGTTTTCCGGTCGTAATCGCCCTGCGAAAGGCGCACACATTTGCCTTCAATCAGGTCGATGGCGGGAATGATTTCAATTTTACTTTTAATTGCCACAAATTATTTGATTATCGCCACAGATTCATAGATTTTTATATTAAATCTGTGAATCTGTGGCATTCGATTTACAATTCTTCCAAAATCATTTTCAACACAGCCTGTGCCGTAATTTCGCGGTTGGCAGCTTCGGGAATCACAATTGAATTTTTGCTGTCGATTACACCATCGGTAACAATCACGTTGCGGCGAACCGGCAAACAGTGCATAAATTTGGCCTCGCTGGTCAGCGCCATTTTTTCTTCGTTTACCGTCCAGCCAAAATCTTTTGAAAGAATCTGTCCGTAATCTTTGTACGACGACCAGTTTTTCGCATAAATAAAATCAGCGCCTTCGAAAGCCTTTTTCTGGTTGTACTCCACTTTTACATCGCCCATAAATTCGGGTGCCAGTTCGTACCCTTCGGGATGTGTAACCACCAGTTCATAATCGGTTTTGCTCATCCATTCAACAAACGAATTAGCCACCGCCTGAGGCAATGCTTTTGGATGGGGAGCCCACGTCAGCACCACCTTCGGGCGCTCTTTGGTTTTGTGTTCCTCAATGGTTAAAAGGTCGGCAAAACTCTGCAACGGGTGACGGGTTGCGCCTTCCATGCTTACCACAGGCACACCGGAATATTGAATAAACTGGTTCAGAATTTTTTCGGAATAGTCATCCTCGCGACTTTTGAACTTGGCAAAAGCGCGCACACCGATAATATCGCAATACGAACCAATTACAGGAATCGCTTCGAGCAGATGTTCGGGTTTGTCGCCATCCATCACCACACCCAGTTCCGATTCCATTTGCCAGCTTTCTTCGCCAACATTCAGCACCATGGTGTTCATTCCCAGGTTTTGAGCGGCTTTTTGGGTACTGAGCCTTGTCCGCAAACTTGAATTAAAAAATATAAGCACCATGGTTTTGTTTTTGCCCAGATGCTGGTATGCAAAACGGTTTTTCTTAACATCGGCAGCTACTTCGAGCGCCTTCTTTAAATCGGGGATGTCGTAAACTGATGTAAAATGTCTCATTAATCTTAATTCTAATATTCTGATATTCTTATCATTATGATTTTCTATTTTGGTCGAACCTGACCGTTGCCTTCCACAATCCATTTGTAGCTGGTGAGTTCTTCGAGCGCCATCGGGCCGCGGGCGTGCAGTTTTTGTGTACTGATGCCAATTTCGGCGCCCAGTCCGAATTGTGCGCCATCGGTAAAAGCGGTTGAAGCATTGGAATAAACGGCGGCAGCATCCACCATTTTTCTGAACTTTTCAATCCTGTCTGAGTCTTCAGAAATAATCGCCTCGCTGTGTTTTGACCCGTATTTATTGATGTGGTCGATGGCATCGTAAATACAATCCACTGTTTTTACCGCCATTTTCAGTGAGAGAAATTCAGTGCCAAAAGATGCTTCGGTGGCCGGAAACAGCAGTTCTGCCGGATAATTTCCTTTCAGTTTTGACAAGGCAAATTCGTCGGCATAAATAATTACCTTTTCGCTTGCCAGTTTTTCGGTGAGCTGTGGTAAATCGGCCAGACGGCTTTCGTGAATCACAAGGCAGTCGAGCGCATTGCAAACCGACGGTCGGCGTGTTTTGGCATTGAAAATAATTTCGGCTCCTTTTTCTGCATCTCCAAATTTATCGAAGTAAGTGTGACAAATTCCGGCGCCTGTTTCAATCACAGGAATTCGTGCATTTTCTCGCACAAAATCAATCAATCCCTGGCTGCCACGCGGAATTATCAGGTCGATGTAGCCATGTGCATGCAGCATTTCGTGGGTTTCCTCGCGACCAGCTGGTAAAAGCGTCACCATATTTTCGTCGATGTTCCATTTTTTCAACACTTTCTGAATCACCGAAACAATGGCTGTATTTGAATCGATGGCATCGCTGCCTCCCTTTAAAACACAGGCATTCCCCGATTTCAGGCAAAGGGCAAAAACATCGAAAGTTACATTGGGACGTGCTTCGTAAATAATACCGATTACACCAAACGGAACCGTCACTTTGGTAATTTTCATCCCATTCGGACGTTCTGTTTCCATCAGTACCCGTCCCACCGGGTTGGGCAATCCAGCCACATTTTCAATGTCCGAGGCAATTCCGTCGATTCTTTCATTGGAAAGTTTCAAACGGTCGTATTTCGGGTCGGCAGCGTCCATTCTTTCCAAATCCTTTTGGTTTTCCGAAAGAATAAAATCGCAGTTTGTCCGCGCTTCTACCGCTAAATCGAGCAAGATATTTTTCACGGTTTCGCCATCCACAAGATTGAGCCTTCTGGAAGCTTCCAATGCCTTTTTCAGTTGTCCTTCTATCTTCATTTCTTCCCTGCTATTTATTATCGAGATACAAATAATCGTAATGTACCAGCGGGCGTTGTTTTTCGGCCAGCTTTTCGGTTTCTATTTTTGATGAATTGTAACCAGCTTTTCCAACCCCAATCTGGCGCCCGGATTCGTCCACAATTTTGATGAGGTCACCTTTTTTAAATTCACTGACCACCTTAACAATTCCGACCGGCAACAGACTCACAGCCTTTTCGGAGTCGAGTGCTTTTACAGCACCGGTGTTGATAACCACCTCGCCTTCGGCAAAACTGTCGGAGTAGCCAATCCACTTTTTTACACCGCTCGAAGATTTTCCACTGGGCACAAAACAAGTGTGTTTAAATTCTTTATGAGGATTCAGAATTTCCAGCAACACATTTTCGGTTGTGCCGTTTGCCACGTGAACCGCAATTCCGTCGCCTGCCACTTTCCGGGCAATTCTGAATTTTGTAATCATTCCACCCCGACCGAAACCCGACTGTTCGCGCGAAATTCCGTTTTCCAGTTCCTCGTCGCCCATTTCAATTCTTTCGATTAAACGGGCATCCTTGTTCTTGGGATTGTCGCTGTACACGCCGTCAACATTAGTAAGCAGAATCAGCGCTACAGAATTTACCATCGAAGCAATCAGTCCAGAAAGTTCGTCGTTGTCGGTAAACATCAGTTCGGTTACCGAAATGGTGTCGTTTTCGTTTACAACCGGAATTACTTTGTTTTCGAGCAGCGTGGTAAAACAGTTTTTCATGTTCAGGTAGTGCGCGCGGCTTGAAAAATTTTCCTTGGTTGTTAAAACCTGCGCACAAACAAGGTTGTGTTCGCCAAAAAAATCGGAATAGCGGCTGATGAGTTTTACCTGCCCCAAAGCAGCCCATAACTGGCGTTTCGAAACCGCGTCGGTTTTCTTTGAAGGCTCAAGCACAGCCCGCCCCGAGGCAACTGCCCCCGACGAAACCACCACCAC
>CAZXVT010000053.1:0-24451 GCA_964644015.1 uncultured Maribellus sp.
GTCTTATTTTATGGATGGGCCTCAGCCGACGAGGGCATGTGGCTTCCTTCACTTGTTCACAAGTTGAACATCAATGATATGAAAAAGCTTGGGCTTGAACTGAGCGCCGAGCAAATTTACAGTATCAATAACTCAAGTTTGAAAGATGCAGTGGTTGCACTTGACCGCGGTTCCTGCACTGCCGAACTTGTTTCAAATGAAGGTTTGTTATTAACCAACCACCATTGTGGTTATGGCGAAATTCAAAAACATTCAAGTGTTGAACACGATTACCTCAGGGATGGTTTCTGGGCAATGACCAGGGAAGAAGAATTGCCAAACCCGGGAAAAACAGTAACGTTTTTAGTTAGCGTGGAAGAAGTTACCGACCAGGTTCTGGCAGGTCTCACTGATAAATCAACTGACGAAGAAAGAAACAGAAAAATTCGCGAGGCTTCGGCTGAACTTGAAAAAAAGGCAAAAGGTGACACCCACTACGAAACTTATGTCCGCAGTTTTTTCAATTCAAATAAATACTACCTGTTTGTAGTTGAAACATTTAAAGATATTCGCCTGGTGGGCGCACCGCCGCAGTCGCTTGGAAAATTCGGCGGCGATACTGATAACTGGATGTGGCCGCGCCATACCAACGATTTTTCGATGTTCCGTATTTATTGTGGCCCCGATGGCAAACCAGCAGAATACTCAAAGGACAATGTTCCTTACAAACCAAAACATTTTTTACCGGTTTCGCTGAAGGGTGTTGAAGAAGGCGATTTTGCCATGGTTATGGGCTACCCGGGACGCACAACCCGTTACGAAACTTCTTTTGGTGTGAAAAATACCATAGATGTTACCAACAAAGTACGCATTGATGTGCGCGAAAAACTCCTCAATATTTGGGGCGATTACATGAGTACAAGTCAGAAAGCACGCATTCAGTATGCATCGAAATATGCACGCAGTTCAAATTATTACAAATACAGTATCGGCCAAAATAAGGCACTCGAAAGACTGAAAACACTAGATAAAAAAGTGGCCACTGAAACGGAATTTTCTGAGTGGGTGAAAACCAGTACTGAACGTACTGAAAAATATGGCAATGCACTTTCGATGATAGAAAAGTCGTTTAAAGACAAAGAACTTGATCTGGCCAGATCATACATGCGTGAAGCACTTCTTTCAGGTCCTGAGTTGATTATGTATGCTTATCGTGCGCAGGCGTTAAAGGAAATGCTTGAAAAGCCGGAAGAAAACAAGGAGAAAATTGACAGATTGGTTGCTTCGTTAAAAGCCACGATGGACGACTATTTCAAAGATTATGATGCTGCCACCGACCAAAAAGTAATTGCGACACTGTTTAAATTGTATGCCGAAAGAAACGGACAACAATACCAACCGGCATTTTATACAACCATTCAGAAAAAGTATAAAGGCGATTATTCCAAATTTGCCAAAGCATTGTTTGAGAACACAGTTTTCGACAGCAAAGAAGAAATGACAGCGTTTTTGGAAAAACCAAATCTGAAAGCACTGAAAAAAGATATGGCAATAAATACCGCAGCCGATATTTTTGCAAAATATAAAGAACTAAATGAGAAAAGTGCTGAAAGTCAGAAGCTGAAAACTACCGGCGACAGGCTTTTCCTTGCTGGTTTGATGGAGATGCAGCCAAACAATACTTTTTATCCCGATGCCAATTCGACCATGCGTTTAACCTACGGACAGGTGCTCGATTTTGAGCCACGCGATGGTGTTACCTACAATTACTACACAACCGTTAAAGGTTATATTGAAAAAGCAATCCCGGGTGACGACGAATTTGATGTTCCGGAAAGAATGACCCAGCTTTTAATAGATAAAGACTACCGCAGATATGCCGACAAAAGCGGTGAATTGCGTGCCTGTTTTATCACCAATAATGACATAACAGGAGGAAATTCAGGCAGTCCGGTTATCAATGCAAAAGGCGAATTGATTGGTATCGCATTCGACAGCAACTGGGAAGGTGTCAGTGGCGACATTGCTTTCGAACCCGATTTCCAGCGTTGTGTGAATGTCGATATCCGCTTTGTTCTTTGGGTGATCGATGTTTATGCAGGCGCAACTCACCTGGTTGACGAAATGAAAATTGTTCAGTAAAAGTTTTTGTTCGTATATTTTAAAAGTACCCTGTCGATTTTCGACGGGGTATTT
Source organism: uncultured Maribellus sp. (assembly GCA_964644015.1). Taxonomy (GTDB): domain Bacteria; phylum Bacteroidota; class Bacteroidia; order Bacteroidales; family Prolixibacteraceae; genus Draconibacterium. Next base: position 2,176 of record CAZXVT010000053.1, read on the forward strand.
TTTTAACTGAAATAATGTGTTTGCAATTGTGAATATTTACGCACTTCTTTGTACTCACTTTTAAAAATCTATAAATGGCTGGTCCTGAAATTACGATTTATACCGATGGTGCAGCACGGGGAAACCCTGGTCCCGGTGGCTTTGGGATTGTTCTTTTGTCGGGTGTGCACCGGAAAGAAATTTCAGCAGGTTATTGTCACACCACCAACAACCGGATGGAATTGTTGGCGGTGATTGTTGCACTTGAATCTTTAAAAATCCCCGGCAGCAATGTGACCATTTACACCGATTCGCGATATGTTGCCGACGCTGTTACAAAAGGTTGGGTATTCGAATGGGTGAAAAAAAGATTCAAAGACAAAAAAAATCCCGATCTGTGGCTTCGCTTTCTGGAGTTATATAAAAAACACAAAGTAAAATTTGTTTGGGTGAAAGGTCATGCCGATAATCCGTTGAATGAACGGTGTGACAGACTGGCTGTGGCAGCTTCGATGCAGCCTGATTTACCGGAAGACACGGGTTACCAGCCTGAATGAAAATAAAAAAAGCGGGTTTAACCCGCTTTTAATCTATGTAATCCTGAACGATTCAGTTTTTCTTCGGCGTACTCTTTGGTGAGGTGCAATTTGTCTATTTTCTCTGAGGGTGAGTAAAACATTGCATCATTCATGATGTTCTCACAAATCGACCTTAAACCACGGGCGCCGAGTTTAAATTCCACGGCTTTGTCAACAATATAATCAAGCGCATCTTCATCAAACTCAAGCTGAATATTGTCGATGGCGAACAGTTTCTTGTACTGTTTTATCACCGAGTTTTTTGGTTCGGTAAGGATACTGCGCAGCGTATCGCGGTCAAGCGGATTCAGATAAGCCAGAACCGGCAGGCGACCTATTATTTCTGGAATCATCCCGAAAGCTTTCAGGTCCTGCGGTGCGATGTACTGCATCAGGTTTTCGCGTTCAATGCGGTCAACTTCCTTGGCGGCACTGTACCCAATCACTTTTGTATTCAGCCTTGTGGCAATTTTGCGTTCAATTCCATCGAAAGCACCACCACAAATAAATAGAATATTTTTCGTGTCAACCGGAATCATTTTCTGCTCAGGGTGTTTGCGGCCACCTTGCGGTGGAACGTTTACAACCGAACCTTCCAAAAGTTTTAACAATCCCTGCTGAACACCTTCGCCCGAAACATCGCGGGTAATAGAAGGATTGTCGCCTTTGCGGGCAATTTTGTCTATTTCATCAATAAAAACAATGCCTCTTTCTGCCGCTTCCACATTGTAATCAGATGCCTGTAACAAACGGGTCAGCAGGCTTTCAATATCTTCTCCCACGTAACCAGCTTCGGTTAAAACGGTGGCATCGACAATGGTGAACGGAACATGCAACATTCTGGCAATGGTTCGGGCCAGCAATGTTTTACCGGTTCCGGTTTCACCCACAAGAATGATATTTGATTTTTCGATCTCCGTTTCGTCATCGTCAATCGCCTGGTTCAGCCTTTTATAGTGATTATAGACCGAAACCGAAAGAATTTTTTTTGCATGATCCTGCCCAATAACATATTGATCGAGAAATGCTTTTATTTCCTGAGGTTTCAGCAGTTTTGCCCCTTTCAGGTCGAAAGCGCTGTCTTTTCGGGTTTCTTCCTGAATAATAGCGTGTGCCTGTTCTGCACAACGGTCGCAAATATGTCCGTCAATTCCTGCAATCAGCAGGTTGACTTCTTCCTTTTCACGTCCGCAAAAAGAACATTTGTCTGATTTAAACTTATTCGACATTATTTTTTATTTCTGACCAAAACTTCGTCAATCATTCCATATTTCACAGCTTCTTCAGCAGTCATCCAGTAGTCGCGGTCAGCGTCTTTTTCAACCTGCTCCATCGATTTGCCGGTGTGCTGCGAAATAATGGCATACAATTCAGATTTTATTTTCATGATTTCACGAACTGTGATTTCCAGTTCAGATGCCTGACCTGAAGCGCCACCCATTGGCTGGTGAATCATTACGCGTGAGTGTTTCAGCGCTGTGCGTTTGCCTTTTGTTCCGGCGGTAAGCAAAACAGCAGCCATCGAGGCAGCCATGCCGGTACAAATTGTGGCCACGTCGGCTGTGATGTATTGCATGGTATCATAAATTCCCAAACCGGCATGTACCATTCCACCGGGAGAATTAAAATAAATCTGGATATCTTTTGTAGGGTCAGTCGATTCGAGGAAAAGCAACTGTGCCTGGATGATATTGGCAACCAGATCATCAATCGGAACACCCAGGAAAATGATACGGTCCATCATTAACCGCGAGAAAACATCCATTGATGCAACGTTTAGCTGACGCTCCTCAATAATTGTGGGAGAAATGTAGCTTCCATAAAGCGAGTTGTACCTGTGCAGGTTTAAACTGCTGATGCCGGCATGTTTGACGGCGTATTTTCTGAATTCATTATTATTGTCCATAATATCAATTGTTTAAAAAAAGTAACTTTGTAATGGCTGCTTTTTTTTAAGCAGGTTACAAAGTTACAAAAAGTTTGTTTGCTGATTCTTTCAGCAAAATGTTATTTAGATTGGCTAAAAACCAGTCTTTTTATTGCATCAGTTTTGTAAAATCATCCTGACTGATCGGTGTTTCCTGAATGGTAACTTTCTCTTTAACAGCCTTGATTACTTTATCTTCGTACAAACGTTTGTAAATTCTTTCAGTTTCTTCTTCTTTTTCCAGAATCATTTTGGCAAACGACTCAAGCTGCTCGGCAGGCACATCGTAAAGTCCATACTGCTGGTACTGGGCACGTGCCATTTCAACTGCAAAAGCAGTAGCTTCTTCCGGAATAACTTTGATTTCGTTTTCTTTAATAATTGTGTCTTTGATCAATTGCCATTTCAGATCAACCAGGAAATCATCGAATTCCTTTTCAATCTGCTCAATTGTAAGATCTTTGTTGATGGCCACCAGCCAGCGTTTCAGAAATGCTTCGGGCAACTGAAGATTGGTGGCTTCGAGTAGTTTATTGCGTGCATCGATGGCAAATTTCTGGTTCGATGAATAGACCAGGTTGCCTTCAATATCGGCTTTAATCCGGTTTCTGAAATCTTCCAGTGTTTTTACTTCGGTTTCTTCACCATATATTTTTTTGAAAAGTTCTTCATCAAGATTTGCCTCTTCAAATTTCAATACTTCGGTAATTGTGAAACTGAAATTGCCGTTAAGTGCTTCTGCCTCTTCATTTTTGATATTCAGCATGTGTTTGATATCGTGGCGGTTTTCAAAAGCCACAACCGGATCGAACACCACAACATCGTCTTTTTTCTTGCCGATGAAATTGTTTTTGATTTCATCGTTTTTAATCAGGTCGATGGCAATGGCAACACCTTTGGGTTGAATTCCGTTTTCAATTGCCTGGCCATTTTCGTCGAGTTGAGCAAAATCGCCGCGAACGGTGCTGTCTGCTTTCACCTCTTCATCCGGAACATTTTGTCCTAATTGCGATTTGGCCATTTCGATCTGTTTGTCGATGCTTTCGTCAGACGCCGAAATCTGGTAATATTGGAAAACGTCATCTTTCCCCAGTTCGAGTTTTACTTCAGGGGCAAGTGCCACATCAAAATCAAACTCAAAAGTTTCGTCGGTTTCCCAGTTAATTTTTTGTTGCAGCTCTTCGTTTGGCATGGGTTCGCCAAGAATGTGCAATTTTTCTTCAACAAGGTATTCCGAAAGTTTTTTCGAGAGTAATTTGTTCACTTCGTCAACAAGAACAGGCACTCTGAATCTTCTTTTAATGATTGAATCCGGTACTTTACCAGGTCTGAAACCCGGAATCGAAGCTTTCTGACGGTATTCTTTCAGTTGGTCGGCAACTGGTTTTTCGTAATCGTTTTTTTCGATGGTAATTTTGAGAACCACATTCAGTTCGTCAATATTTTCCCTGGTAATGTTCATGATGATAAATTTAAATCCTGTTAAAACCTTAAAAACAAACGCCAACTGTTCTTTTCAGAAAAGTCGGCGGTTTGTTGTGCGGGCAAAGGGACTCGAACCCCCACGCCGTAAGGCACCAGATCCTAAGTCTGGCGCGTCTGCCAGTTCCGCCATGCCCGCAAATTTGCGGCGCAAAGGTAGTTAAATTTTTGAATTATGAAATAATCAATAAAACAGAAGATTATATCTTACGAAATTTTGAACCAATAACATTTCAGATATAAAAAATTGACTTTATCTCAGATTTACTACGGTTCCCCGTTTTTCGTTTTGCATTTCAACCGGGAAACACTCACGCATTTCGCGCCAAAGCAGGTTGATTAGTTTGTGTTTGGCAAAATGACGCGAATAGACAAGACTGACTTCGCGGAGTGGTTTAACATTGGTAAAGTGTCTCACGTTAGCCAGCCTTTTTTCCGACATTCCTTCTTTTGCAAGCTCAGGAATCAGTGTTAATCCGCCTTCGCGGTCAACAATATTCATGAGGGTTTCAAGCGAACCGGCTTCAAATTGGAAAGGCAATTGCGTGTCGGAACCACCTGCGTAAGAACACAGGTTGATCACCTGGTCGCGGAAACAATGCCCGTCGCTCAAAAGCCAGAGTTCGGGCGTGGCAATATCTTTGGGTGTGATTTCTGCCTGTTTGTGCAACGGGTGCATCGGGTTGGTGTAGATCAGCATTTCTTCATAAAAAACAGGCTTTTCAATAATTTTTTCTTCGTTCAGCGGTGTTGCCAGAATTCCCACATCAATCAGGTCTTTGTGCAGCAGGTTAATAATGTTTTCGGTGGTTTGTTCATAAACTTTTATGATGATATTGGGGTATTTCTTTTTATAACTGCCAATAAAAGCCGGTAAAATATAGGGTGCCATTGTGGGGATAATTCCTATCCGGATCAATCCCGAAACCTGGTTTTTATGATCTTTTACAATGTTGTTAATTTCTTCCGACTGTTTTAAAACAATCCTTGCCTGTTCAATGATCCGCTGCCCGACATCCGTTGGCATCAGCGGGTGTTTGCTTCGGTCGAAAATAATGATTTCCAGATCTTCTTCCAGCTTTTTTATTTGCATCGAAAGCGTTGGCTGGGTGATAAAACAACTGTCGGCTGCCTGCCCGAAATGACGGTAGGTGTCAACTGCAACAATATATTCAAGCTGAGTAAGTGTAATCATAACGGTGGTTGATTTTGCGCTAAATTTAGAAATAATGTGGTTAACCTGTCATTCAATGCAGGTTATTATTCAAAATTGAATATGTTTTGCAGCACATATCCTGGTTGCGGGTAATGTTAAATTAAGGGTAAATCCTATTTTTGCCAAAAATGAATTGAGATGAGAAGAACAGGTTACTTGATGATTGGATTGGCAGTTTTATTAATTTATTCCTGCAAACCTTCCGACGAGAAAAAGGCAGCAATCAGGCTGAACAATGCAAAATATCTTTTGGAGAAAGGCGATACAACACAGGCGCTGCTTCAACTCGACAGTATTTCTTTATATCCGAAAGCAGTTTATTCGGCAAACGCAGCCAAAAACCTTTCGGCAGAAATTAATTACAGCATTCTGAAAAGAAAACAGGTTGAACTCGATTCAGTAAACGCATTGATTGCAAGACTTGAAATGGCTTTTGAAAAGCAAAAAACCGAGTTCGACAGGTATGTTCAATACATCCATAAAAAGCAAAATCTGCAAAGCGGCTTAAACCGTTCATTCATAAAAGTTCATCTTGATGAAAGAGGAATGATTTACCTGAGCAGCAATTATTTTGGAAAAAGTTTGCTGAACCATTATGCGTTGCGTGTTTACGACGGCGAATTGAGCGCCAAAACCGATTCCATTCCGGTGGGTAGCGAAGAAAACCGGCAGTCGGATTTTATGGAATACAAATGGGAAAAGGTTGCATACCTGAATGGCAAAGACAATGGCGTTTTGCAATTTATTGCCGACAATGCCAATCGCAAATTGAAAGCAGTTTTTATCGGGCGCCAGCAGCAGTTTATTGTTCTTGAAGAATATGACAAACAGGCGGTGAAAGACGCAATTGCTCTTTCGAACGCATTAAAAAGAAGAACATCTTTATCGGTTGAAATAAAAGCATTGGAGAAAAAAGTCCCGATGCAGTAAGCTCACATAATATCTTCAATGTTTTCAGGTGGATTGGCCAGAACCGCTTTATTCCCGTTTATTACGATTGGGCGTTGCAGCAATTTCGGGTTTTCGGTTAAAACTTTTATCCATTGTTCGTTGGTGAGTTTTTTCCCTTTGTAATTCGAAATATATTCCGGTTCGTTTGTCCGCACAAAATGAAATGCGTCTTTTCCTGTTTTTTCGATGATTTCCTTTAACTGTTCCTCAGTTATTCCGTCGCTGAGGTATTTTCTTACTTCAATTTCATAACCTTTTTCTTCGAGGTATTGAAGTCCGGCGCGGCTTTTGGCACACCTCGGATTGTGGTAAATAATCATAATAATATGGTGTTTGTTTTTCATTTGCCGGTAATAATCTTCCTGTGCCCTGAAAACGAATTCACCGTCGCCGTGGTTGTAACTGTTAAGCAGACCTGCATCCAGAATCCTTGCTTTCGAATTGTCTTTTAACTGGATGTTCAGCATTTCTTTCAGTTCATTTCTGATCTGCTCGTCGTAAATCGGGCAGGCAACTTCTATCCGGCGGTTCAGGTTGCGTGGCATCCAGTCGGCCGAAGAAATGTAGATTTTTTCATCACCATCATTTCCAAAAAGAAAAATGCGCGAATGTTCGAGATATTTGTCAACAATACTGATTGCGGTAATATTTTCAGTCAGTTCTTCAGTTAAAGGAAGACCGAAAATACCACGCACGATTAACTGCACTTTTACGCCAGCTTTGCCTGCTTCGATAATTTTTTCCATCATCCCGGGGTCGATGAGACTGTTCATTTTCAGAATCATCCGGCCTTCCCTGCCTTTTTGTGCCAGTTTAATTTCGTGGTCGATACACTTGCTGAAAAAATGACGCATTTTAAACGGACTGACCACTATGTTTTTGTAGTCGAAGTGTTTAAAGGTTTGTTTAAAGAATTCAAAAATATCAGATACCTCATCGGCAATTCTTGGGTCCGATGTCAGCAAACCATCGTCGGCATAAACACGGGCCGTTCCTTCGTGAAAGTTCCCGGTACCCACGTAAGCGTAGTTTCTGAAACTGCCATGTTCTTTTCGTTTTATCCAAAGCAGTTTGCTGTGTACTTTCAGACCGGGGATTCCGTTGATTACGTTAGCGCCTTCCTCCTGTAATTTATTCGACCAGTAAATATTGGCTTCTTCATCAAAACGTGCCTGCAGTTCAATTACCACCGTAACCACTTTTCCGTTTCTAACCGCATTCAGCAAGGCATTCACCACTTTCGATGCTTCTGCCACACGGTAAATGGTGATCCCGATTTCCTTTACTTCAGGGTCGATGGCAGCTTCGCGCAATAAATCGATAAAATGATTAAAAGTCTGGTAAGGGTAGTGGAGCATCACATCTTTCCGGCGCAAAACTTTCAGGATACTGGTATTCGGGCGCAAATCTTTGTGACGGAAAGGAGGCAATTTCGGATAGTAATGTTTCTTTTTCCCGATTTCGGGGAAATTCATATAATCCTTGTCGTTGTGGTACCGCGCACCGGGAATGGCATTTTCGGTGTCGAGCTTCATTTTTTTGAAAATGAAAGCTTTCAGGTCTTCAGGCATGGTACGGTCGTAAATCACGCGCACAGGTTTTCCTTTTTTTCGTTTTTTGAGGCTGTGCGTGATTTTTTCCATAAAACTTTTCGAGATGTCGTCGTCAATGTCGAGCTCCGCATCCCGCGTCATTTTAATAGTAAACGCTTCATGAACATTATAATCGAAATAAAAGAAAAGCTCACTCAGACAATACCTGATTACATCGTCGAGAATAATCACATATTTATTGTTCCCGCTTTTGGGTAAAACCAGGAAACGGGGTACTGAAAGTGAAGGAATCCGTATAAGCGAATAAGCAAAATCCTTGGGATTTGATTTTTTTGAAAGTTTTACAGCCAGGTAAACCGAACGGTCGCGTAGGTAAGGAAATTTATTTTTGTTGCTCAGCATAATGGGGACCAGGTTAGGTAAAACCTTGTCGTTAAAATACTTCCGCACAAAAATTCCCTGTTTGTGGTTCAGCTCCTTTTCGTTAATCATGAAGATGTTGTCCTTCTTCAGTTCTTCGAAAATATCTTTAAAAATAGCCTGAACCTTTTGCTGCTGGCTTATTACAATATTCTGAATTTTGTCCATCAGTTCCTGCGGAGTGAAATCACCCAGCAGATTTTCTTCATCGCCGCCAAGATCAACCATCCGGCGCACTGCTGCAAACCGGACCCTGAAAAACTCATCAAGGTTGTTTGAAAAGATACCGATAAAACGAATCCGCTCGAAAAGTGGCGTATTGGGATCGGCTGCCTCCTGCAAAACCCTTTCGTTAAACGAGAGCCAGCTTATTTCGCGGTTGATGAAACTGATGCCGGAATCCATGTGATTTGAATCAAAAATTATTCAACCCACAAGATTGCAAAAGGTTTTGACAATTCAAACCCTTAAAGTATGTTTAATAATATTGTAACAGAAAAATCTCCCAAATCGGGGTTTTCGCCGGTTTTACTCTCCTCCGAATTCCATCAGGTAAGCTTTGATGAAGCCGTCAATTTCGCCATCAAGAACAGCATTTACATTGCCCGTTTCGTACCCTGTCCTTACGTCTTTTACTAATTTATAGGGTTGAAGCACATACGATCTGATTTGCGATCCCCACTCAATTTTCTTTTTCGAAGCTTCAATTTCGGCAGTTTTCTCGTGTCTTTTGCGCAACTCCATTTCGTACAACTGCGATTTCAAAAGTCGAATTGCATTTTCTTTGTTCCCAAGTTGTGAGCGGCTTTCGGTGTTTTCGATAATAATTCCTGAGGGAGCGTGTTTTAACCTGACCCCGGTTTCCACCTTGTTTACGTTCTGACCTCCTGCGCCACCACTACGGAAAGTATCCCAGGTAATATCGGCCATGTTGATTTCTATTTCGATGGTGTCGTCAACCAGCGGAGCAACGTAAACTGATGTAAAAGAGGTCATTCGCTTGCCCTGCGCATTAAACGGCGATATCCGCACCAAACGGTGAACCCCGTTCTCACTTTTCAGGTAACCGTAGGCAAATTCGCCTTCAAACTCAAGCGTGCAGCTTTTAATCCCGGCTTCATCGCCTTGCTGCATGTCGGCAATTTTTAGTTTGAAACCGCTTTTTTCGGCGTACCGCGTGTACATTCTGAAAAGCATTTCAGCCCAGTCGTTACTTTCGGTTCCACCGGCGCCGGCATTAATTTTTAATACTGCACCCAGCCTGTCTTCCTCGTTGCGGAGCATGTTTTTGGCTTCCAGTTTTTCAACAGCATCCATTGTTTCGGCAAAAGCGCTGTCAACCTCGGCTTCTTCGGCTTCTTTGGCTTCGAAAAACTCGTAAAGTACCAGGAAGTCTTCAACGGCCTGGTTTACTTCATTAAATCCGTCGGTCCACACTTTAATGGCACGGATTTTCCGCATTTGTTCTTCCGCTTCTTTGGCTTTATTCCAGAATTCGGGGTCCTGGGTTTTCAGTTCTTCTTCCTGTAATTGAATCAGTTTTGCATCGTAGTCAAAGATGCCTCCTTAGTGCCGCACGGCGCTCCAGTAAATCATTTACCTGGTCCTTGAAAATCATGAGTATTTGTTTTAATCGGGGGACAAAAGTAAAAAAGAATTTCTGGTATGAAAATATTACTTCAACACTTCATTCAGATACCGGTGAATCAGCTCGGGTTCAAATCCGCGGCTTTGTGTAAAACGAATAACATGAGCAGCCCGTTCGAATTTTTCAGCCGATTTGTATTTTTTGGCCCGTTCTTTCATAGTTGCCAGCAGTACTTTAATGTATTGATCGTTGTCAATGGCTGTCATTCCCACTTCAATGACGCTATCAGGCAAACCTTTTGCCTTTAGGTAATAACGCATTTTTATACGGCCCCATTTATTCAGTCTGAATTTATCAGAAACATAAGCTTTTACATAGCGTTCGTCATCAATGAATTTTTCTGTTTTCAGTTTCTCGATGATTTCATCAACCACCTCCTGAACAATATCAAATGCTGCAATTTTTTTCCGGATGTCGGCTGAGCATTGTTCTGAACGGCTGCATAACTGCGCCATTTTCATAAAGGCTTCGCGGGCGGCTGAATCGTGGTTTTTCATTTTAATTTGCTGATTTTGAACCGCAATAAATTTAAGAAAAATAGTTACTTAAACCTATGTCTTCAAAACAGGATATTAAATGTATTCAGCACTTTCAATTTTGAGCTGGTAATACCATTGTAGGTTCAGGTTCTGCATTGGAATAATTAAATCCGCTTGCATACACTGTGCCTGTATGATCGATAAAAAGGTTCCGCTGAACTGTAAATTTCATCAGTTCCTCAAAATTCTCAAAATCTTTGGTTTTCCAAACTCCTCCACCGGGAGCCAGCACATAATAATAATCCCTGAATTTGTCGTAACAATGCCACGATGTTGTTCCGTAAGCCACAGAAGGACTGAATACTTTTTTATAATTCATTCCGTCGTCGGTTGATTTATGCAGATTGAATCCTCCCTGGTTTTGGGCAATTATGGCATTTTCGTCGGTAACAAAAATGGTTAAAGAGTATTCAGGTGTGGGAATGGGCGACCAGGTTTTTCCTTTGTCGAAAGTTTGAAGAATAACCAGTTTGTTATGTGAAAGGGCAAGATGTGAATCTGATTTATACGCATAAACTCTTCCAAGTTCTTCCTGGTTGAACAGACCTGTAGAGTCTTTTGTCCAGGTTATTCCGTTATCATTTGAGCAATAAACACCACGTTCCCACTTGCTTACCCAGATTAAATCATCTTTTGATATCGAGAGTTCAAAATAGTAAATATTGTCTGGTATTGGTTTTGAAACAAGCATCCAGTTTTTTCCCCAGTCCGTTGTTTTGTAGAGGTTGCCATCCCATCCTCCGCAAAATACTTCCCCTATGCTGTTTATTTCAAGTTCCTTAGGACACGCGCCGGATGGGAAAATAATCTGTTCCCAGTCGTAAAATGTGTTTTTGCTGACATAAATATTACAACCCGAGATCAGCATCGACCGGTTATTGATTGTATCGCGTACCATATCCTGAATCCCAACCAACAGACCTCTTTTGACAGTATTTAATTTATCGAGAAAGATGGCAGTGGCATTTATTGTAAATTCAGAATAAAGTTTTCCATTCGAGTCAAAAATCTTTCCTTTTATGGTTTGCTGATTCTGTTCAGTTCCCAGTTTCCACCGGGTAGTCATTTTGTTTTCAGAGTCAGCTTCAACAATCGATTTATCGATTGTCCCACCTCCCGACGTTACAACGAATTCCGTGTAAAACTTTCCGGGAGTCAGGTTGATTTCGCTGTTGAAATACGCTATAATCCCTATTTCATTTTCAAGATATTCGCCGGCAACTGCGGATTGGTTTTCACCTAACTTTTGGTATCCGAATGATTCTAATGTCAATGAACCGGGTTCAGGGTATTGTTCACACGAAAGCAAAATGAAAACGAAGAATAATATCGTGACAATTTTTTTCATGGCGTTTTATTTTGTAAGTGGGATATTTACACCAGTCACAATGGTGGTGGCACGGTTAAACATTTTCAGATTTCTTACAGAATACGACGGATTCGGAATATCGCCAAGGTTTTGAAACAGATTAACCAACCCGATTGTCTGGTTCACCCCCAGAAAAATACTGCCTGTTTTAAACACTGAATATTCAAGCTGGTAGCCAAACATAAAACCTGTATCCCAGTTTTTAATCCATTTGTCAATGTCGGTATCGAAAAAACTTTTTGTCACACCGTACCCTGAATCATACTGATAGGTACTAATTCTTTCGCCTTGCACGTAAGCATTCTGAAGCCATGAAAAATAGAGTCCGGTACTGAAATCGGACCTTAGTTTTCCACGAGTTGCAAATTCAAACAAAAAAGGAAATGTTAAGTAATCAAGGTTTACATCTGATGATAAATACGTTGTGTTTCGGAACTCGTTTTCTGACTGTGGTAAATAAATAAATTCATGATTGCCATCATATTCAAGGCCATATCCTTTTCTTTCGAACCAGACTCCGGAGTTAAAAGAAATGGTATTGTCAAGCATCCATTTTACAGAAACTCCGCCTGAAAAGCCCGGTTTGTTTTTATAGTTTTCGTTATTATCAGAAGTATGTGCCATTGAAATTAATACTCCGGCATGGGGCGATAATACCACTTTTGAGGGAACCGAATCAATTTGTTGTGTAAAATATTCATATCCAAATGGTGAATAGCCAACTCCGAAAGTAAATTCCGAAGAACCGATTTTCCCCATATTCGATTTTAGAAAGTATGATTTCGCATTGGTAACCTGTCCTGCAGCAAAAACCGACCAATGATTGTTAATCTGAAAATTCAGCGAACCTGCCACAATGGAACCCCAGTCATTTAGCGGAGGAAAATTGTTGTTCATGTATTCCTCGGTATAAATTTCGCTGTCTTTTCCCCTGAATTCGTCGTTAGTCACAATGGCATAATAAACTCCGCCCCCGAATTCAGCACTGAGCCTGCCTCCTGTTTTTAGCTTTAGTAAAAGAGGAATCCTGAGAAAGCTGAAATTCTGATTTTTGAAATTATAGGAAGGTGGCGCAAACATCGATGAAGATAAATCGGGAATTGTATATGAAGCGTATCCCCGCATATAATAGTCGGAGTAGTAATAATAATTTTTCTGATTAAAATAGCTGGTTGTATGGTTTATTCCCGACTGCAAAACCATCCATTTCAAGGGTTCAAACTTTACAAAAATGCCATTGACCGGACCCGGCAATCCATCAATTTGGTCGGTTCCCTGCGATTGATGAATATTTGAATAATTAACTCCATTCTCAATTCCAAACATAAAATTTTGTGCCAGGGCAGGAGTTAAAAATGAAAACAGGAAAAAGAACAGAAGATAATGTTTCATAGGTAGGTTATTGATTTTAGGGAAGATGAAATTTTATGGAAAATGGTTGCCTGAATTATTAAAATTTGTCATTAAAGGCAACAATTTATTCTTCCAGAAACGATTTCTCCACTTTCACCCCGGTAAAAAATTCTTCAAGTTCTGCCAGTGTCGATTCGGTTTTTGCCTGGTCGCGGATTATTTGTCCTTTTTGAAGAATCACGATTCGAGAACATACATCGGTAACATGGTCGAGGTCGTGGCTCGAAATCAGGATGGTTTTTTCTTTTCCGGCAGCAAAATTTTTAATAATTCCACGCAACTGGTATTGCGATGAAGGATCGAGATTGGCAAATGGCTCATCTAAAATCACCACTTCCGGATTTCCCATAAACGCTCCGGCCACACCCACTTTTTTCTGGTTTCCTTTCGAAAGGTCGCGGATGTACTTCTTTTTCCCCATGATTTCGCCATTAAAAAATGGTTCAAAATCTTTGACAAACGCGGCAATATCATTGGCATTCATACCGCGTAGTTCGCCAATAAAACCAAGGTACTCATCGGGAGTCAGGTAGCCGATTGTAAAACTCTCGTCGATATAAGCGCCGGTGATGGCTTTCCATTCTTCCGATTTTTCAACCGGAATCTGGTTAATGGTTACCCGACCCCGGGATGCACGAATCAGGTCAAGAATCAGCGAAAAGAAAGTGGTTTTTCCGGCTCCGTTATTTCCAACCAAACCCAGCACATCGCCTTTATTGATGGTGAGTTTTGTAATGTCGAGCACTATTGTGTTTCCGTATGCTTTTTGAAGATTTGTTGCAGTTATCATAAGAAAGAGATTTATTAGTAATTGATAGTGATTTGTTTAATTATATTTTAAGATGCTTTGTAGGCAGCCACCATTTTGTGTTTGCGTTTTGTGTATTGTACAGCAAAGTAGTCGATGAGTTTTGGATGAAGAATAATTCCGATGATGCCCAGTCCGCCCAAAACAGCAAAAGCAATGTTATTGCCCAATAGCCACGCAAGCAAACCGTAAATAGCAAATGGCCCGAAAATTACGGGGAAAGTAATCAGCCAGTTGGTTGCACTCATTCCCTGGTAGTTAAAGGCTGCCCGCTGTTCGAGTTCAACCGCTTTACGGCTGTTTAGTCCTAAGGCGAAAATCACGAAAGAGTTTACTCCCACATTATACAGCATCACAGCAAGATGGATGTATAAAACTTTGGGAGCGATAAACATATACCCTAAAGTGAGCAGATAGTAAATTATATTCGAAGCTGCCATCAGAAAAAATGCAGACTGAAGTATTTCCTTCATTTTAACTTTTTGCACCATCAGTAATGGGTAATAACGCCCATGCCAGGCTGGGAAAAACTGCCCGTACGTCATGCTGAACATGCCGGTCATAATCATTCCGCCCAACATGAAAATGAAGTCGGAAACTTCTTTTTTGTTACTGTCCTGATACAGTAGCAACCCGTAAAAAACAAATAGTAATGACATCAAAGCAGCAGTTCGGGGACGCTTGTTGCGGGCAATCATTTTTACCTCGATGGTAAGCATTTTCCCGTATTCACCGACACGCCCCAGCCACGAAAAATCGTGGGTCATTTTGTCTTCTTTCTTTTTTGAAAGCTCATCGATGTAAAAACGGCTCAGCAGAAATTGCTGATTCAGAAAATAGAGCAGAAAAATCAGTACCGGAAAAACGGCAACAGCGGCAGGATAAGCAACCACAGTATTGAAAATCTTTCCGTAAGCGGCATTCAGGTCAACAATCCCCAGTTTATTGATTGCGATTACAACCACTGCCAGACCAAGAAACCCGTAAAACCAGGCATTCGATTCGTTGGTGCGCCACTTGATATAAATGGCAAGGTAATGGTTTACAAAAATCATCAGCATCAGCGAAGCCAGCCACGCAGTCAGCACCGGTGTTTGCAGTTCGTTTACCGCCAGTTTGAAGGTAAACGGCAATATCATAAACAGTGGCAGCACATTAAAAAAATGAAATACCGATTTGTTGAGCAGGTAGCGGGCAATGCGTTTTCGTTTAACCGGAAGTGGCAGAAACGGCTGAAACCCAATGGTGGGCAGGTTTTGCATCATAATACGCAAAACGAGGTCGAACCCGGCATAAACAAATACAAAGGAGTTAAACGCAGCAACTTTTGATATGATTTCGGTTTTTTCGGCAAGTGTTTCGGTTAGTGCAAACCCGAGAATTAAAGCCGTAGCCGAAAAATAAAGCGCCAGAAAAATCAGGATTCCCTTGGCAGCCATATTTTTACTGAAATACGACGACCTTGTAATTTCTCTCCAGGCAAAGTAGTAAAAGTTACGTTTCATATTTTTAGTAGTGAGTATTGAGATATTAGAATTGAGACTCTTGGTTAGTAAAAGTTTGGAAGATAAAATTACAATTTTGTCATTCATGAGTTCAGCTTTGGAAGAATTTATTTGAATGTAAAGATTGATTTGAAACTAAAAAAGTTTTCAGTATGCTGGTAATAAAGTAGTAAAAACGAAATTGTTTTCAGTATAATGAAAACACAAAACCTGATTACAAAAAGCTTTCCCCTTTGGGGAAACGGGAAGGGGGCTATTTCCCGGTCAGCACCACGCCATCTTTAAAATGCCAGGTTTCTCCGGTGAGACTAAAAATTTCAACCAAAACCACATAAACACCCAGTTTCTGTTTTTGTCCGGTTTCGTCTTCGCCATTCCAGGCAAATTTTCCTTCGCTGCCCAGCATTTCATTGTTGGCCAGTTTCATTACAAAGCGTCCGGCGGCATCGAAAATTGAAATATTGGCCAGGCACCCGGGTTTTGTGGTTTTATATTCAATCAGGTATTCATCGTTAAAACCATCGGAATCGGGTGAAAACGATTCGGGTGAAAAAATAACTTCGGGTTTACTTATGTTGAAAGGTTCGCCCTGCGAATTTTTGTAGCCCGGTGTTCCGTAACCTGCTATAGAAGCTGCCGAGTGCCAATTCGAAAAATCATTGGTGGGTTCTGTAAACGAAACTCTTTCCAGCGCAATTCCTTCTTCGTCGGCCAGCAGTGGATGGTGCATTTTGTCGGTATAATGCAATTCGTCAATCACATTCAGGTTTTCATCCAGCAACACCACAAAATCTTTGTCGTTGTTAAATGATGGAAACTTTTCCATTTGCAGAAAACAGGATTTGCATTGAATGCTGAAATACGGAAAAACACAGGCTGTATCTATTGTCATTGCCAAAAAAGCGCCGGGTTCAAAAAGTTGTTTCGAACCGGTTAACTGGTAAATTTGTGTCAGTTCAAGGTTGTCGGTTCTGGAAGCGAGTTTCAGCCGTTTCAGGTCGATGATTTTCGCGGAATTGTTATAAATTTCCACATAATCGCTGCCATTTTCTTTTGGATTGAACATCACTTCGTTGATCACAATATCCCCGGGAAGTATCGGTTCCACAGGTTTTTCTTCCACAGTTACCACCACTTCATCTAAAATCACTTTGTCAGAGGCGTAATTATTGGCTATTTTCACAATAATCTGAAGCTGGCTTCCAACCAAATCTTTTTGTTCAGCGACTACCGAACCCCAGTTTCCTGCATTTGCAGAGTTTACATTAAAAGGCATTTCTTCTTCGTTATTGAGTTTGTAAAATGCTTTCAGGTATTTGTTGTTTGCATTGGTGTTGCTGCCCGTTTCAGCAGCATTCAGGGTGACTTCAGCTTTGACATATTCCGAAATGTCGATGACTTCCGAAATCCAGGTTATTTCGCCGTCAATATCCGCCACCTCAAATCTTCCTCCCGATCTGGAAACAGTTTTTGCATAGTCGCCTGCATTCTGCATTTTTACATTAGAATAGTTGAGCGACCATTTTGTAATTCCTGTAAAATCATACTGAATTGTCTCATTTTCAGCGCCCCAGATTCCTTTTCCGGCTATAACAAAACTTTCACGCCACAATTCCTGTGCGGTTAAGGTATTATTTATCAGCAGGATAATTAATATTAAGAATTTTGGAAGATTGCTAAACATCACATTTACAATTAGAAGCAAAATACTATTTTTACCCCGATTAAAAATAGCTACAGATTTTAAATTTTAAAAATTATCGTTATGAAAGTTGCAGTTGTAGGAGCAAGCGGTGCAGTAGGACAGGAATTTTTGCAGGTGCTTGCAGAACGGAATTTCCCGATGGACGAGTTGGTATTGTTCGGATCGGCCCGCAGTGCCGGTAAAGAGTATGAATTCAAGGGAAAGAAGCTGGTGGTGAAGGAACTGAAACATGGCGACGATTTTAAGGGTATCGACATTGCATTGACCTCGGCAGGTGCCGGTATTTCGAAAGAATATGCGGAAACCATTACAAAATATGGAGCCATTATGATTGACAATTCAAGCGCTTTCCGTTATGATAACGATGTGCCGCTTGTGGTTCCCGAAGTAAATCCCGAAGATTCGCGTAATCGCCCGCGCAATATCATTGCCAATCCCAATTGTTCCACCATTCAGATGGTGGTGGCATTAAAACCCATCAACGATCTTTCGAAGATCAAAAAGGTGAAAGTGGCAACTTATCAGGCTGCCAGCGGGGCAGGCGCCCAGGGAATTGCGGAACTTGAAAACCAGGTAAAAGAGGTGGCTGAAGGCAAAGAACCTACCATTCAGAAGTTTCCTTACCAGTTGGCAATGAATATCATTCCTCACATTGATGTGTTTCTGGACAACGACTATACCAAAGAGGAGATGAAAATGAACTGGGAAACCAAGAAAATTATGCATACCGATGCCGAAGTAAGTGCCACCTGTGTGCGTATTCCGGTTGCCCGTGCACATTCCGAAGCCATTTGGGTTGAAACTGAAAAACCACTTTCGGTGGAAGAAGTAAAGGCTGCATTTGAAAGTTTCGAAGGATTGACAGTGATTGACAAGCCCGCTGAAAAACAGTACCCGATGCCATTGTTTGTTGCCGGAAAAGACGATGTTTACGTGGGTCGTATCCGCAAGGATATTACTGATCCGAACGGGATTACATTCTGGTGTGTGGGTGACCAGATTAAAAAAGGCGCTGCGCTGAATGCTGTTCAGATTGCTGAATGGCTGATTGCCAATGGCGAAGTGAAAAAGTAACTGAAGTTTAAATCAGGGTTTGCCAATGTGTGAACCGATAAAAAAACCTGCAAAACCAGCTTTGCAGGTTTTTCTTTTATCATAGTTTATTTTTACTGTAATCCACAATTCTTTCTGCTGCCAGTTTAGAACTAATGATTGCCATCGGAATTCCGGCTCCGGGTAACGTGGAAGCCCCCACGTAAAACACATTTTTATATTTTTCGTCAAAATTGGCAGGCCGGAAAGCCCCGATCTGGTCCATATTGTGCGAAAGTCCGAGACCGCTGCCTTTGTAAAGATTAAACCTGCTTTCCCAATCTTCGGGTGTGTAAATTGTTTTCGACACAATTTCCGGCTCAATATTTTTACCGATTCTCTGCGAAAAGTCGGAAATGATGCTGCTAACAATGGCATCGCGGTCGCTCCAGTCGGGCTTGAACAAAAGATTTGGCACCGGACAAACAAAAAAGAGACTTTCGCAACCCTCGGGAGCACATTCAGGATTGTGTTTCGAAACTACATTTACGTAGTAATAAGGTTTTTCAAGTGTTCCCGGATTTTGCATAATGTTTCCGGCATATTCCACATAATTCGAACCGAGATAATAATTATGGTGATTTACCTGCGGGAGCTTGCATTTTATACCCAGGTAAAAAGTCAGGTATCCCATTGTCCAGCTTTTTTTTGCCATTTTCTGATCAGAAAATGCAGCATGTTTAAAAACTTTGTTTCTGAAAACCGCTGCATCGGCATTTACCAGGAAAATATCGGCTTTCCATTGCCTGCCGGTTGAATCTGTCAATGCTTCAAGTTTTTGCGGGTTGGCCGAGAAATCGTTGATTTCAACATTATAGTTGATTTTTACCTTTTCTTTTTCCAGCTCTTTCAGAAATCCTTTTACAATCTCGTACATTCCACCTTCCACATTATAATAGCCGTCGTGTTTAAACTCGGTGTACGAAAGCAGGGTATAAACTGACATGGTATCGAATGGAGTCCGGCCCAGAAAAAATGCCACCAGTGAAATAATCTGCCGTGCTTCACCTGAATCAAAATACTGATTTACCTGTTGCCAGAAATTCCGGAAAAGCACCGGAATATGTACCGGATTCACCCGCATCAGGGTCAGAATATATTCCAGATACGAATCGAAGTTGTTTTTGATAACAAGATCAACCGTGTCGTGAAAAAGGCGGCCCGATTTTTTGAGGTATTTCTCCATTTTTGATTTGAAATCAGGTTCAATCCCATCAAACTGGGCTGCCAGTTTATCAAGGTCTTTGTACAAATGAAAAACCCTGGGATTATCGCTGAAATGAACCGAATACAACGGATCGAGACTGTAATATTTAAAGGGAAGCTGAATGCCGCAATCTCGCGCAAATTCTTCAAATTCGTATGACATGCTGAAGAAGCTGGGTCCTGTGTCGAACGTAAAACCGTCTTTTTTGATTTGGTTTAAACGACCACCAGCCTGGTTGTTTTTCTCCACAATCTCCACATCAAAACCTTTTTTGGCAAGACGCAAAGCAGTGGCCAATCCACCAATGCCGGCTCCTGTTATCAATACTTTTTTACTCATTACTGATTCTTTATTAAGTTTTTAATTTTTGGAAGTAAGTCGATTTTCACCCACAAATACTCAGGTTCGGTTTTCAGGGCTTTTTCGCAGTATAGTTCAGCAATTTGGTATTGTTTTAATTCCTTGTAACATTGAACAATCATTACCAGCAAACTCAGATAATTCCAGTCATTCGGAATATTTCCGGGTGTATGCAACATCAGTTTTTCGGCTTTCAGATAAAACTCAAGCGCCTTTTTTTTGGATCCGCCAAAAATTTCGGGCATATAAAATTCGGCATTGCCAATCTGAATATAACCATAAGGATTTTTATCATCCAAAGCGATTGCGGTCTTTGCAAATTCAACACTTTTAGGCCCCAGAAACGGAGCCTGTATTTTATTCAGTCCGACTTTATAACCATAAAATGCCGATTTATAGGCGTACATCAACGAAGGATTTTTCCCTGATTTCTCAAAAAATGCGAGGTTTTCCTCAGCCAGCACGAGGTATTTTTTTGCTTCGGCAGGTTGTTTATTGCCAATGCAAAACCCGATGTATCCATACTGGTAATTCAGCAATTCGAGCCTGAGTTCATCGGTTCGTGGCTGAATGAGATTCATTTTGTCGATGACTTTTTTCCACCGGCTCATGTCGTTGCTGATGAATGACTTGTAAATTTCTGTTTTGAAGGATGCCGTTGCATGAAAAAACAGAAACATGAGTAAAAGTGTAAATACTATATTTTTCGGCCTTTCCATTCGTAATGATTTTGAAAACGGTTAAAAAGCGCTTTTGATAAAAACAGGAAAAGCGATAATTGCTGGGGAATCAGATATTCAAGGTTGATTATGATATTTTGGTTGCTTGCTTTTGAAACAAAAATCCTGATCAGCAAAACAGCTAAAACGTACATTCCAACTTCAGCAATGCCATACGAGAGCAAAACAGGAATAAAACCGAGTGTTGTAACCAACCAGAAAAGAATACCAATTGTAAATGAATTGCCAAAAAACTGGGTAACATTTTTTGAGAATCCGTGCATTGCTTCACCAAAACCATTGTACATCCGGCAACTCACACTTTTTTCAGATGCAAGGCAGGCAATTTTTATTTTTTGGGTTTTGTACCAGCGCGCAATTTTTATATCCTCCACTTTATCCGACTTCATTTTTTTGTGAGGCCAGGTAGCGCGATAAATATCGGTGTTAAAAAACATGAATTGCCCGTTGGCAGCGGCTATTGAAGGAAAATGACTTTTTCTGACCAGGATTAACGGAAGCAAAGTCAGTAAAATGTAATTCATCACCGGAATGGTTGCTTTTTCACCTGCACTTTGTATAATTTGTTGCGGGAACACTGACACCAGACCCAGTTTGGATTTTCCGGCAAAACTGATCATCTTCGGAATCATGTCATTTGCAATCCTGACATCGGCATCTAAAAAAAGCAGGTATTCCCCTGTTGCAGCCTGCGCCAGAGTATGGCAGCCAAAATTTTTCCCCAGCCAGCTTTCAGGAAGACCTTCCGAATATAGAATTCTCACCCGGTTATCTTTTACTGAAAATTCATGGGCGATAATGGATGTTTTGTCGGTTGATTCATCATCAAAAACAAGGATTTCGATATTTTGATAATCCTGCGAAATCAGGTCATTCAGCAGGTTGCCGATGTTTTTTTCTTCGTTTCGGGCCGGAATAAGTACCGAAATCAAAGGATTTCCGGCAGGTTCAGGCCGTTTCAATTTTTGATTGAAAACAAGGTTTGAAAATGCAATCAGCAGTTGCAATGCAGTAAAAATCAGTATGACATTGGCAATAACAATCATTTTGCCTCCTGTATTTGTTGTCCGATACACTCATTGTAAAAACCGGCAAAAGCACTTTCCAGCGTTTTTGTGGTGTAATCATCTCCGTTGTATTCCTGCAAATACAGGCGCAGACAAGGTTTTTCACTTGAGTAAAAGTCGGTGAGTGAAACAAGAAAAACAACCTGTACCTGGTTTTGCAATTTATTCAGAATCAGTTCTGCCCCTCTTTCAAGCCTGATTGTCTGGTTGTGGATCGACTGAATTTCGCCCTGCGGAAAAACTAACACGATGTTCCCGGGATCGGTGAGTAATTCAGCAGTGTAACCAATTGTTTCAAATAAACTTCTCGAATTTTTTCTTACCGAAAAACCACCGCAATAATTAAAAAACCAGTACCTGCGCAATTGCGACTCAAGCATCATGAAATGAAATTTGCGGCTGAAAATTTTCTGGTTCACATATTCAGCCCAGAAGCCGTCGAACCAGGTTGAGTGGTTTGAAAGCAAAAGTACAGGCAAATCCTTTTGCAGAATTTTTCCCCTGATTTCGACAGGATTAAAATTCAGCTTTGTTTTCCAAACCGAATAAAATTTGAAAAACGGATAGATAATGATATTATGTTTTGCCTTTAAAATCAAGTTGTTCAATTAAAAATGAGATATAAAATCAGGAAAAACAGAAATTGTAAACCAAAAAGCCAGGGTGCAATTTTGTTTTTGGTGTCAATTTTCAGCCACAGGAATAATAACTGAAAGG
>CAZXVT010000054.1:0-24216 GCA_964644015.1 uncultured Maribellus sp.
ATATTCAATGTACATATAAAATCATTTTCAGCGTGTTTCCTTTTGTGTCACCGCATGAAACACGCTTTCCAAATTTTGCTGTTTTTCGCTGAGAGTTAGCAGTACCAGTTTATTTTTCACAGCAAAATCAAAGATAGCCGGACGAATATCTGTTTCACCGCTTGATTCAAGCTCCCAAAACTTTTCGTTAAGACCAGCTTTTTTCACTCCTTTTATTGCCAACAATTGTTCTTCTTTTACAGTACTTGAAAATTCGGCAATCACTACCTGACTGCGGTTGATTCTGCCGCTTTTTATTTCATCAATCGCGCCGTCGGCCACAATTTTCCCTTTATTGATGATGATCACACGCGAACAGACAGCTTCCACTTCCTGCATGATGTGTGACGAAAGCATCACTGTTTTTTCGCGGCTGATGTTGCGGATTACCTGCCTGATTTCCTCCAATTGATTAGGATCGAGGCCGGTGGTGGGTTCATCCAGGATCAGCACCGGCGGATTGTGAATCAGCGCTTGTGCCAGCCCCACGCGCTGCCGGTAACCTTTTGAAAGTGCCCGGATTTTTTTGTGTTGTTCGTCGCCCAGCCCTGTGAGATCGATCATTTCAGCAACCCTTTGTTTTATATTTTTCAGATGATAAAACCCGGCAGTGATTTCGAGAAATTCGCGCACATACAAATCAGTATAAAGCGGATTATGTTCGGGCAGGTAACCAATATTTTTTCTGATTTCGAGATTATCGGGACCGGTTTTTACACCTTCAACCCAAACCTCACCACTATCGGCAGGCAAAAATCCGGTGATTATTTTCATCAGCGTCGATTTTCCGGCACCGTTCGGACCTAAAAAACCGACCAATTCGTCTCTTTTTATGGAAAAACTGACCTCATCCAGCGCTTTTTGCTTTCCAAATAATTTAGTTATCTGCCTTATTTCTACGCTCATATATTTAAAATGGAAAACAAAAATAGTCTATTCTTTTTATATTTAAACCATTAGACTAAATTTGCACACAGCTATAGCAAGTTAACAAAATGAAAGATAGGCATTTCAATTATATTGAGGATTTGACCCGTTTTGAACGGCAAAAAACGTGGGAAGTGATTATTGGTGGTGTACCGGTTGGCGGCAACAATCCAATCAGGATACAATCGATGACCGACACCGATACAAAAGATACAGAATCGACTGTGGAGCAAGTGATAAAACTGGCAAAAGCAGGAGCTGATTATGTGCGGATGACGGTAAAAGGAATTTATGATGCCGAAAACATCAAAAACATCAAGGATGAACTGGTAAACCGCGGGTACAATACTCCGTTAATCGGTGATATTCATTTTAACCCGAAGCTCGCTGAAATTGCAGCCAAAAGCATTTCAAAAGTCAGAATCAATCCCGGAAACTTTTACGATAAAAGAGCGCTTTTCAAAAACAAAGTATATTCTGATGATGAATATAAACAGGAACTGATCAAGATTGAAGAACAGTTCATCCCATTTCTGGAAATGCTTCAGAAAACGGATACAGCATTGAGAATCGGTGCCAATCACGGTTCACTGTCAGACCGGGTGATGAGCCGCTATGGCGACACTCCTTCGGGAATGGCAGAATCGGTGCTTGAATTCCTGAGAATCTGTAAAAAAGTGAACTTCAATAATGTTGTGGTTTCGATAAAAGCCAGCAACACACGCGTGATGGTTTACACGGTTCGGTTACTGAACTATAAAATGCGGCTCGAAGACATGATGTTCCCGATACACCTCGGTGTAACCGAAGCAGGTGAAGGTGAAGACGGAAGAATTAAATCGGCCGTTGGAATTGGCGCTCTGTTGGGCGACGGAATTGGCGACACTGTGCGTGTTTCACTGACCGAAAGTCCGATTCGCGAAATTCCGGTGGCCACCAAACTGGTCAATCATTTTAAAAGCTACCAGAACCACCAGCCGATAACCGCGCCGATGATCGGACAGGTAAATCCGTTTGAGTACGAAAGACGTTCAACACGGCCTGTACTGAATATGGGCGGCAAACAGATTCCGGTGGTAATTGCCGATTTGGGAGACCGCACACTCAGCGAAATGATCCCGATCCGTGGCAAACTGCTTCCCGATTATTTCCTTTCGGGTAATAAAATTCTGGATATCAAAGGTGAAGAATATCCGATTATTTCGTTGGAAGAATACCTTTTTGAAAGCACACGCTGGGGACGAATGAAATTTATCCGCACCGATAAAATGGAATTCGACCGGTTTATGGACATGCACCCCGAAATTATTACAAAACTGAAAAACACCCGCAAAACCGTACTGATTCTCGAAAGTTTCAATAAAAACCCGATGGCTGAACTCCGCGCTTTCTTTATGACATTGGAAACACACATCTGGAAAGTGCCGGTTGTTTTGTACCGCAGATATAATGAAAGCCTGCTCGAAGATTTACAGATAAAAGCTGCCGCTGATCTCGGATGTCTTTTTATCGACGGTTATGGCGATGGAATCTGTCTTTCAAACGACAACGAAAACATCACTTTCACCGAACTGAAAGATCTGAGTTTCGGTATTTTACAGGCCAGCCGCATGCGCATGTCGAAAACCGAATTTGTATCATGCCCCGGTTGTGGCCGCACGCTTTTCGATTTGCACGAAACAACGCTTAAAATCAAGGAACATTTCAAACATCTCGACCACCTGAAAATCGGGATCATGGGTTGCGTGGTAAACGGGCCCGGCGAAATGGGCGACGTGGATTACGGTTTTGTGGGAACCGGCAGCAACAAGGTTGCACTTTACAAAGGATTGCACCCGGTGAAACGCCATATTCTTTTCGAAAATGCCGTTGAAGAACTGGAGCAACTGATCCGCGATAACGGCGACTGGAAAGACCCGGTTGATTAACTGATATTTCATGGCAAAAACCTACTGGAAACCCGGTACGATTATTTACCCGCTTCCGGCGGTGATGGTCAGTTGCGGCGAAACTCCCGAGGAATATAATATTATTACCATTGCGTGGACGGGGACTATCAACAGCGACCCACCGATGTGTTACATTTCGGTGCGTCCGGGGCGGCATTCCTACGAAATCATCAAGCGAACCGGCGAATTTGTAATCAACCTCACCACCGAAAAACAGGCCAAAGCCACCGACTGGTGTGGTTGCAATTCGGGCCGGAAATACAACAAATGGAAAGAGATGAACCTCACTCCCGCACCAGCCAAAGTGGTGAAGGCGCCCATCATTTTTGAATCGCCGGTGAATATTGAATGCAAGGTGAAAAATATCGTTGAACTGGGAACTCACCACATGTTTGTTGCCGATGTCGTTTCGGTTTCGGTTGACGAGGAATACCTCAACGAAGAACAGGCTTTCAGTTTTGCCAAAGCCGCGCCACTTGTTTACAGCCACGGCCATTATTATGGAATTGGCAAACGCATCGGCAAGTTTGGCTGGACCGTTGAAAAGAAGAAAAACAAACGAAAAAAATAACTTAAAATATTTCGTCTCCTGAACAATCTCACTTCATTTTTTGTAATGTACCATATCATTTTATTACAAATGGAACATATTTTTAAAATCAGATTAAAATGAGAAAAGTATTAATTGCACTATTAATTATTATGACGACAATTTCTGAAGTAACCACCGCACAGAATAACCCGCTGTTAAAAGATTTCAACACACCGCACCAAACAGCGCCTTTTAACGAAATCAAAAACGAACATTTTATCCCGGCCTTTCAGGAAGCCATCAAACAGGGAGAAGCTGAAATTGAACAGATTGCAGGCGATTTGGGTAAACCGACTTTTGAAAATACCATCGTAGCGCTTGACCGTTCAGGCAGATTGCTGAACCGAACCGCCGGCGTATTCTTTAATTTAATGAGTTCGGAAACCAATGAAGAGTTGCAGAAAATTGCACAAGAAGTTTCGCCGTTGCTCACCAAATTTCAGAATGATATCACACTCAATCCGAAATTGTTCGAAAGAGTGAACTATCTGTATTACAACCGTGCCAACCTGAAATTGAACCCGGAACAGGCCATGTTGCTCGAATCCACTTATTTCAGTTTTATCCGACAGGGCGCCAGTCTCACCGAAGAACAAAAACAAAGATTCCGCGAAATCAGCACCGAACTTTCAAAACTTTCGCTGAATTTTAACGAAAACCTGCTGAAAGAAACAAACAGTTTTGAGCTGAATATCACCGACAAAACGAAGCTGGCCGGACTTCCCGAAAGTACGCTGGAAGCCGCTGCCGGACTGGCAAAGGAAAAAAACAAAACCGGCTGGGTTTTCACACTCAACATGCCCAGTTACCTCCCTTTTATGAAATACGCCGACAACCGCGATCTTCGGAAAGAGATGTATATTGCTTACGGTTCGCGGGCATTCAAAAACAATGAGTTAGATAACCAGCAAAATGTGGAGAAAATAGCGGCGCTTCGTCTTGAAATGGCAAAACTGCTCGGTTATAAAAACTATGCTGAATACGCACTTGAGCGCCGAATGGCAGCAAAACCCGCCAATGTTTACAAATTACTCGACGATTTATACGAAGCTTCCTATAAAACTGCATTGGCTGAAAAAGCCGAAGTGCAGGCTTTTGCTCAAAAAAGTGGTTTTACTGGCGAAATCATGCCTTGGGACTGGGCTTATTACAGTGAAAAACTGAAGGTGGAAAAATTCGATCTGAATGACGAAATGATGAAACCTTATTTTGAACTGAACAAAGTGATTGACGGAGTTTTCGGGCTTGCCACCGAATTGTACGGAATCACATTCAAACCAAATACTGAAATTCAGGTTTACAACAAAGAGGTGATTCCTTACGAAGTGTTTGATGCCGACGGCAAATTCCTTTCTGTTTTGTATGCCGATTTTCATCCGCGGGCCGGGAAACAGGGCGGCGCCTGGATGAACGATTTCAAGGGACAGTGGAAAGAAAACGGTTTGGATTCGCGGCCACACATCACCATTGTGATGAATTTCACCCGCCCGACTTCAACCAAACCGGCGCTCCTGACTTTCGACGAAGTGGAAACTTTTATGCACGAATTTGGCCACGCACTGCACGGAATGCTGGCCAACTCAACTTACGCCACACTCTCAGGAACCAATGTTTACCGCGATTTTGTGGAACTGCCCTCGCAGATTATGGAAAACTGGGCTGTGGAAAAAGAGTTTTTAGACAGGTTTGCCGTGCATTACCAGACCGGCGCCAAAATTCCGGCTGAATTGGTAAAGAAAATTGTGGATGCACAAAACTACCAGGCTGGTTATCTCTCCATCCGCCAATTGAGTTTTGGGTACATGGACATGGCCTGGCACACGCTTGAACAGCCTTTCACCGGGAGTGTAAAAACCTTTGAAGAAAACGCCTGGTCGAAAACCCGTATTTTCCCGGTTATTCCGGAGGTTTGCATGAGCGTCCAGTTCGGACACCTGTTTGCCGGTGGCTACGCGGCTGGCTATTACAGCTACAAATGGGCCGAAGTGCTGGATGCCGACGCTTTCAGTGTTTTCAAGGAAAAAGGCTTGTTTAATAAAGCAGTGGCCAAATCGTTCCGCGAAAATATCCTTGAAAAAGGCGGCACCGAAGACCCGATGGTACTTTACAAACGTTTCCGCGGACAGGAACCCACTGTGGATGCACTGCTGAAAAGAAGCGGGTTGAAATAACCGGCATTTCACAATATTTCGAAATCAGCGATCAAAAAAAGCTGGCATCTTTTACCTGAGATGCCAGCTTTTCTATTTCAGATTATACCACTTTTCTGTGTTCAGCCTGTAAACTTTGTCAATCACTTCCTTGGGCAGTTGCAAACCCTTGAATTCGCCTTTTATCAGCGGGCTTGTCATGGTATGATCCGTTACAAGATATTCCCAGTCGCGGAGCCAGGTTTGGTGAATCTGTTGCTGAAACTGTTCCTTTTCCTGCCCGCTGTCAATAATGTCGGTTCCGTATAAAATCCGGTCCTGGTATTTAATAAAGAAGTTGCGCACTTTTTCCCTGTCATCGCGGGTTTGAAAATACAATTGCCCCATCCGGGCAGCCAGATCAACCGCTGTGTTTGGATATTTTTCGAGCCAGGTAGCCAGCGTGTCCACATTCCATTCGATACTGGCCAGGTGGCACCCGATAAAAACAAGCCCGGGATTTTTGTCCAGCATCCTGTCGCGGGCTGCCATCTGTTCTTCGTACGAAGGAAATTCGGGATGTAGAAACATGTGATATTCCGGGTGCCAGGCAAAATAGCTGCTGTCGTTTCGGCTGGTCATTTCATTCAACGGGAGCCAGCAGTTTCTGGGCTCGCCCAAATGCCCCACCAGCGGGACTTTCTTTTCATTCAGAAACAGGAAAACCAGATCGAACTTCGGATCGTCAATCATAATCAGCGTACTGTCTTTGTCGCGGAATTCCATCCCGATATTTTTCCACACTTTTACCGCCACAGCGCCACCGGCAATGCAACTGTCGAGCCAGGCAATCGTGTTTTCAACCCACAGCGAATCGTCCCAGCCATCAAGACAAAAAGTGGCCGCAAAATCAAAATTCTGCGGATATTGTTTTTCCAGGTTTTCCGAAACCTGCTGCACTTTGAAAACATGCTCACAACCTTCAGAAAAGGTATTGATCGCCAACAAGCTGAAATTGTCTTTCTGCGCCTGCTCCAACGAACCATTTCCATCGGAATAAATGTGGTAATGCGCATCGGTTTTGGAGACTTTTGCAAAGTCGTCCATCGTGTAAAACTGGTTGTTTGTGCACGAGAAACTATAAAATGCGACAAAGAATAAAAGGACGCGGATGGTCTTCATTGGTTTCAGATTAAATTTTTTGTTTGAAATTAGAAAAACTTTGTATTCAAAAAAGCACAGACTATTTTTACCCGCTAAAAACCGAAAATCATGATCGAACTTTTACGCACTCGCCGCAGCATCAGAAAATACACCGAACAGCCTGTTGAGGCTGACAAAATTGAAATTCTGAAAGAGGCAGTTTTGCGCTCGCCGTCGTCGAAAGGCATCAATCCGTGGCAGTTTATTTTTATTGATGAAAAAGAAACGATACTAAAACTGAAGGTGGCTAAAAACTCGGGAACCAGCCCTCTGGAAACTGCGCCGCTGGCAGTGGTTTTCTGTGCAGATGAAACGGTGAATGATGCGTGGGTGGAAGATTGTTCGATTGCCGCCATCATTTTGCAGCTCACGGCGCACTCGCTGGGATTGGGCAGTTGCTGGATTCATTTTCATTACCGGATGCACAGCGAAACGGTTACTTCGGAACAATACGTCCGCGAATTGCTGGGTATTCCTGAAAATTATCGGGTTTTGTGTGCTGTAACAGTGGGCTATCCGGCAAAAGAATCAAAAAGTCGCCCGTTTGAAAGTCTTCAGTTTGAAAAAATAAAGGAGAATAGGTTTTAAAAAAGGTTCGGGGATAAAAGTGTCCTTCTCTTAAACAATTTTGCAAAGCGCTTGTAAAAATTCATTAATGTAATAACTTTGTGATTACATTTTATTAAAAATATATGGATTTATCAGTAGTACAAATTGGGAACTCAAAAGGAATCAGACTTAGTAAGACACTTATTGAGAAATACAATATCCGTGATACCGTTGAATTGATCCTGGAAAAAGGATATATCATCATCAAGCCAAAAACTGTTCCCAGAAAAGGATGGGAAAAAGCATTTAAAAAAATGCACGACAATGGAGATGACAAGATTTTAATGACCGATGTTTTCGAAGATGAAAGTTTTGAAGAATGGAGCTAAAACAATATCAGATAATATTAGTCAATCTTGATCCAACCATTGGTGCCGAAATAAAAAAGACCCGCCCATGTGTGATTATTTCTCCTGATGAGTTGAACAAATATTTACAGACAATTATTATTGCTCCCATGACAAGTCAGTCAAGAAGTTATCCAACCAGAATAGAAGTAAAACATGATCATAAAAAAGGCTGGGTTGTACTTGATCAGATCAGAACAATTGATAAACAAAGAGTTATTAAAATACTTGATATGTTGTCAGAGAAAGAAATAAATCAGGTTAAAATGACCATTAAAGAACTTTTGGTAGATTAGTCCTGAATATTGGAATTTCGGTTCAAAACATCTGAAGAATAGATTCTCAATCAATTATCTCCTAAAAGAAATCGTCAGCCTCCTTGTTCGATTTTTTCAGATCCTCATCTTCGCAATTCAGGTTAATATTGAAATATTGTGGTTTTCGGAATTGCATTTCTTCGGTGATTCCCAGTGTTGAGTCGGCCAATACTTTTTTAAAGAACCAGCCCCAGATGGGTAAAGCCAGGTTGGCACCCTGCCCCGACTGCAGCGAGCGGAAATGGATACTTCTCAATTCAGCGCCTGTCCACACGCCGGCTGTTAAAACCGGAGTTGTTCCAATAAACCAGCCGTCGGAGTGATTTTGGGTTGTTCCGGTTTTTCCGGCAATCGGCATCCTAAATTGCCCGTATTCACGCGGTCCGCGTAAACGGCCACCGGTTCCTTCGTTGATCACGGCCTGCAACATATTCAGCATCAGGTAGGCAGTTTGTTCATCAATCGCCTCTCTTCTTTCAGGAGTAAACGAGGCAATCACATTCCCATAACGGTCTTCGATGCGGGTCACAAAATACGGTTTCACAAAAACCCCGAGATTGTTGTATGTATTGAATGCACCCACCATTTCGTACAATGTGACATCGGAAGTTCCCAAAAACATCGAATTTACCGGGTCAATCGGACTGTATATTCCCAATCGTTTCATCACTTCCACCACTGCCTGCGGACTGAATTGTTTCATCACCCACGCCGAAATACGGTTTTTCGAGTTGGCAAGTCCCCATTTCAGTGTTACCAATTTCCCTTCCATTTCGTCGCCACCGCCTTCCGAGTCTTTGGGTTCATAAATCGAACCGTCGGGTTGCTGAAACTGCTGGTTTACAAACGGAACCTTTGTACAGGGCGTGTAACCATTCTGCATCGCCAGGGTGTACAAAAATGGTTTTACAGTTGAGCCCACCTGGCGTTTCCCGGTTTTCACCATATCATACATAAAATAGGTATAATCAGGTCCACCCACATAAGCTTTCACCTTGCCACTTTCGGGTTCCATGGCCATAAACGACGAACGGAAAAACCGCAGGTACCATTTTATCGAGTCCATGGGTGACATCAACGTATCGATTTTACCACTCCATGAAAAAACAGTCATTTCAACAGGCTGGTTAAAAATAGCTTTGATTTCATCTTTTGATTTACCTGCGTTTTTCAATACCCGGTATCTTTCGGTTTGCCGCATGGTACGGTCAAGCAGCGCCTCAGTTTCTTCACCTGTCATATTATTGGCAAAAGGCGGATTTTTCAGGTCTTTCATGCTTCCGTCAAACATGGGCTGAATATCGTAACGCAGGTGTTGTTCAACGGCTTCCACGGCATATTTCTGCATCCGCGAGTCGATGGTCGTGTAAATTTTCAAACCATCGGCATAAATATCATAAGGTTCGCCATTGGCTTTCAGGTTTTTATTACACCAGCCGTACAAAGGGTTGGTTTCCCACTCATTCAAATCCTCGGTATAATTCTGTTGTTGCCAGGAAGCATAATTCGCCGGATCGGGCTTTTTGGCGGTAAGTGCCAGTCGCAGATATTCGCGCAAATAGGGCGCCGGCCCGGTTTTAAAATCCACCTTGCTGTATTTCAGATCAAGAGGAAGCTGTTTCAGTGAATCACGCTGTTCTTTTGTAATGTAACCATATTTCTCCATCTGGTTGATCACCACATTGCGGCGTTCGAGCACCATTTCGGGGCGCCGGACCGGGTTGTAAAGCGATGAGTTTTTGGCCATTCCCACCAACATGGCAGCCTGGTGCATCTGCAGCGAATCGGGCGGAATACTGAAATAAACCTGTGCTGCCGATTTAATTCCCACCGCATTGTTCAGGTAGTCGTATTTATTGAGATACATAAGAATGATCTCGTCTTTTGTGTAGCTCCGCTCAAGTTTCACAGCAATAATCCATTCCTTGAATTTACGGATTACGAGTGCTGGTTTACTCAGCCGTTCACCTCTCGGAAAGAGCATTTTGGCAAGCTGCTGACTGATGGTACTGCCACCGCCAGCACTTGAATCAAGAAAAATAATTCCTTTAAACACCCGCATCAAACCCCGCAGGTCAATTCCCGAATGCCTGTAAAAACGGGCATCTTCGGCTGAAACGAGTGCATCAATCAAATGTTGCGGAATCTGGTTGTGGGCAACATATGAACGGTTTTCGCGGATAAAATAATTATCGAGGATTTTACCATCGGCTGAAATCATTTCAGAAGCCAAAACATTTCTCGGGTTTTCAAGCTCCTCGAAACTCGGCATGAAACCAATGATACCTTTTGATAACAGAAAGAAAAACAGGAATATAAACACTACAAATCCTGTTACCAATCCCCAAAACCACTTGATGTATTTTCTGAAATTACTGTTTGAATTCTGCATGAATCTGCCACTTAAAATGCTGTGGCAAAGATATACGATTCTCCCATCGGAGCAACGATTTAAGTGGTTATGATTGATTGTGTTTTTATTTTAAATAAAAATAAAAACATCATTTTCAATTATATAGAAATCAAAAAATAGTGAGATAAATTTTGAACTTAGCAATTGATTTGCTTTAATTTGCAAAAATTTTCAAAAAAGCATGTACGAAAACCTGGTAATTGTTGAGTCGCCGGCCAAGGCGAAAACCATCGAAAAATTTTTAGGGAAAGATTTTACAGTAACCTCCAGCATGGGTCACATCCGTGATCTGGAAAAGAAAGATTTTGGTATCGATATAAAAAAGAACTACTTACCCAAATATGTGGTTTCGGCTGATAAAAAGAAAATTGTCGCCGATCTGAAAAAAATGGCAGCCGAAGCAAAAATGGTTTGGTTGGCTTCCGATGAAGACCGCGAGGGGGAAGCCATTGCCTGGCATTTAAAAGAAGTGCTGAAACTAAATTCCACCAACACAAAACGCATCGTTTTTCACGAAATCACCAAAGATGCCATTATAAAAGCTGTTGAAAATCCCCGCGATATCGATATAAACCTCGTAAATGCCCAGCAGGCGCGCCGTGTTCTCGACCGCATTGTGGGCTTTGAAGTTTCGCCGGTTCTCTGGAAAAAAGTAAAACCATCGTTGTCTGCTGGCCGGGTTCAATCTGTGGCAGTCAGGTTAATTGTTGAGCGCGAAAGAGAAATCACCAACTTTAAAACCGAATCGTTTTACAGGGTTGTTGGAATTTTCTCGGTAACCGAAAAAGATGGAAAAACCACCGAACTGAAAGCGGAACTTTCCACCCGGTTTTTGACTCGTGAAGAAGCGGAAAAGTTTCTCGAAAGATGTAAAACCGCTGAATTTACAGTGGAAGATGTGGTGAAAAAACCGGGAAAAAGAACACCTGCAAAACCCTTCACCACTTCCACCTTACAACAGGAGGCAAGCCGTAAACTGGGATTTTCGGTTTCGCAAACCATGAGTGTTGCCCAGCGTTTGTACGAAAGCGGAAAAATAACCTACATGCGAACCGACTCGGTGAATCTTTCGTCGCTGGCTATTAATACGGCCAAACAGAAAATTGAGGAACTGCACGGTCCGGATTACGTTCAAATCAGAAAATACAAAACCACCAGCAAAGGTGCACAGGAAGCGCACGAAGCCATCCGCCCCACCTACATGTCGCAGGAAACCGTTGACGGAACCAGCCAGGAACAACGTTTATACGAACTGATCTGGAAGCGCACAATTGCCTCGCAAATGGCTGATGCCATTCTTGAAAAAACACAGGTAACAATCGGAATTTCTAACGACAGGGAAAAGTTTATTGCCACCGGTGAAGTGTTAATATTCGACGGGTTTCTGAAAGTTTACATGGAATCGACCGATGATGAAAAAGGTGATAACGGCAGTGATGAAATTATTCCGCCGCTGAAAGCAAACGACAGGCTACAAATGAATTCGATAACTGCCACTCGCCGGTTTACACAAAAGCCACCGCGTTATACAGAAGCTTCACTGGTTAAAAGACTCGAAGAACTGGGAATTGGCAGGCCATCAACATATGCACCAACCATCACTACCATTCAAAACCGGAATTATGTAGTGAAGGAAGACCGGCCAGGCACTGAGCGTCCCTTTGATATCCTAACCTTAAAAAATGGCAAAATCACCGAGAAAAACAACGTTGAAATAACCGGCGTTGAAAAAGGAAAACTCTTCCCCACCGACATTGGCATGGTTGTAACCGATTATCTTTCTGAAAATTTCGAGCAGATCATGGATTACAATTTCACCGCAAAAGTTGAAGAAGAGTTTGATGAGATAGCCGAAGGAAAAAGAATCTGGAACGACGTAATCGACGAGTTTTATCAACCATTCCACTCAAAGGTTGAAAACGCATTGCAAAATTCGGAGCGTTCGAAAGGTGAAAGAATCCTGGGAATCGATCCGGCAACCGGCAAACAGGTTTCGGTAAAAATAGGCCGTTTTGGCCCAATTGCCCAGCTGGGAGAAGCCTCGGCAGATGGCGAAGGAGAAAAGCCACAGTTTTCAAGTCTGAAATCAGGACAGCTCCTCGAAAGTATTACACTGGAAGAAGCGCTTGAACTTTTTAAACTTCCACGCGAACTAGGCGAATTCGAAAGCAAAAAAGTGGTGGTGGGAACAGGCCGTTTCGGCCCATACATCAGACACGACAACAAGTTTATTTCTCTCGGGAAAAGCGATGATCCATATACAGTTGACCTGCCAAGAGCTGTTGAACTGATTCATGCAAAACGTGATAAAGACGATAAAGCAGTAATCCGGATTTTTGATGAAAACCCGGAGGTGAAAATTCTGAACGGCAGATGGGGACCGTACATTTCGTTTAAAAAACAGAATTATAAAATTCCGAAGAAAACTGAAGCCGAAAAACTGACATATGAAGATTGCATGAAAATTATTGGTCAGGCACCGGAAACAAAACCAAAAAGAACAAAAAAATAAATTACGAAAGAGGCAGGTGAAACAACATTTGCCTCTTATTTTGCAATCAAAACTTTGAAAAATGGACATTCGTTTTTATTTCGAGCCGGTTGATTTCAGTAAATATCAGAACCAGGGACCGCTAAACTGGAAACACACGCTGGGTGCAATCATCGAAAAAAACACCGTTTCTCTGAATCCTGTTAATATCCGTAATTTACAGATTGCCATTATTGGTGCTCCGTTTAACAGTTCGGCAAAAACTTCTGAAATTTCGAATATTCCCGACAAAATCAGGACTGAACTTTACCAGCTTGCCAACACGGGTGCAAAAATAAACATCGTCGATTTCGGGAACCTGAAACCGGCAGTGAGTTTGAAAGGCAATTACCAGGCAATCAGAGATATTATTGACTACTTTAACGAATTAAAAATTGTTACTATCGTTTTGGGAGGAAGTCAGGATTTAACACTGGGCATTTGCGAAGCTTTTCAGAACCAGAAGTTCTTTTCTCTCACAGTAATCGATTCAGTCCTCGATATTAAAAAAGGACGTGAAACCACTGGTGCCGGAAATTATCTTTCTTCAATTTTTAATTCAAACCCGGAAATTTTTCAATTTAACCTGATTGGATACCAAAGCCACTTTGTTCCGCATGCTCATTTTGCAAAAACACAGGGAATTAATCAACATATCAGGCTGGGAAATATCCGCGACAATGTTAATAACTCAGAACCTGTATTCAGGAATTCGGATGTTGTATCGTTTGACATGAGTGTACTGAAATTATCGGAAGCGCCCGGAACAGTTTACGGAACAGTAAATGGCCTCAGAAGTGAGGAAGTCTGCCAGCTTTCGAAATTTGCCGGGTTGAGTAACCGGATAAAATCATTCGGTTTATTCGGGATCGATCCGCAGAAAGATCAAAAAACTGAAACACTGCAACTTGCAGCACAAATTGCCTGGTATTTTATAGAAGGATTTCAGAACCGTGATGCGGGTCCTGATAAGACCGAAGAACTGCTTTCATACCAGGTACACATGAAAGGAGTTGAATACCCGGTGGTTTTTCTGAAGAATCCGGTAACCGGACAATGGTGGATGGAATTTGAAACTTATGATAAAAAAAAGCTTCATTTTGCCTGCACCAATGACGATTATATAAAGGCGACAGACAATGAAATTCCGGAGATCTGGATGAAATTCATTCAGAAAATTGACGAAATTGTAAAATAATCAAATCAAACCAGCGTTCTAAGCAAACAAGTAAACAGAAGTTTGTATCGGACAACAATTTTTTATTTCTTTGAGCGATTTGAATATACCGGTAAAAGCTGCATCGTTAAAGGCATATGAAAAAAATATTTTCCTTTTTATATTTGTTATTAATCGTTAATTTAGCAGCCTTTAGCCAGCAGGATCCGCAGTTTACAAACAACATGCATTACAAGTTGGGCGTAAATCCCGGGTATGCAGGTACTGAAGGTACCATAAATGGTATTATTTTGAATCGTTACCAATGGTCCGGAGGAGAAGGAGCACCTGTTACACTGGTATTCAGCGCCGATGCTGCAATTGACGCTTTTGGTGCCCCCGGAGGAATTGGTTTAAATATTGTGAGTGATAATCTGGGGTTTGCAAAAAACACACAGGTAAATTTAAATTATGCTTACCATAAAACTGTGGGCCTTGGAAAACTCGGAATCGGAGCATCGTTTGGTGTTTACAGTCAGAACATTAATGGCGAATGGGAAGTCCCCGAAGATGATCTCGGGATTTACACACAGCCAGGTTCAGACCCCGCTATTCCACAAGGTGAAGCAAGCCAGGTAGCACTCGACATGGGAATTGGATTATATTTGTCATCAACTAAGTATTTTCTGGGAGCTTCGGTTACTCACCTTAACCAGGCCAACTTAAAATACAGCGATTTGGCAACGGCATATCTTGCAAGGCACTACTATTTAACAGGCGGATACAATATAAAAATGTCCGATCCGTTATTTGAGTTACGGCCTTCGTTCTTGTTTAAAACCGATCTGGCTGGGTGGCAGTTGGATTTAAACGCAAATATTGTTTATAACGATCGTTTCTGGGGTGGTTTAACATACAGGTTACAGGACGCTGTTGCACTGCTGATGGGAATGGAAATGGAGAACGGATTGCGATTTGGGTACTCATTCGACCTGACAATTTCGAAACTTGCTTCATACGGATATGGGTCACATGAGATTTTTATCAGTTATTCGTTAAACCTTGAGAAAAACCGAAACCAGAAATATAAAAGTATAAGGTTCTTATAAAATTGACAAAAACAAACTGCTGCAGGAATTCTGAAATCAGTTTGAATAGGATATAAAGACTAACAAAAAGATGAAAAAACTAGTTTTATTTGGTTTAGTGCTTTGGAGTTTGTTCCTGGTAACCGGATGCAGTAAATCGGGCAACGGTGAATTGGTCGGGGTTCAGGACAGACCAAAATGGAGAGAATCCCAACCCTATGGGATGGTTTATGTCAGGAAAGGTAGTTTCAATATTGGTCCCAGCGACCAGGATGCAAGTACGGCAGGAATTCCGACAAAAACCGTTACCCAGGAAGCTTTCTGGATGGACGATACAGAAATTACCAATAACGAATACCGTCAGTTTGTAAACTGGGTGCGTGATTCGATAGCCAGAAAAATGTTAGGAGAACAATTTCCTGAATATCTTATTACCGAAGATCGTGAGGGAAATCCCGTCGATCCACCCACCATTAACTGGCGCGAAAAAATTGA
This sequence comes from uncultured Maribellus sp., assembly GCA_964644015.1. GTDB lineage: Bacteria > Bacteroidota > Bacteroidia > Bacteroidales > Prolixibacteraceae > Draconibacterium. The sequence continues at coordinate 15,795 of CAZXVT010000054.1, forward strand.
CTGGCGCGACCCTGACATTCAAATGGCCATGCAAGACCTGTTTATTCCTGAAAACGAAAGATTTTTTGGCAAGAAAGAAATTGATTCGAGAAAACTGGTTTATGTTTACTGGTGGATCGATTTGCACCAGGCAGCAAAAAGAAGCAACAGCTATAATTTTAAAACCCAGCAATACGAAGGAAATGTTTATAATACAGAAGGCGAATTGGTTCCGATAACCAACCGTTCATCGTTCATTATGCAGGACCAGGTTCATGTTTATCCCGATACGCTTACCTGGATCAGGGATTTTACCTATTCATACAACGAGCCGCTCGCCACCCGTTATTTCTGGCACCCGGGCTTCGACGATTATCCAGTTGTGGGTGTTACCTGGAAACAGGCTTTGGCATTTTGCAACTGGCGTACTAAAATTCAAAATGATTACCTCACATCTAAAAGAGAAGCCACATTGCATTCTTACCGTCTTCCGACCGAAGCGGAATGGGAATATGCAGCAAGAGGTGGTAAGGATTTTTCTATGTATCCCTGGGGAGGCTATTATTCACGGGATAAAAAAGGAATATTCCTGGCAAATTTTAAGCCGTTGCGCGGAAATTATGTGGAAGATGGCGGGATTGCCACCATGAAAGTGGGAAGTTATGATCCAAATGAATACGGGATTTACGACATGTCCGGTAACGTTGCTGAATGGACTGAGACAGCTTATGACGAAGCAGGATATAACTATTTCAGCGACTTGAATCCGACATTTACATACAATGCCCGTGAAGACGAGCCACAGGTTATGAAACGCAAAGTAATCAGGGGTGGTTCATGGAAAGACATTGCATCATTCATCCAGGTATCAACCCGTAATTATGAATACCAGGATACAACAAAATCATATGTTGGATTTCGTTGCGTACGTTCAACTTTCGGACAAGAATTTTAACAATTGAACTTAACTTACTGAAAATACCATGAATATCGGAGAACTCATCAAGACAAAAAGGTGGAAAACCTTTATGGGATATGTTTATGGCTGGGGTGCAGCTATTGTTATGGTTGGTGCTCTGTTTAAACTCGAACACCTGAAAGGATCCAGCATTCTGCTTTCAATTGGATTAATAACGGAGGCATTTATATTCTTTCTTTCAGCATTTGAACCGCCACTCGAAATACCTGACTGGTCAAAAGTTTATCCGGAATTAAGCGAAGATTATGAATTAGCCAACTATGAAAAAATAGGAAAAAAAGGGAAATCCGGCTTTAATGAACTTTTCGACAACAATGAATTGACCCCGGAATTATTAGATAAGGTAGGCAAAGGTTTAAACACGCTTAGTAATACTGCCAGGGGAATCAGTGATATTTCCTCGGCTACACTTGCCACCGATATGTATGTTAAAAATCTGAGCACAGCGTCAGAATCAATGGAAACTTTTGCCGAGATCAATAACAAGGCAAATGCAACCATTCACAAATCGGTCGGAACATTAATTGATTCCTACTCAAATACAGCACAGAAGTTGTCTCAATCGGGTGTTGAAGCAATAGAAAACATGCAAAAATCAGGAGAGAAATTCTCCGCCGTTATTGCTGAAACAAGTAAAAAACTTTCTGAAACTTATCAGAATGCAGGCGTTTCGGTATCTACTGAAATTGAAAATATCAAAGACTCCTCGAAACAATATTCTGCAAACCTGCAAAAACTGAATACAAATCTTTCAACCTTAAATGCAAACTTCGAAAACCAGTTAAAAGGAACTGAAGAACAATTTAAGGCAAGTCAGAATTTCAGTAAAGACCTGATTGCGATGAACAGTTTATTGGTATCGTCGGTTGAAGAGCTGAAAAAATATAAGGAGAACGCTGAGCAACTCAATAAAAACCTGGAATCGCTGAATACTATTTACAGCAATATGCTGGGCGCAATGAGTTATAAAAAATAAGCAGGAAAGACTATGGGTGCAAAAAATTGCCCGGAAACCCCGAGGCAAAAAATGATTAACATGATGTACATTGTGCTGACAGCAATGCTGGCACTCAATGTTGCAGCCGAAGTACTTCAGGCTTTCCGGTTAATTGATGCCAGTCTTATTCACACGCTGGAAGCTGTCAACAATAAAAACCAGCAAATGTATTCTTCTTTTGAACAGGCCTATCTTGAAAATCCGGCTAAAGTTCAGGAATGGAAACAAAAAGCAGATATTGTCCAGAAAAATTCCAAAGAAATTCAGGACTATATTCTACAATTAAAAGAAGACCTTGTTAATTACTCGGGCAGTGAACCTGTTGGTGAAGACAATCCTTATAACCCGGAACGTTACAACCTCATTACATTAAAAGGTGACACGCTTGAAGTAAAAAAGGAAGATGACCTTAACGGGACATCGGAGTATATGATCAAACAAAAGAAGGCTTTTGAGCTGAAGGAAAAGATTATTGCTTACAAAAACTCACTTGTTGATCTTTTAGGTGAAGAAGAACCTGATTTAAAACAAACCATTTTAACCACTTTGGAAACCGAAGATCCGAAAGTTTCCGGAAATCCGAACCGGGAAAGAAGTACCTGGGAATCGATGCATTTTGAAAACACTCCAATGGCAGCCATTCTAACCGTTTTATCAAAAACTCAAATTGATATTAAAAATGCTGAGTCAACCATACTGTCCTATCTATATTCTCAGATTGATGCCGGTTCATTCAAATTCAACAAACTGGGAGCGCGGGTAATTGCCAACTCGAATGTTGTTTTCCAGGGTGAACCTTATGAAGCAGAAGTTTTTCTGGCTGCTGAAGATACAACACAACAACCCGAGATTTATATCAACGGTCGCCAGGTTGAAGTAGCCGATGGTAAAGCAGTTTACAAAGTAGGTACCAACGAATCCGGAATTTTTAAATGGAGTGGTTTGATCAAATACAAAACCCCAGACGGTATTTTTAAAGACTATAAATTTGAACAAACTTACCAGGTAACCAAACCCAGTGTTACCATGTCAGCCACCCGGATGAATGTGTTTTACAGAAATATTGATAACCCATTTGATATTTCGGGAGGAATACCCAAAGAGAACCTGGAAGTGGAAATGACAAATGGCAAAATAGTAAAATCAGGTGATGCATTTGTTGTTAGACCGACCGATTTAGATGAGCAGGGAAAACGCACCACAGTTACGGTTTACGCGAACATGAATGGTGTAAGAAAACTTGTTGGAACCACAACCTGGCGTGTAAAAAAAGTACCTGACCCTGTTGCGCAGGTTGCCGGAATGACGGGTGGCGAAATCCGCAGGGAACGGTTACAGGTTGAAGATGGCGTAATGGCAATTCTCGAAGATTTTGACTTCGATTTTAAATATAAAGTGACACAGTTCGAAATTCAAACTACCATTCAGGGTGGATATGTTGACAGAAAACTGTCGAAAACGAACCGGTTCACACCCGAACAAAAAGAACAGTTGAAAAGAGTTCAGCCCGGAAGTATAGTATATATTGGTAATATAAAAGCAGTTGGCGATGATGGAAGCACACGCGACCTCGACCCAATTTCTTTCAATGTAAAATAATTATGAAACAGTTAGTAGCATATTTAGGAATCGCTGCATTTTTGCTGGTTTTGAATGTAAAACCCGCAAGTGCCCAGATAATTAATGGCGCGTACAAACGCACCGATATTGTCCAGAAAAAACCGATGCCACTACCTTCGGTACGCGAAGCTGATGTATTTTGGTCGCGAAAAGTATGGCGGATTGTTGACCTTCGTGAAAAGATGAATCTCCCGCTTTATTATCCCACTACAGAAATCGATGGCAGGGTTAATTTGATTGCCTTAATTCTGAAAGGAATTGAGAACAACCAGATTACGCCATATGACGCCAGCAGTGATGACGATTTTAAAGTTCCGATGACTTTTGACCAGGTGAAACAAAGGTTTGGTGCTGAAGCCCGAACAGAAGAAAAAATCGATTTCGATACCGGTGAGCGTACACAGGTTACAGTTCAGGGTGAAATCAGGCCCAATGATATTAAACAATACCTGATTAAGGAAGAATGGTATTTCGACAAAAATAATTCAACAATGAATGTCCGGATTATCGGAATTTGCCCGATTCGTGAATTTGTGCGCGAAGGTGACACCTCGGGTCAGGTTCAGCGCGAAAAATTATTCTGGATTTATTATCCCGAAGCCAGACCGCTGCTTTCAACAAACCTCGTGTTAAACCAGTACAATCCGGCACAACAAACTTCTTTCGATGATTTGTTTATCAAACGTTCATTCAACAGCTACATTGTAATTGCTGAAAACGTTTACAACAACCGCGACATAAGCTCTTACCTGAATGGTAAGGAAGCGATGCTTGAATCGAAGAGAATTGAAGAGGTGATTTTCAATTATGAACAGGATCTTTGGGAATATTAATAATATCATGAAATCAGAAAACCTTATGATTTCATAAGGTTTTTTTTTCGGGATAAACAATCATTTAAAAATACAATGTTCAGCACAAAAAAAGCAATTCTCCTGACCGTGGTTATCCTCGGATTGCTTTTTAGTGCCTGCCAGAAAGCTGATAATTACATGCTTGGTCGCGAAGACAACCGCGACCAGTATTTTGAGCCCACACCTTACGGCATGGCCTACATTCAGCGGGCTGCATTTACGATGGGGGCAAATGACAACGATTTGAACGAAACCAACCGGGCAAAAACCGTTTCGGTGGAAGCTTTCTGGATGGATGATACGGAAATCACCAATAATGAATACCGCCAGTTTGTTTATTGGGTAAGAGACTCGATTGCCCGTAAATTATTGGGTGAAACAATGCCCGAATACCTCATCACTGTTGATGAAAATGAAGTGCCGCTTGATGTACCGGTTATAAACTGGTATGAAAAAATTAACTGGCGCGACCCGGATGTACAACGTGCATTGGAGGATTTATACGTTCCGGAGAACGAAAGGCTGGCTTTTTTTAAAGAAATTGATTCCAGAAAACTGATTTATGATTATTACTGGGTTGACTATTCACAGGCTGCCAGAAGAAGTAACAGCTACAATACCGAAACAGGCAAATATGATGGTTTTGTTACCACCAATGAAGGTGAATTGATTCCGATCGAAAACAGGAGTTCGTTCATGATGCACGAATCGGTACCGGTTTACCCCGATACGCTTTGCTGGATCAGGGATTTTACGTATTCGTATAATGAACCGCTGACTATAAAATATTTCTCGCATTTTGCATTTGATGATTACCCGGTTGTTGGCGTTTCGTGGAAACAGGCGAATGCTTTTTGTAACTGGCGGACAAACCTGAAAATATTAACCAACAAAAGGGCAAAAGAAACACCCGCACACGATTTCAGGTTACCTACTGAAACCGAATGGGAAATGGCTGCCAGGGGAGGGCTCAGCAATACTATTTATCCCTGGGGAAGCTATTACACAAGAAGCGATAATGGTTGTTTTATTGCCAATTTCAAACCTTTACGCGGAAATTATGTATCCGACAGTCCAACAACTGCAACTACCATGAAAGCCGGTGAATTTGACCCGAATCCTTTCGGTTTGTATGATATGGCCGGAAATGTAGCTGAGTGGACAAGCACCGCCTTTTTTGAAGCAGGATATGAAACGGTTAATGACCTGAATCCGGAAATACAGTATGATGCAAAACCCGATGATCCGGAGGTGTTGAAACGGAAAGTAATAAGAGGAGGATCGTGGAAAGATATGGCGTATTTTATCAGAACCTCAACCCGTAGTTTTGAATACCAGGATACCACAAAATCGTATGTCGGGTTCCGTTGTGTGCGTTCATCATTCAGAGACGAACTTAAAAGAAGGTAAAAACAAAAAAAAGACGGTTGCCCGCCTTTTTCATTATTCATTGAACCGAAATTATTTTGCCGGTCTTTTGAAAACCGAATCGTCAAAATTCTCATTAATTTTTACTTGCTCCATAATAATTGAAACAGATCCCATCGGCGTTTTCTGATCAATTTTCATGGCCATTGTAATGCCGTCAGTGGTTTTATAGTCACCCATAATCTGTTCAATTTCAACTGTTTGTCCCTGTGCACTTACTTTCGCTTTTACCCGGTCAATCAGGTAAGTTTTTGCGTCAATAAAATAGTCTTTTGTATTTCCGTCTTTGCCAGTGTATTTTATTCTGAAAAGTTCTTTTCCTTCAATGGTGACTTTACCAGCAAGTTCTGCCGAACCTCCTTTCGTTTCAAAATTGTAAAGCTCTCCTTCCATATCAGCCTGACTTTGTGCCTGCGCAAGCTGGTCACCTGCCAAATCCTGTGGTTCGGCTCCCATCATCGGATTGATCATCCAGCCCTTTTCGCCATCAAAAGCAGTGATAATTTTCTGTCCCTGAAAATCAATTGTGGTAATAAACTTGCCGGGCTTTTTGATTTTCATTTCCATCGGCAAATCCATTCCCATCTGGCTGACTTTTGCTTTCACATAAAACGAATTGGCAGCCATCAGTTGCTCCTGCCCTATTGCTTTAAAATGTTTTTCAAGCACTTCCTGCAAGGTTTGGGCAGTTGTTACATTCATCAACGCAGCCATAAAAATGGCCATTGTGGTAATCACTAATTTTTTCATTCTTTTTGTTTTTGGTTGTAGTAATATGTTTATTCTCAGAAATAAATTTCAGACAAAATATTTTCAAATTTCACTCCCTTGCTGATCAGTAAATCGCGCATATCCACCACCATGTGGGCCTGTCCGCATAAATAATACTTTACATCTGGAAGATTTTGTTGTTGTTCAATATAATCAGTAACGCGACCGGGAAAAGTATTACACGATTTCTCGCGCGAACAGCACCGGATGTAATTTTCACCCAGCAATTCATCCAATTCATCTTCAAAATAAAACTGGTTCAGAAATTTTACACCATGAACCAATGTTTTATCCTTTCCCAATCCCGACTTTATTATGCTGTAAAACGGCGCAATTCCGGTACCTGTGGCAATGAGCCAGGCTTTTTCTTTCGATCCTGTAAAACTTCCGTAAGGTTTCGAAACAAGGATTTTGTCGCCCGGGATCATTCCGGCCATTTTCGGTGTTAAAAATCCATCTTCTTTTATATTAAAAAGAATGGAAACTTCATCGTCTGAATTTCCGCTGCAAATACTATAAATTCTGGGTGGATGGTTTTTGTCAGCAGCAATTTTCACCACCTGACCGGGAACAAAATCAAAATCACGGTGAAACGATATCAAATGAACATCCGGTGAAATTTCCAGATTATTTGTCAATCTGTATTCACCTAATTCCTGCGTGTTTCTTTGCGTCTTTCGCTGTACCATGGTTGGTTAGCCCATCAATTGTTTTGGAAATTGAATGTTACATTTAAAACCTGGTTACCAGCAACAAAAATATTGTTAACCTTATATTTAATGGTCAATTCTTTAATGTCGTTCACAATTTGTGTGCTTCCCCTTAAAATCACTGGAGTAACTTCGTTGGCCTTTAAAATAAGCTTTTCCGGAGCTTTAAAATCCGGGTTCGGTTTTTCAAGTTCCAGTTCATAAGTTATATCCGAATTGTTCTGAATATAAACCACTGCCCTGCCTTTCATCACCAATTTCAAAGGTTCATTATCGAATTTCAGCGAAGCAAAGAAAAATTTGTTCAGCAAATCGGCATCGCCGGCTAACCTGTTTTCGCTGTAAGCGATTGTTCTCCGGTTATTCAGCGCTTCCCTGATTCCTTCAGCAGTCTTGTCTTTTGCAAATACAATCGTCATCGCACGGAGTTTTTGGCCATCGATCGGATCATGAGAATCGGTGTTTCCGAAAAGAGTCAGATTTTTTTCTTTTGCCCAGCCCAGCGCTTCCGGGTAAAATTCATCGCCGTTAAAAACCTCAATTCCATTGAGCATTTTGTTGTTGTACAATTTTGTATGTTCTTCCCACCAAAGTGTTGTGTCGGGTTGTTGCGCTTTCCAGCCGGGATGATTCCAAAGCAGAAACGCACCCTGTTTTTGTGCTTCGCCAACGGCATCGAAAACATCTTTTGTGTCAATTGGATTTGCATCGCTGATAAACAAGGCATTCATGTGTCCGGGTGGCATACTGCGGGTAATCTCAGTTCCTTTTATCAGGATCATCTTTAATTCATCGGCAATTGGTTTGGCAATCTGGTACGACCGGTTATGGTCCGAAACAACATCATCAGCGTGTGGCCTGTATTCAATATGATCGGTAATTGCAATGGCATCCAATCCTTCTCTCCATGCTTCTGTTACCCTGACGGTTGGCCAGACATCACCATCCGAAAATACCGTGTGCATATGAAAATCACATTTCAATGTCTGGTATCCTTCAATGTCAGGAAAGTGAATAATCTTCCGGGTTTGAGCAAACGAAACAGAAAAAACGAGGACCAGAAAAAAGGTCAGATTTTTTTGAA
>CAZXVT010000055.1:0-9461 GCA_964644015.1 uncultured Maribellus sp.
ACAATGAATATTAAGAAACCAAAACCAACACCTGAAAATGATATTTTGTATGTCACTATCAAAAAAGAATTTTTCGATCAAATTATGAGTGGCGAGAAAAAAGAGGAATACCGGGAACCAACAGATTACTGGTTTAGGCGGCTAATGGTAATTGAAAATAATGTTCCGGTTGCAGTAAAACCGTTCAAATACATTCGTCTTTGTGTAGGCTATAACAAAGACCGGGAAGAAGCAATTGTCGAAATAAAAGACATTTACCATTGCAAGTTTGTGAAAAACATTCCTGAAGGTTTTCAAAAGGGAGATGAATCATTTGTTATCGAATTAGGTCAAATTATAAGCAGGAAAAACAGCAAATAAACTGTTTAATGTATCAAATTGTGTATCAAATTGAAAAAGGGCTACAAACTTTAAAGCTTGTAACCCTTTGATTTTCAGAGTAGCGAGAGCCGGGCATGATCCGGCGACCTCATGATTATGAATCATGCGCTCTAACCAGCTGAGCTACCTCGCCATTTTTTTCGAGGTGCAAATATAGTATTTATTTTAATTTCACTATTTATTTCAAAAAAAAATCACCCGGGGGTTAAAATGTTGTTTATATCGTTGTTTGTCGTTAAACGCAGAAATATTATATTGCCCCAAAATCAAACGCATGAGTGATAAAATTAGAATTCAGCAGGAATACGTACTAAATTGTTCCCCAAAGGTTTTATATAACTGGATTAGTACTGCATCGGGGTTGGGAGAATGGTTTGCCGATAATGTAAAGGTAAAGGGAAAGAAATTTGTTTTTGTTTGGGAAGGAGCTGAGCAAACTGCCGAATTAACGCTGCAAAAAGAAAACAGGTTGGTACGCTTTAACTGGGTTAACGAAAATTATTATTTTGAATTCAGAATTTCACAGGATGAACTTACCGGTGATGTTTCACTGATTGTGATTGATTTTGCAGAAGAATCGGAAGTGGAAGAAACAAAAGAGTTATGGAATACCCAGATTGCCGACCTGAAACATAAACTTGGGTCATAAAAAATCTTAAAAAACTTCATTTACCGTTTAAATATCTCATAAAATTTCTCTTATCGGCAAGAGATTCAAAAAATCAGCTTTAAAAAATATAGCTTTACACCAAATTCCTTTTCAAAAGGCATGGCATGAAACGCTTACACTGGTATGTAATTAAATCATTTCTGGGGCCATTTTTTATGACCTTTTTTATTGTGCTATTTGTATTACTGATGCAGTTTCTGTGGCGGTATGTGGGCGATTTGGTGGGTAAAGGCCTCAGTATGAAAATTTTGGCCGAAATGCTTTTTTATGCTTCTTTTGGTTTATTGCCTTACGCGTTCCCATTGTCAATTCTTTTAGCTTCAATCATGACTTTTGGTTCGCTGGGTGAAAACTACGAACTGGTGGCCATGAAATCAGCCGGTATTTCGCTGTACAGAATTATGAAACCGCTCATTGTAATTGCAATTCTTGTGTCTGCACTGGCGTTTTATTTTGCCAATAATATATTGCCACACACCAACCTGAAGTTTACCACGCTGATGGTTAGTGTAAAGCAGCAACGCCCTGAACTCGTTTTGCAGGAAGGCGTATTTACCAATGATATTGATGGTTACAGTATTAAGGTGGGAAGAAAAGACAAAAAGACCAACGTTTTGTACGACTTACTCATTTACGACCATACGCGAAACAAATCGAATGAAAGTGTTACAGTTGCAGATTCAGGATTTTTAAAGATTACTGAAGATAAAAAATACATTGTGCTCACTTTGTATAATGGTGTAAATTATTCCGAAGAACCGGTTAATACCCGCGATAATATGAATTCGAAACCTTTCAGGAGGGATAAGTTCATGGAACAAACCATCAGGGTAAAAGTAAATAATTTTGAGTTTAACCGGCGTGATGAGGGTATTTATCGGAATATGTACAGGATGTTGAATATTAAGCAATTGACACTAATGGAGGATACCCTGAATGACAAATATTATGAACAACTCAGAACTTATTTATTGCAGATTGATATTAATCCGACTGTTTCAAGAAAGATGGCCAACCTGACTGCTAAACATGATTCACTCAGTCAAAAGCTGGAAATCTTGCCCGACTCAACTTTTAATTTTGATAATTATTATAATGGACTCGACAAGTGGGTGAAAGCTGAAATTGCGATGGCAGCGCTTGACAGGGCCAGGAACAATACCCAGAACCTGAATCTATACCAGGGGCAATTGACCGAAAGAAAACGGACAATCAACAAATATGAGATGGAACGGCACCGGAAGTTTACACTCTCAATTGCCGTTTTGATATTCTTTTTTGTAGGTGCCCCGCTGGGAGCGATTATCCGGAAAGGGGGATTGGGAATGCCGGTTGTGGTGTCGATTCTTTTATTTATTGCCTATTATATTGTATCGATGACAGGAGAAAAGTCTGCCCGTGAAGACGTCTGGCAAATGTTTACCGGAATGTGGTTTTCAACCCTCGTATTTTTACCTGTGGGAATCTGGCTTTCGTATAAAGCGGTAACTGACTCGGCCGTTATGTCAACAGAAACCTATGTTAAAATATTTAATAAATTGAAGCCCCGTAATTTGTTAAAATGGAAAGAGAAAAACAGGAAGTTAAATACCTGATTTAAAATTAAATATACTTAGTTAGATCAGAGAAAATTTAGCTTCGTTTAACCGAAGAGATGAATATACTTCAGATAACAAATAAAGTTCCTTATCCGGTAAAAGATGGTGGCGCTATTGCGTGTATAAACCTCACGCGGGGATTTTCATTTTTAGGGCACAAAGTTACGCTTGTGGCCATGAATACTGTAAAACACCATATCACATTACGTGAAATCCCTGAATCAATAAGAGAACTTGCAGATTTCAGGCTTGTTGATGTACCGGCACGTATTTCGCCTTTCAGTGCATTGCTGAATCTGCTTTTTTCGAGAAAACCATACAATGCAGTCAGATTTATTTCAGGTACTTTTGAACGGGAATTGAAAAAAATTCTGCAGGCCAACGAGTTTGACATTATACAGCTTGAAGGACTATATGTGTGTCCATATATACCGCTGATCAGAAAATACTCAAAGGCGAAAGTGGTTTACAGAGCGCATAATATCGAACATGAAATCTGGAGCCGGACTGCGGTAATGGCTGAGGGTTTCGAAAAGTGGTATATGAAAATATTATCCAACCGTATAAAACAGTTCGAGTTAGAATTGCTCAATAAATACGATCTTCTGGTACCGATCACAGAGCGGGATGGTGCACTTCTGGATAATTTAGGAAATATAAAACCCCGCCATGTTTCGCAAACCGGAATTGATTCTTCGGTGCTGGTGCCAAACTCAAAAAACCTGGTTCACCCCACACTTTTTCACATTGGCTCACTTGAATGGGCGCCTAACCAGGAAGGATTAATATGGTTTCTGGAAAAATGCTGGCCTGCGATTCACGAAAAATATCCCGACCTGCAGTTTTTTATAGCCGGACGAAATGCTCCCGATTGGTTTCAGAAAAAAATGAACCTGCCCAATGTGGTTTTTCTGGGAGAAATTCAGGATGCATACGAATTTATTAACTCAAAATCGATCATGGTTGTTCCGTTGCATTCGGGCAGCGGGATGCGTATCAAAATTATTGAGGGCATGGCACTTGGCAAACCAATTGTTACGACTGCTATCGGAACCGAAGGAATTTCAACCACATCGGGGCACAATATTATTGTTGCCGAAGATGCAAAAGGTTTTGTGGATTCAATTTCTGAACTGGTTGAAAATCGCGAAATGTTCGACAAAATCAGCAGAAATGCAATCGAGTATATTCACGAGAAATTTGACAATCTCTCGTCTGCCGGGGCTTTGATTGAATTTTATAAAAAATACATCGGATGATTTTATTACTGCTTTTCTGGATTCTGCTGGCATTGCTTGTTTACGCCTATGCAGGTTATGCTGTGATACTTTTCGGAATTGTAAAACTCAAAAGACTCATCCAGAAAAAGAAAAAACTCTCCCCTCCAGAAAATTATGAGCCAACCGTTTGTCTTTTTGTAACCGCTTACAACGAAAAGGATTTTGTACGGCAAAAATTGGAGAATTCTTTGTCGCTTGATTATCCGAAAAATAAAATACAGTATTTATGGGTCACCGATGGATCTGATGATGGAACACCCGATTTGCTGAAAGCCTGGCCCGAAGTAGAGGTTCATCACCATGCTGAACGCCGGGGAAAAATGCACGCCATGAACCGGGGTGTAAAATTCGTTAATTCGGAAATTATCGTTTTTTCTGATACAAATACAATTCTTGGAAACCAATCAATCAGGAAAATTGTGGCCTGTTTTGCCGACGAAAAAGTGGGTTGCGTGGCCGGAGAAAAGCGAATTATTGAAAAGCAATCAGATGCTGCAGCCGGAGCCGGAGAAGGAATTTACTGGAAGTATGAATCGTGGGTAAAAAAGCTGGATGCTGAACTAAACTCGGCAGTGGGTGCAGTGGGTGAGTTATTTGCAATCAGAACAGAACTGTTTCAGGAAGTTGAGCCAGACACTTTGCTGGACGATTTCATTATCTCGTTACGGATCGCTGCGAAAGGGTATAGAATTGCGTATTCTCCCGAGGCGTATGCCGAAGAAGCTGCTTCGCTGAACCTTGCTGAAGAGAAGAAACGCAAAATTCGGATTGCAGCCGGGGGCGTTCAAACAGTAATCAGATTGAAAAATCTTTTGAATCCCTTTAAATATGGTGTACTCTCGTGGCAGTACTTTTCGCATAAAGTGCTGAGGTGGACTTTGGCTCCATTATCACTTTTCCTGATTCTGATGATTAATATTTTAATAGTGTGGCAAACCCAAAGTTGGCTGCAACCATCTTTTTACACGCTTTTCCTTTATCTGCAGCTTTCCCTTTATTTTCTGGCATTGGTGGGTTGGTATTTCGAAAACAAAAACCTTCATTTTAAAGCTCTTTTTGTTCCCTATTATTTTGTTTTTGTGAATTTTAACGCCATTCGCGGAATGATTCGCTATTTTAAGGGACAACAATCGGTAACCTGGGAAAAATCAAAACGTTCGGTCTGAACTTTATTTCCATTTTATGCTTTCACCGATGTGGGGCTGAATCATACTTTTTAGTCGAATAAAATTGTAATTTCGCGGCTCATTTAGCGATATAAGAAATGTCGGAAATAATTCTTAATACAATTCCCGAAGCAATCGAAGCCATCAGAAGGGGCGAGTTGGTGATTGTGGTTGACGATGAAGACCGGGAAAATGAAGGTGATTTTATTGTAGCTTCTGAAAAAATCACTTCCGAAATCATCAATTTTATGACCATTCACGGTCGTGGACTGATTTGCATTGCCATTACCGAAAAGCGTTGCAAAGAACTTGATCTCGAATTGATGGTGGGCAAAAATACGTCATCGAACGAAACGCAGTTTACCGTTTCAGTGGATGCAATCCATCCAGAAGTTACCACCGGAATTTCGGCCAACGACAGGGCAATCACCATAAAAATGCTGGTAGATCCGCAAACAAAACCAGAGCAATTAGGCCGACCGGGGCATATTTTCCCGTTAAAAGCAAAAAACAGGGGTGTTCTTCGTCGGAGCGGCCACACCGAAGCGGCAGTAGATCTGGCACGTTTGGCAGGTTTATATCCATCAGGTGTTCTGGTCGAAATTATGAACGACGATGGCACAATGGCACGCTTACCACAATTAGTCGAAATAGCCAAAAAGTTCGACCTGAAACTTGTTTCCATCAAAGACCTGATTGCTTATCTTTTACAAAGCGAAAGCCTGATTGAACGTGGCGAACAGGTGTTGTTACCCACAAATTATGGTGATTTCAATATCATTCCTTTTAAGCAAAAATCGAATGGAGTTGAACACCTTGCTTTGATAAAAGGAACCTGGGAACACGATGAACCCATTTTAACACGTGTTCATTCCTCGTGCATGACCGGCGACATTTTTGGTTCGATGCGTTGCGAATGTGGCGACCAGTTGCACAAAGCCATGCAATTGATTGAAAAAGAAGGGAAAGGCGTGATTGTTTATATGATGCAGGAAGGTCGCGGAATTGGTCTTTTTAATAAAATTGCCGCCTATAAATTGCAGGACCAGGGATTGGATACCGTGGATGCAAACCTGCACCTGGGTTTTAATGCCGATGAAAGGGATTACGGAGTTGGTGCCCAGATTCTCAGAAATCTTGGCGTAACAAAAATGAAACTGCTTACCAACAATCCGGTAAAAAGAGTCGGGCTCGAAGCTTATGGTCTGGAAGTTACGCAGGTTATTCCACTTGAAGTGGAACCGAATCCTTACAATCTGAAATATCTTGAAACAAAACGCGACAGAATGGGGCATTCGTTGCGTAACATCGAATAAAAACAAAGTTAATTTTTCCTGGCTACTGATTTCGGTGTTATACCGCTTATAGCATGAAATTCCCCGAAAAGAGGGATAGAATTTCTATGTGCAAATCATAACTTTAGCTAACATAAAATTTGTACATTTATTGAGCTAAAAATTCAAAGTTATGGATGGAAAAACAAAAGCGATTGTTGCGCACATTACCTGGGTTGGCTGGCTGATTGCCTTAATTATCAACTCGAGTCAGAAAGACGAAATAACCAGTTTTTACATCAGACAATTGCTGGGTATTTATCTTTTCAGTCTTGTGGTAACTTTTATTCCGTTGGTAAACATCGTAGGCTGGATCCTCGCGTTTATTTTCTGGATTCTAAGCCTTATTGGGGCTATCAATGGTGAAATGAAAGAAACACCGGTAATCGGAAGGTATTTTCAGGACTGGTTCAAGGGGCTGTAACAATAAAAAAAGAGAGGTTGAAACCTCTCTTTTTTTATTGTTATTTCGGACCTCTGTCGTCTTTATCGGCTTCGCGGTATTTCCGGATCATACTCATTCTGAACTCATTTTCCGCTTTATATAGTTTCAAAACCTTTTTGGGTGGTAAAACCTTGAGAAATTTTTCGTTGTAACTTGCCATCAAAGCACCTTCTTTTTGCATACTGCCGGCAAAATCGCGTGTGAGTTTTGTTATTTCGTTTTCTGAGAGCGATTCTTCGGCTTCCCTTAACTTATCTTCCATATCTCTTCGCGACTTTTGTGCTTCCCATCGCTCTTTTTCCAATTGATTGTAAATAGGCCAGAATTTTTCAGCTTCTGTGCTTGTAAGTTCTAGTTTTGTGGTTAGAAAAGCAATTTTTTCAGTACGGAATTTTTCCATTCTGGCTTCGCGGGATTCATTTTGTGCATTGATTTGTTGAGTTGAAATGACAAAAATGCCGGCAAGCACTATAAATATGATCTTATTCATTTTGTGTAATTTAATCAAGTTTCAAGATAATCTTTACAAATTATTAATTCCCGTTAGCGGCTGAATAAACTTCGTAATCCGAAACATTGTTTTTTACATAGGAAGCAATATCATCGTGGTTCAATTGCTCAGCATTTGATGGTTTTTCAAGTAATTCATAAAACGAATTTACGTCAATCGCTTCAACAGCGCTGGCAAAAAGCAAATCGTTAATATCCAACTCGATAGTATTGTTTTTAACAACCTGCTTCGGAGTAAGACTTTTCAGTGGCCAGTAAGCAAGTGAGAAAATAAGCGCAAAACCGGCAGCCAGTCCGATCGCAGGTTTCAGATACCGGATGATTGTGCTTTTCTTCGATGGAACAAAACTCTGCTCTGCTTCAATTTTGCTTTGAAGCCGGGCAGCAAAATCGTCAAAATATCCTTCGGGAACCCTGAAAGGATTCTCATTCTTCAATTTTGATAATTCGGGCGCTATTTTTTCCAGATCTTTCATTTCTGTATTCATATCGTTGCATTAATTGACTTTTTAAATATCAAAAGGTTTAATCAGCATTGTCAATCCTTGTTTTTCAAATGATCTTCAATTTTTTTAACTGCATGGTGAAACGAGGCTTTCAGCGCTCCCACCGAGGTTTCGAGTATTTCTGACATGTCTTCATATTTCATGTCATCGAAATATTTCATGTTAAAAACAATACGTTGTTTTTCTGGCAGCTTCAGAATTGCTTCCTGTAAACGCATCTGGATTTCATCTCCTTCAAAAAACTCGTCAGATACCATGTTCTGAAGCAAAAATTCTGTTGTATCGTTCATCGGAATAAGGCTTCTTTTTTTTACAGAGTTTACAAAAGTGATTGATTCGTTGGTGGCAATTCTGTAAAGCCAGGTGTATAAACTCGATTCTTCACGGAATTTATCCAAATTTCGCCACACTTTCATAAATGTATTCTGAAGTACATCGTCTGCGTCGTCGTGATTCAGCACAATCTTGCGGATGTGCCAGTATAACCGCTCCTGGTATGTTTTCACCAGGATTTGAAAAGCCTGACCTTTTGTGTGGTCGTGCTTCAGCAATTCAAGCAATCCGCGATCGTCGTTCTCCATCTGATTTTTAATCCCGCAATATGACCTTATAATTTGTGAAAGGTTTAAACTGCATGATATTTCACTCCAAAAGTAGAAATTCAAACGGGTAGTTTAACAGGCATCTCTAAATATTTCTGAAGCTGAATGCTCTGAAAAAAAACTACCTTTGCGGCAAAATTAATAATAGAGAAAAATGGCTTTAAAATGTGGTATAGTTGGTCTTCCGAATGTTGGGAAATCAACCCTTTTCAATTGTTTATCAAGCGCCAAAGCCCAGTCGGCAAATTTTCCGTTTTGTACCATCGAACCCAATGTTGGGGTTATAACGGTTCCTGATGAAAGGTTAATAAAATTGGCTGAAATTGACAATCCTAAACGCGTAATTCCCACCACCATCGAAATTGTGGATATTGCAGGTTTAGTGAAAGGTGCCAGCAAGGGCGAAGGTTTGGGCAACCAGTTTCTGGCCAACATCCGCGAAACCGATGCGATTATTCATGTTTTGCGTTGTTTTGAGAATGAGAACATTACACACGTTGATGGCTCGGTAAACCCGGTGCGTGACAAAGAGGTAATTGATATTGAATTGCAATTAAAAGACCTGGAAACCATTGAAAGCCGGATTGATAAGTTTGAAAAACAGGCACGGGTTGGAAATGATCAGAAAGCCAAAAAAATGCTTGAGATTGCCTTAAAATACAAAACTGCGTTGGAACAGGGATTTTCGGCCCGAACAGTGAAGTTGGGCGAAGAAGATGCAAAAGCCGCAAAAGATTTTTTCCTGCTCACCAACAAACCGGTTTTGTATGTTTGCAACGTTGATGAAGCATCGGCAAAAAACGGGAATAAATTTGTGGAAGCCGTAAAAGAAGCTGTAAAAGATGAGCAGGCCGAATTGCTGGTAATTGCTGCTGCAACCGAAGCCGATATTGCTGAGTTGGAAACTTATGAAGAAAAACAACTTTTTCTCGAAGAACTCGGGCTCGACGAACCCGGTGTGAATAAACT
>CAZXVT010000055.1:9471-24151 GCA_964644015.1 uncultured Maribellus sp.
AAACTCATAAGGGCAGCCTATCATTTGCTGAATCTGAAAACCTATTTTACAACCGGTGCTGACGAATCTCGCGCGTGGACTTTTGTGCAGGGTACCAAAGCACCACAGGCTGCCGGAATTATTCACTCCGATTTTGAACGGGGTTTTATTCGAGCCGAGGTGATTAAATACAACGACTATGTTTCATTAGGATCAGAAAGCCATTGCCGGAATGCCGGTAAAATTGCCATCGAAGGAAAAGATTACGTGGTTCACGATGGCGATATTATGCATTTCAGGTTTAATGTGTAAGAAAAATCCGGTTCAGAGAAAATTCACTTTTGCAGAATCAGATTGATTTTCATCTTAAAAGGTTAAATGTAAAATCAATACTATAATTTGGGAACAGAATGAGCAAAATCAATGTGCTCTTGTCTGTTCTTTTATCTTTGCGCGCGCAAAATTAAAAATCAACTATGGAAAAGAAAATGGGAAATCCTGCGGTGGTGGGATTGGCAGGATTTGGATTGACAACATTGTTGTTGCAGTTTCATAACATCGGAATTTTAGGTCTCGGTCCGGTAATAGCAATGGGAATTATTTTTGGAGGATTGGCACAATTAATTGCCGGATTTCAGGAGCAAAAACTGGGCAATAACTTTGGGTACAGCGCTTTTGTTTCGTACGGAAGTTTCTGGATTGGCCTGGTGATAATCTGGGTGCTGAATGTGTTGAAAGTACACGAGACCAGCCACACCGAGCTGGGATTGTACATGCTTGCCTGGACACTTTATACAGTAATTATGTTTGTGGCATCACTGCGCGTACACAAAGCAATGGCAATTACTTTCGGATTGTTGCTGACAGGTTTTGTATTGTTGGTATTGGGTTTAATGGTTAATCCTGCATTCATGAAAATTGCCGGGTACGAACTGATTTTTTGTGCCCTGATGGCCTGGTATATGATGGCAGCTATTATTCTTAACGATCTTGCCGGAAAAATAATCCTCCCGTTGGGAACACCTTTTAAAAGATAGCATTGGAAGTTTCTCTTGAGAAAGTATGTTTCAAAAGAAAGGGTTGACTGTTTTAAAAACGGTCAACCCTTTCTGCTTTCAGCCTTGTTTTGATTAACGTTGCTGAACGTCGCTCATGTCTTTGATGATGCCGTTTTTGTCAACTACAATGTTAACATCTTTGGCTACTTCAAGAATAATAGTGGTTTCTTTAACTTCCACAATTTTGCCATAAATTCCGCCGGTGGTAACTACTTTGTCGCCTTTGGCAAGACTTTCACGAAATTTGCGGACTTCTTTCTGACGTTTCATCTGCGGACGAATCATAAAGAAATAGAAAACCACGATAATCAATAAAAGCGGTAACATACTCATCCAGGGATTTGCTTCCTGTCCCTGTGGCTGCATCATTAAAATAGTATTCATTTTATTTGTTTTTAATTATTAATAATCAACTGGTCGTTTTCAACTTCGGCAAAAATAATTAAATGTTTCAGTTCTTTGCTGTTCCATTCAATTTCTATGTTTTTTAATTGTTTCCCGAATTCGCCTGCCGAGTCAAAAATTACCTCAATCATGCCTTTTTCTCCTGGTTTTACAGTTTTATTATCAAACCTGACTGAAAGACAACCACAGTCGGGGGTTACATTTTTTATTTGAATTGGCTGATCTCCTGTATTGGTGAAAACAAAACTGAATGAAGTTTTTTCACCCGCTTTCAAAATCCCGAAATCGTGTGATTCGGTTTCAAATTGCAGAGCTTCTGTGGGTAAAAGTGTTTCAGATTTTACGGGCTGTTCGCCAGTGGGCTTTTTTTGCCCACACGACAAAACAACCAAAATCAGAAAAAACAAAAGGTAATTTCTCATTATTCTCCAATCAAACCTCTTCCGGCTTTCTGCACTTTATCCTCTTTTTTCAGGTCTTTCAAAGTTTTGTCAAGAATTCCGTTGATGAAATTCCGGCTTTTTTCGGTGCTGTAAAACTTCGATAGTTCGATGTATTCGTTCATCGTTACTTTTGTCGGAATTGACGGAAAATAAAGGAACTCAGTGATAGCAAGCTGCATAATCAGAATATCCATAAAGGCAATCCGCTCAAGGTCCCAGTTGTTGGAGTGCGATTTTACAAGCGCCTGCAATTCATCGTGGTTAATTATTGCTTTTCTGAAAAGGTCTTTGGCAAATTCGCGGTCATCTTCGTCTTTAAAAAGCGGCATAAGACCTAAAGATGTCGAACTGTTTTCAGTAAATTTCTTGAGTGTTTTAATAATTACCGAAATCACAAAATCAACATCATCATTCCAGTAAATACTCTGTTCTTCAAGAACCTGGTACAACTCTTCTGAAACAAGAAAAACATTGTTGAATACCTTTTCGGCAAATTTGCGGTCTTCGGTATAAGAATGACCGCTGGTTTCCATATATTGTTTATAAAAATCGGATTCCTGAATAATCAGGTACAATTCTTTGATCAGTTCGGGATTATTAGCCCACGAAAGTTTCTGTTTTTCAATGTAAGCGCGCAATACTCTGTTTTCACGCAACTGTTTGATTAATTGGTTGTCAATGAATTTTGTATTCGGATTTAATTCCTCGGGGGTGGGCTGGTGTTTGTTTCGTTTAATTTCAATCCTGCTTTCGGCGTAATCGGCAATTTCAACCAAAAGCGACATCAGGTAATGATAAAGATCGTACGATTTATGGATACAGAAAAAGAGTTCTTTCTCGCTGTTGTTAATTGAGCGCTCTTCTGAAGCGTAGTAGGCATACAATATTTGTAAAACCTTCGTACGGATAATCCTTCTGCTAATCATGTATAATGAACTTCTTATTTTGGCCGCAAAATTAGAACTTTTTTAACATCGGAGTGATTATGGGCAAAATTTATCGCTAAGTGTTAAAATAAAAATTCAAATAGGAGTTTTATTCTGATATAGTTTTGTTATTCAAAAAGTTGTGTTTCTTTTTTCTGCATCAAAATTTACAACACCGGTAGCGTTTTGATTGTCGTCTGGTGCATTTTCTGTTGCTTCTGGTGGAGTTTCGTTTTCATCTTCCTCTTCTTCGTCTTCCCAGTCAAATTTATCTCTCCGGATGATGTATTTTCTGTAAACTAGTGCCATAATTACACCAGAAACCGCTCCCCATAAATGGCCTTCCCACGAGATTTCGGGGTCGATGGGGAGCATTCCCCACACAAGTCCGCCATACAGAAAAACCACCGTTACAGAAAGTGTGAGCAATCGAACATCATTTCTGATAATTCCGCTAACCAGGTGAAAAGCGGCCATGGCATAAACCACGCCACTTGCGCCAATGTGCCAGGCTTCACGACCCAGAAACCACACAAAAGTTCCTGCAAGAATATACAGCCAGAAAAATATACGGTAAGAAATTCTCCGGTAAAAATAAATCAGCGTAAACATGAGAATGAAAAAAGGCACCGAATTGGAAAACAGGTGTTTAAAACCTGAATGAATAAACGGGGAGAACAGAATTCCCGGTAGTCCTTTCAGATTCAGGGGGAAAATCCCCAGTTTTACAAAACTGTATCCGAGGGTTTGCTCAACAATTTCAACTATCCAGAATAAAAACACAAACAATGCCGGAAAAAACAGGCTGTGAAAAAAGATCCGTTTTTCCAGTTTGTAATCCAGCTTGCGGGGATTGCTGGGATAATAGTTGAAAAGTTTCATAGTCGGGAAATCTCAAATTCCAAATCTCAAATCCCAAAATTCTGAAATCAGACTCCAATCCACAAATTTGATGATTTTATTTTTCAGCTAACAGTTTTTTAATCAATGCCGCAAACTCGTGGATTTCGTTTTCAGTAGTGTCAAAAGAGGTCATCCAGCGGACTTCCGAGTTTTGTTCGTTCCAGATATAAAAGAAAAAATGTTCCTGAAGTGGTTTGATGATCTTTGGAGGGACAATGGCAAAAATACCATTCGCTTCAACAGGTTGTGTAATTTTAATTTCCGGGATCTGTTTTACATCGGCTTCCAGCATTTTGGCCATTTTGTTGGCGTGCGAAGCTGTTTCTTTCCATAAATCATTTTCGAAATAAGCCACAAACTGAGCACCCACAAACCGCATTTTTGAATAAAGCTGCATGCTTTGTTTTCGCAGGTATTTTGTTTGAGTTGCCAGTTCAGGATTAAAAAACAGGACAGCTTCTCCTATCATCATCCCGTTTTTGGTGCCGCCAAACGAGAGAATGTCCACTCCGCAATCTTTGGTAAATTCCCTGAAATCAAGATTCAGCGAAACTGCTGCATTGGCAATCCGGGCGCCGTCCATGTGCAGCAGCATGTTATGATTGTGGGCAAGTTCGGCCAATGCTTTAATTTCTTCAGGCTGGTAAACAGTTCCCATTTCAGTAACCTGCGAAATCGAAATTACTTTGGGTTGTGAGTGGTGCTCAAAATCAAAACCTTTCAGATGTGGTTTGATAATTTCCGGAGTCAGTTTGCCGTTTTTTGTTTCAACCGGCAAAAGTTTGCAGCCGGTAAATTTTTCAGGTGCGCCACATTCGTCTTCCTGGATATGGGCAGTTTCTGCACAGATAATCGAATTAAAACTGCGGGTAACCGACGAAAGTCCTAATACGTTGGCACCAGTTCCGTTAAAAACAAAAAACACTTCGGTTTCGTGCCCAAATTTTTCTTTAAAAACTGAAATTGCTTTTTCGGTAAACGGGTCGTTCCCATATCCGGTGTAATGCCCTGAATTGGCGGCTTCCATGGCTTTCAGTATATCAGGGCGAACTCCTGAATTATTATCACTTGCAAATCCTTTCTTCATGCGATTTATTTTTTGGTGATCTGATTCTTTCGTAAATTTCTCAGGTTTTTAAGGATCGTAAAGTAAACAAAAATCAACACCATTCAGAATGGAAACATTACTCAATCTGGCAGAGAAACTCTATCTTTTTTCCATTCATCCTGAAAAAGGAGGAATTATTTCTGATGCCTACCAACAACGGGATTATGTATTGGCGGGCGCAGTAATTTTCAGTTTGCTGGAAGATGATAAAATTACATTGGAGGAGAAAAAAATCAGGATAAAAAATAATACTGGATTGAATCCGTTGCAGGAGGTGGCCATTCAGAGAATGAGCCGGTTTTCGCATCCGGTCAGCGTTTCGAGATGGGTGAACCGTTTGTCGTGGTCGGGGCGGAATTTCAGACTGGTTATTAAAAACTCACTGAAAGAGAAAAGGTTGATCAGGTTGGAACCCCGACAATTTTTGTTTTTTAAATGGGAGAAAGCATTTCTTACCGACAGGATGAAGGTGTTAAGCATGATTTCTGAAATTGAAAACCAGATCAACAACACCAAAAAAGAACCGGAAGAATTACATTTTCAATCGTTACTGAATTCTTCGGGTTTGTTGAAAAGGATGTTTCCCGACAGGGAGAAACGCAAAAATATCAAGGCAAAACTCAAACAATCCGAAACCGGCAATGTTGTTGCAAAAGCAGTTGCCGATGCGATAAGAACATCAAAAGCAGCGGCTGTTAACAGTAGTCAGTTTTAAATGGAAAAGATTGCAGTTTTCTGGTTTCGCCGCGATTTGCGGTTAGATGATAATCACGGTTTGTTTCGTGCACTGAGTTCGGGATTACCAGTTTTGCCCGTTTTTGTTTTCGATACAAAAATTCTTGAAAAACTGGCTTCCAAAACCGACGCGCGTGTTACTTTTATTTATTCACAGGTTCAGAAACTGAAAACTGAACTCGAAAAATCGGGCAGTTCTCTTTTTGTTTTTCACGGAGAACCTGTTGAAATGTTTGAAAAGCTGACTGCTGATTATCAGGTTGAAACTGTATTTGCGAACCATGATTATGAACCTTATTCAAAGGAGCGAGATAATCAGGTTGCCGCATTGCTTCATTCAAAAGGAATAAGATTTGAAACTTTTAAAGACCAGGTGATTTTTGAAAAAGGAGAGGTGGTAAAAGACGATGGAACACCTTACACCGTTTTTACGCCTTACAGCCGCAAATGGAAACAAACGCTTTCGAAAAAGAGTTTTGAATCATTTCATTCTGAAATGCTTGCTGAAAAGTTTTTAAAAACAGAGACTTTCAAACTCCCGAAATTACAGGAAATGGGTTTTGAAAAATCACCGGTGAATATTCCTGCTTTTAATCTTTCGGAACAAACAATCAGGAATTATGCGGCAACCCGCGATATTCCTGCCATTGAGGGGACATCAAAACTTGGTATTTATCTCCGTTTTGGTGTGATCAGTATCCGAAAAGTGGCAAAACTGGCGATGAATTGGTCGGAGGTTTTTCTGAATGAATTAATCTGGCGCGAGTTTTTTATGCAGATTCTCTGGCATTTTCCGCAGGTTGAAACAAAGGCTTTCAAACCAAAATACGATTTTATTGAGTGGCGCAACAGTGAAAAAGAATTTGAAAAATGGTGCATGGGGCAAACCGGTTATCCGTTGGTGGATGCTGGGATGCGCGAACTGAATGCCACCGGTTTTATGCACAATCGTGTGCGGATGGTGACTGCCAGTTTTCTGACCAAACATCTGCTGATCGACTGGCGCTGGGGAGAAGCCTATTTTGCAGAAAAACTATTGGATTTTGAATTGTCGGCCAACAAGGGAAACTGGCAGTGGGCGGCAGGTTGTGGTTGCGATGCAGCGCCTTATTTCCGGGTTTTTAATCCTGAATCGCAACAAAAAAAGTTCGATCCTGATTTGAAATACATTCTGAAATGGGTGTCTGAGTATGGAACTGTTGCTTATTCCCGGCCAATGGTTGAACATGCTTTTGCCCGGGAACGGATTTTAAAAGCTTACAAAAATGCCTTAATTTAATTTCTATTCTTTCAGCCACTCAAGAATCCGGTTGTTTTTCGGTCCAACGATCGGTGCAACCGACTCCACAACCTGGCCGTTTTTGTCAACCAGAAATTTCTGGTAATTCCAGGTTACTTTTGCATCCAGAACTCCATTCTCGCTGCTTTGTGTCAGCCAGTTGTAAATCGGGTGTATACTGTCGCCTTTAATTTTTATCTTCTCCATTAATTGAAAGGAAATTTTATATTTCGATTCGCATTTTTCTAACACTTCAGCATTGGTTCCAGGCTCCTGTTTGCCAAAATCGTTACAAGGAAAGGCAATGATTTCGAAGTCGTCGCCACCATATTCTTCATACAACTCCTGTAATTTATTAAGCTGCGGGGCCAGACTGCATTCGGTGGCAATGTTTACAATCATTACTTTCCTGCCTTTCAATCCAGAGAAATCATACTCTTCTCCTTCAATGGTTTTTGCCTTGAAATCGTATAACGTTTTGTGTTGTGCAAATGAGCTAACGGCAAAAATCAATAAGATAAACAGTGTCAGATTTTTCATATTTTCTGATTTTCAGATTCAATACAACAGTTTCTTCATTCCAAAATTATCGATTAGTTGTTAATAAAAAAACAAACCGAAAAGGCATATTTCATTATCTTTGGGACTCTTATTCTGAAAGCTTGCGATGGAGAATTTTGTTGTTTCAGCACGAAAATACAGGCCCGATACTTTTCAAACGGTAGTTGCCCAGGCGTCGATCACCAACACGTTGAAAAACGCGATCAAAGGTAGTCAACTGGCCCATGCTTACCTGTTTTGTGGCCCGCGTGGTGTGGGTAAAACCACTTGCGCCCGTATTTTTGCTAAAACAATCAATTGCACCAATCTCTCGGCTGATGTCGAAGCCTGTAACGAATGCGATTCTTGTAAAGCTTTTAACACGAGCCGATCATTTAATATCCACGAGCTTGATGCCGCTTCCAATAATTCGGTGGACGATATCCGCAACCTGACTGATAAAGTGAGAGTTCCCCCGCAGATGGGAAAATACAGCGTTTACATTATCGACGAGGTTCACATGTTGTCAACTGCGGCTTTCAACGCTTTCCTGAAAACGCTGGAAGAGCCGCCGAAACACGCCCTTTTTATTTTGGCCACCACCGAAAAACACAAAATCATACCCACCATTCTTTCTCGTTGCCAGATTTTTGATTTTAACCGGATCAGCGTGGAAGATATTTCGAAACACCTTGAATTTGTGGCCAAAAGTGAAGGCGTTGAAGCCGATGATGCCGGATTAAATATCATTGCCCAGAAAGCAGACGGTGCCATGCGCGATGCGCTTTCAATATTCGACCAGATTGTAAGTTTTTCAGGTAAAAAATTTACCTACCACGACGTAATTGAAAACCTGAATGTACTCGACTACGACTACTATTTCAGGCTGGTTGACCAGTTTCTGAGAAACGATGTTGCCGGTGTTTTGCTCACTTTTAACGAGATTCTGGGCAATGGTTTCGATGGGCATCATTTTATCAACGGACTGAGTATCCACATTCGCGACCTGATGGTTTCGAAGAATGCCGAAACAGTTCAGTTGCTTGAAGTTGGTGGCGATATTAAATCAAAATACAAAGAGCAGGCGCGGGTTTCTGATGAATTATTTCTTTTAGAAGCTTTACAGTTGTGTAACGAATGTGATATTCAATACAAACAAAGCATGAACAAACGGTTGCTGGTGGAACTTACTTTGGTCAGGATTGCACAGCTAACCTTAAAAAAAAAATAGTTGACCCTGCCAACGCGGCCAAATTTCTCGAGCCAATTTTTAACGCCCTTGCCACAATTACAGAACCACAGGTTTTACATACTCAAAAGTCCGCTCCTGCAACTCCAAAAACCGTTGAACAAGCGGAAACGCAGGAGGTAAGAAAAATCAGCAAGCATAAGTTGGAAATGATCAGCACACCTTCCATTAAAGATGCTATTCAGGGAAAATTTAAAGATGATCAGCTATCGGCTAAACAATTGCACCAGGTTTTTTCGAAGGAAGACGAAAAGGAACCTTTTACCTTTGAGCAACTGACGCAGAAATGGGATACTTTTATTGCCAGATTAAACGACAAACCGAATCTGCAGTCAACGTTGTCGAGAGTGCCGGAATTAAAAGATGATTTTCTGCTTGAAATTGAAATTGATAATTCGGTGCAGGAAGACCTGATCAACAACATAAAACCCGATTTGCTGACTTATCTGAGAATCGAACTGAAAAATTCATTGATTCAGTTAAATACGGTTTATGCCAAAAATTCAAAAGGTCCGGTTATTTATTCTGATAATGATAAGTTTGAAGAACTGCTGAAAAAAAATCCCAATCTCAATTTACTTCGCCAAAAACTGGGACTTGATTTTGGAAGCTGAAAATAAGCCGGTATGAAATTTATTTTCTGACCAATTTCCTAAATCACACATTCACTCATTTGCTCATTCACGCACTCTCGCATTGTTACGGCGCCAACCTCGAAATACTCCAGGTTTCACCTTCCTTTTCAAACAAAATTCTGTCATGCAGTCGACTTTCGCGGCCCTGCCAGAATTCAAACCTGACAGGTTTTACCAGAAAACCACCCCAGTTTTCAGGTCGCGAAACTGGCTCATTTTTTTTTGTTTCGAAAAGATCTTCAAGCATTTTGCGTGAACTGATTTTTGTACTTTGTTCCGAAACAACGGCTGCCACCTGACTGTTAAGCGGACGCGAATAAAAATATCGGTCTGAAATTTCGGAACTTGTTTTTTCTGCAAATCCTGCAATCCTGATTTGTCGTTCGAGCTCGGGCCAGAAAAACAACAGGCTCACCGCTGAATTTTTTGCGATTGACTGTCCCTTCAAACTATTATAATTGGTGAAGAAAATGAAACCTTCCTCGCCGAAATCTTTCAGCAAAACAATTCTTGAGTGAGGAAAACCATCTTCTGCAATTGCAGAAACATTCATTGCAGTGGGTTCGTTTATTTTGGCGTCCAGCGTATCTTTCATCCATTTTCCGAATTGCCGGAATGGATTTTTGTCCACATTTTCCTCCGATAATTCTGCTAACTGATAATCTTTTCGAATCGAATCAAGTTTCATAACATCAAGTTTTCGGCTTAATAACCACCATGATTTCATATTGTTTATGGGTTCTTTGCGAATTTGAACTTTTTTTAGTAGCAACCTGTTATTAAAATACTAAAAAGTATTAATTTAAAACTGACAACTATGAAACAGATTATTTTGCTATTAATCATGATTTTACCTGTGTTTGCGCTGGCAAACGGAAATCCATCGCAACTGCCGATGGGTGGAAAGGCTACATTGACAGACATTAAAATGGATGATGTATCGGGGGCTGAAATTTCGCTGGCCGATGCAAAAAAGGAAAACGGTTTGTTGGTGGTTTTTTCCAGCAATACTTGTCCGTTTGTATTACAGTGGGAAGGCCGGTATAATGAGTTGAAAAGTTGGGCCGATCAGCACAAAGTGGGAATGGTGGTGCTGAATTCGAATCACCAGAAACGCGATGGTGAAGACTCATTTGAGGCAATGAAAAAACATGCTGCCGAAAAGGGGTACAAATTCAGTTACGTGCTGGATGAAGAAAGTGCCATTGCCAATGCGTATGGCGGACAAACCACGCCTCATGCTTTTCTTTTTGACAGCAGGATGGAACTGGTTTACAAAGGCGCTATCGATGATAATTATAAAAGCACTGGAGATGTTAAACAGCTATACGTAAAAAATGCAATTACTGAAATTGCTTCGGGCAAAAAAGTATCTGTTACCGAAACAAAACCAGTTGGTTGCAGCATTAAGAGAAAGACAGAATAGTTATTTTTGATTTGTTATTAAGATGCCCTTGCCTCTGAGGCGGGGCATTTTTCATTCAAAAAAGCTGAAATTCACCTTGCCGTATTTACGGTTTTCCCTGAATCGGGTATGGCTTGAAAAATCATAATCTTTCGGGTGCTCAAGAATAAATAGACCTTCAGGTTTCAATAATTCAGAATTCAGGATCGCTGTTGGTACCTCAGCAAAATTCTTCAGATCATAGGGTGGATCGGCAAAAATAAAATTGAAATTTCCACCATATTTTTTCAGAAACTGAAATACATCGGCTTTAAAAACCTTCGCGTTTTCAATTTTCAGTTTAGCCAGAACTTCGTTGATAAAGCGGTGATGTACAAAATCCTTCTCCACAAAAACAACTTCACGACAGCCCCGGCTGATAAATTCGTATCCAATACTGCCAGTTCCTGCAAAAAGGTCGAGTACCGATTTCCCTTCAAACTCGTAACGGTTTTCCAGAATATTAAAAAGACTTTCTTTGGCAATATCAGTCGTTGGTCGTGACTGAAATCTTTTGCCAGGGTCGAAGATTCTGCCTTTGTATATGCCGCCTACAATTCTCATTTACAGTGTTGTCAGGTAATAATGCATTAAGTTGATTCCTTTAAATTTCTCTTTTTCGGGTGGAAAAAACGTAATATTTGGAAAATACGGAGCAAGTGATTCTGAGGTTTTACGATGGTTTTCAGAAGTTGCAGAAATCATCAGTTGCGTAAGGTTTCTCGAAACTTTCAACTGCTGAAAAGCATTGATTACCTGGTAAACCATGTCGTTTTGATGATTTGCTGAAAAACAGGTTGCCAGCAATAATTTTGTTCGTTGTCTGATAATTAAAAAGTAAAGGTTCTGGGTCTGGATTAATAATGAAAGATTCGGCTTATCTGTTTCAGGCAGTCGGTTTAATAAAACAGCAACCGGGTGAATCCATTCCACTTCGCCAAAAGATTTTTCTATCATTGCAGCCAACTCATGTTGAATGGAAAATGACAGGTGCGCTTCTTCCAAAGTTTTGTTTGATAAGCATTTTCTTTCATTTTCCGAATCGAGAAAAATCCGGTTAATCAGTCCGTTTAAATTTTCAATATACTCATCAGGTATTAGCGTGAAGAACCCTTCAAATATATAAACTGAAACTTTTGGAAATGGAAGTTTTAATAATGGTTCAGTTGAATACCAGTCGGCAAAATGATGGCCCATAAATGCCGGTGAGCTTATTTTTACAGGTGAATTTTTGCCGGCAACTAACTCGTTTCCATCGCGGGATATTAAAAAAGAAAATCCATCCAGACTAATCTGGATGGACATTTTATACTGATTTAAATCTTTATTTTCGAAAAAATTGTTTGCCGTCAAATCAAACATTTTCTGATTACTCCCAGTTTCCGGCGTTGTTAATGGTTTCGGTAAGTGATCCAACTTTCAGTCCCGGATATTTTTCATTGGTACGGCGTTGGTCATTCAGGTTAATTACCAACTGACGGTCGAGGTCACGCAGAACTACATTGTTATGAGCCCTTGCTTCAAAAACCGGAACGCCAATGCCTGAGCCGGTTATAATAACAGTTGCACCCAGTGTGAATTCAGTTGGTTCTCCCGGAATCGGAATTATTTTCAGACTTTTAGCATCGAAGTCTTTGCCAAAAGTAGCTTCTTTGGCATTCACCCTGATACTGTCGCTGATAATAAGTCCTAACTCAATCGCTTTCTTTTCGGTTAGACCAGCTTCCAGCATACTGTCTGTTAACTCACCGATTTTGCGTACACTGATCACTGATTCGTTTTCAAGGAAATTGATCAAAGTATCCCAACTGCCGGTGAATTTTCCATAAACACTTTTGTAGGCAATTTCTGCTTTCCTGATATCTTTCAGTCTTTCAATAGTGGCATCATAGCGAACTTTTTTAGCTTTGTCAAATTCGATCGGATGCTGAATACTCTTGTAAATCAAGACAGCAAGTACAATGGCTACTATTGAAAGTAAGATTTGCAGTACGGTTTTCATTTGTATAATTTTAATAGTTCGATTTTTTTGATTGCCTGCAAATTTATAAAAAAATATAAATTACTTTCCTTTGCATCAAGTTATTTTACACGCCAATGATTAAAAATCATTTACAGTCAGTATTGTTGCAAAACCTTCCGTTTAAGCCTACTTCAGGTCAATCTGAATTGCTTGGGATGCTTGCTGATGCTGTTTTTTCAAATGAGCCCGACGAGATTCTGCTGATTAAAGGTTATGCCGGAACCGGTAAAACATCGGTACTCATTTCGCTGGTAAAAACGCTCGAATCGCTGAAGATAAAACCAATCCTGCTGGCACCCACAGGCAGGGCGGCAAAGGTGCTTTCGGGTTATACCGGGAATCCGGCTTATACCATTCATAAGAAAATTTACAGGCAACGCTCTTCGTCTGATGGAATGGGACGTTTCGAGTTAGACAAAAACCTGCACAAAAACACCTGGTTTATTGTAGATGAGGCGTCGATGATTTCGAATGAGACCGCCGAAAACTCGGTATTTGGCAGCGGCCGTTTGTTAGACGATCTGCTCGAATACGTTTATTCGGGCGAAAACTGCCGGGTGGTGCTGGTGGGCGACACAGCCCAGCTTCCGCCGGTGGGGTTGAGCATCAGTCCTGCATTAAACAGAACATCGCTCGAAGAATATGGTTTCTCGGTAAAAATGATTGAGCTCACCGAAGTTGTCAGGCAGGCTGAAGGATCGGGGATACTGATGAACGCAACACGGTTGAGGAGAAGGGTGAGTGACGATGACAAGCCCGGGTTTTTCCCGGTTGAATTAGCCGGGTTCAGTGATATAGAGCGCATATCGGGAGCAGAACTTATTGAAAGCGTTTCGACAAGTTACGATAAGTTTGGTTTGTTCGACACCATTGTGGTGACCCGGTCAAACAAACGAGCCAACTTGTTTAACAAGGGAATCCGGGGTTCGATTCTATATAAAGAGAACGAAATTGAACGCGGCGACCTGTTGATGGTGGTAAAAAACAACTATTTCTGGGGTAAAGAACATCCCGGCTTCGAGTTTATAGCCAACGGCGATATTGCCGAGGTGGTGAGCATCGGGAAATACGAAAATCTTTATGGATTCAGGTTTGTGAATGTTGATTTGCGGTTTATTGATTACGAGAATATTGAAATCACCTGTAAAATATTCCTTGATACGCTTTCCATCGAGTCAGCTTCATTTTCGTATGAACAGAACCGGCAGCTTTTTGATGCTGTTTCAGAAGATTATGCCGAAATACGCAACAAACGCGAACGCTGGAAAAAGGTGCGCGAAAATCCCTTTTTTAATGCGCTCCAGGTGAAATATGCTTACGCGCTTACCTGTCACAAAGCACAGGGTGGACAATGGAAATCGGTTTTTATCGACCACGGCTACCTTACCGACGATATGCTCGACACCGAGTTTTACCGCTGGCTGTATACGGCATTTACACGGCCCACCCAAAAATTGTTTCTTGTGAATTTCGATAAGGGATTTTTTGAATAAGTATAAACTGAACAATTATTTTATAGAATAATAATCTCCCATTCATTCTCCGGAATCCGCACTCTGAACATCATTTCCAGCTTTCCCGTTCCGAAAGTATCGTATAGGTTTTTCCTTCGCGGGCGATTTCGGCGTTTGAAAAAATAGCGCGGGCTTCTTTTTCAAATGGGGCAAGGTTGTGGTAACGGGCTGAGAAATGGCCAATCAGCAGCTTTTTTGCATTTGTCAGCCGAGCCATTTCGGCGGCGTCGGTGGTGGTTGAGTGCAAGGTTTTGCTGGCATAATCTTTTAATTCTTCCAGAAAGGTGGCTTCGTGATAAAGTATATCAACATTTTTCACAGTTTCGGCAATGGGTGGATAAAAGGCCGTGTCGGTGCAAAAAGCATAAGATCTTGGTTTGAAAGGTGGCCATGTAATCTGCGCATTGGGAATCACTTCGCCATCAGGTGTATTATAATC
>CAZXVT010000056.1:0-24050 GCA_964644015.1 uncultured Maribellus sp.
GAACATTAAAAACCTCACACATTATTCCTGTTTCTGAAAAACGAAGGAGTTACTCCTTCTTTCTTTTTAAACAGGCCGCTGAAATGAAAGATGGATTGAAAACCCAGTTCGTAGCTGATTTCCTTGATGCTTTTGTCGGTTGAAATTAGCAGTTCTTTGGCCCTTGTAAGCCGCAATTGCAAATGGTACTGTCCCGGCGACATGCCCGTGTATTTCCTGAACATCTTTCTGAAAAACGAATAGCTGACATTGTATTTCTGCGCCAGCTCTTCAAAATAGAGCTCGCTGCCCATGTTTTGTTTCATGGCAAAACGCGCTGCTTCAATCACCTGTGCAATGGGTTTTCCCGAAAATCCCTTTTGTTTTTCAAACGAAACAATGTATCCAAGCAGTTTTATCACCATTCCCGAAGCAATTTGCTGGTAGCCGGGCTGCTCTTTCTGAACAAGGTCAAAAATCTTAATATAGGTATCCAGAATTTCCTCTTTGATACCGAAATTGAATACAGGATCTCTTGGCGAAAAACGGGGCGAAACAATCAGATCGCGTGCCAGTTTGCCATCAAAACCAATGTAATTTTCTGTCCAGCCGGTTTTGATATTGGGTTTGTACTGGTGCCAGATTCCCGGAAAAGTGATAAAAATACTGCCTTGTTTCAGCGGGAATGTTCCAAAGCTGTTTTCAAGTATTCCGCTGCCTTCGCTGATAAAATTGATCTGAAACTCGTTCAGAATCCGCCCTTCTTCCCAATTAAAAAAATACTCCGACGGATGTTGCTGCGACGGATAATTGTACCCGGCAGAAATGTTGGCCGACCCCGCCACTTTCAGGAAGAGGCCCCACTGCTGGTCGTCGTCGCTGACGGTAAGATATTTGAATTCGTTGTGTTTCATAATCAGGGTCAAAAAATATAAATTTTATGTCATTTATTATATTGTTTTCGCTGATTAGTAATTATAAATTTGTTTTTCAGGCAAAATGCCTGTTTTTGAACTGAACCAAAAAAATTAAAAAACTGTATGAATGTAATTCTTGGAATCTTGTTTCACTCGCTTGGCGGTGGAGCTTCCGGCAGCTGGTACATGCCTTACAATTGGGTAAAAAAATGGCGCTGGGAAATTTACTGGATAACCGGCGGAATTTTTTCGTGGTTAATCATGCCATTTCTGGCGGTAATTTTTACCATCCCCGACTGGCAGGGAATCATCCAGGCTTCGGGAGGCAGCGTAATCCGTAATACCTACATTATGGGTTTACTTTGGGGAATTGGCGGACTAACTTACGGTCTTGCCATCCGCTATTTGGGGATGTCGCTCGGAAATTCAGTTTTACTGGGAATTACTTCAGTTGTTGGTTCTCTGGGTTTACCGGTTCTCCGCGATATTCCGGGCGTTGCTGAAATCATTCCAGGCGGACTTGCTTTTACCGACCTTTTTGGCAGCACCGGCGGACGCATTGTTTTGCTGGGTATTGCGATTTTGCTCGCAGGAATTATTCTCAGCGGTCGTGCCGGAATCAGAAAAGACAAGGATTTGGGGCAAGTTAAGGAAGGTGTCAACAGCGAATTCAGCCTGTCGAAAGGGTTAATGATTGCCATTGTTTCGGGTGTTTTAAGTGCATTCTTCAGTTTTGGTATTGATGCTGGAAAAGAAATGGCCGCCACTGCCCGTACTCTGGCTGTTGAACAGAACTATTCATTTATAACACAGGATGGCACAAATTTTAAATACCTTTTTGAAAATAACATCATCTTTTTTGTGATACTCTGGGGAGGTTTAACCACCAACGTAATCTGGACTACCGCGCTGATTCTGAAAAACAAAACCGGCGGCGATTTTACCGATAAAAAAGCACCGTTGCTGAGCAATTACCTGTTTTGTGCTCTGGCCGGAACCACCTGGTTTCTGCAGTTCTTTTTCTACGGAATGGGTGAAACAAAAATTGGTAATGGCGCCAGCTCGTGGACTTTGCATATGGCAACCATTATTCTCACCGCCAATTTGTGGGGTTTCTACCGCAAGGAATGGAAAGGCGTTTCGAAGAAAACCTACAACATGATTCTGATGGGAATCGGTGCCATTCTGTTATCGGTTATCGTGATTGGTGTGGCAAAATGGCTGTATCCGGAGTTAAATGCGTTGGGGTAGGAGAAAGTCCGAAGACCGAAGACCGGAGACGGAAGTCGGAAGCAGTCTTGATACTTGATACTGGATTTTTGATACTGGATAATGGAAATTTGAATTTGGAGGCTTTGCTATGAAACGACTTGCTTTTAAAATGTACCTGAACGAGGGTCAGAAAGCTGAATACATCAAAAGGCACAACGAAATCTGGCCCGAACTGAAAACGTTGCTGAAAGAAGCCGGAATCAGTCAGTATTCCATCTTTCTCGACGAGGAAACCAATACGCTTTTTGCCTTTCAGAAAGTGAGTGGTGATGGCGGTTCGCAGGATTTGGGACAGACTGAAATCGTTCAGCTTTGGTGGAAATTTATGGCTGATATCATGAATACAAATCCTGACAATTCGCCGGTTACAACGCCTCTTGAAGAGGTTTTTTATTTGGAATAGTTTATTGTGCAATTCATAATTTTAAACCACATAGAATCATAGGGCACATAGTTGTAAAAAGTGAATTTTCAGAAATCTATGTGAACTATGTGCCTATGTGGTCAATCTGTAATTTTGGATAACTTAAATCAATTAAAATAATCAACAATGAAACAAAATCAGTTTTGGGTAAAGCTTTTTACCATCGTCATTTTAATCAGCAGTTTTGCTGTTGCAAACGCAGCCACCACTGTCACGGGGCTTCTTTGCGAATACCATGAAAACCCAATCGGCATCGACGTGCAGAAACCGAGGCTGAGTTGGAAAATCAATGCCACTGAAATCAGTATTCTTCAAATTGCATACGAAATCAAAGTAACTGAGCAGCCTGGTAACGGAAAAACCATCTGGAATTCAGGGAAAGTAAATTCAGGTCAATCAGTAAATGTTGAATACGGCGGACCGGTATTAAACCCGATGCAGCGTGTTTATTGGCAGGTGCGCGTTTGGGACAATAATGGCAAAGCGTCAGCCTGGAGCCAGCCTGCTTTTTGGGAAATGGGAATTACAGAACAGCCACTTTGGAAAGCCAACTGGATAACCCTGGAAAATGAAACTACCATGGAAGGCTCAAAGCCTGCGCAATTTCTGAGAAAAGACTTCTCAGTGACCGATAAAATCAAGTCGGCCAGGGTTTATGTTTCTGCTTTGGGTTTATACGAATTGTACCTGAATGGCAAAAAAGTAAGTAACGATTTGTTTACTCCCGGCTGGACTGCTTACAGACATCGCATTCAGTATCAAAGTTATGACGTTACTTCAATGCTGAAAACAAGTGACAATACAGTTGGCGCTATTTTGGGCGATGGCTGGTATCGCGGTAATATCGGGTTCAGCAAACAGCGCAATTATTATGGGAACAAAACTGCGCTGATTGCACAGATTCATATCGTTTACAACAGCGGCAAAGAAGAATGGGTGGTTACCGACAACTCGTGGAAAGCAACCACCGGGCCAATTATTGCTTCCGATATTTACAATGGCGAAACTTATGATGCGCGCAAGGAAATCAATGGCTGGAATGCTCCCGGTTTTAACGATAGTCAGTGGGGAAAAACAGCGGTTCTGGATTATTCAAAACAGCTACTTGTGGCACCACAGGGTGTTCCTGTTCAGGCAATTGAAGAAATAAAACCCTTAAAAATGATTACCACTCCCAAAGGCGAAATAGTGTACGACCTTGGACAAAACATGGTGGGCTGGGTAAAACTGAAAGTAAACGGAAAAGCCGGCGATGCTGTAACACTTCAGTTTGCCGAGGTTTTGGATAAGGAAGGCAATTTTTATACAGCCAACCTGCGCGCTGCCAAATGCACCGACAAATACATTCTGAAAGGTGGTGGCGAAGAAGTTTACGAGCCACGTTTTACATTTCATGGTTTCAGGTTTGTTAAAATTGAGGGTTTTCCCGGAACACCGGCGTTGGATAATATCACGGGCGTGGTAATTCATTCGGCAATGAACCCAACAGGAACTTTCATTTGTTCTGAGCCGCTGATTAACCAGTTGCAGAAAAACATCCAGTGGGGACAAAAAGGCAATTTTCTGGATGTTCCGACCGATTGTCCGCAGCGTGACGAACGTTTGGGCTGGACCGGCGATGCACAGGTTTTCAGCCCCACTGCCGCTTTTAACTTCGACGTTTCGGCTTTTTATACAAAATGGATGCGCGATTTGGCTGCCGACCAATTGCCCAATGGCTCGGTGCCACACGTAATTCCTGATGTACTGAATGGTGGTGGCGGAGCTACTGGTTGGGCCGATGCAGCTCTTGTTGTGCCGTGGAACACCTACCTGGCCTATGGCGACAAACGAATTCTGGAAGTGCAGTACCCCAGTATGAAAGCCTGGGTGGAATATATGCGGGGCAGAGCTGGTAAAGATAATATCTGGACAGGCGATTATCATTTTGGTGATTGGCTTGCATTTGCCTCAAATAGTTCGGATTATACCGGTGCTACCACCGAAAAAGATTTGATTGCCACAGCTTATTTCTCTTATTCAAGCGGTTTATTGGCAAAAATTGCAAAAATTATTGGCAAAAATGATGAAGCTGCAAGCTATGAAAAACTGTCGGAGAATATTAAAAAGTCATTTGTTGACGAATTCGTAGCCCCGTCTGGACGTTTGGTTTCGCATACACAAACTGCTTATTTGCTGGCGATTGCTTTTGATATGCTTCCTGAAAACCTTGTTCCGAAAGCTGCCGGTTTCCTGGCTGCTGATGTTGAAAAATTTAAACACCTGACTACCGGTTTTCTGGGTACACCGCTGCTTTGCAAAACATTGTCGGAGATTGGCCGCGACGATCTGGCTTTCATGTTGCTGAACCGCAAACAATATCCGGGATGGTTGTATCCTGTAACCCAGGGGGCCACCACTATCTGGGAACGCTGGGACGGACAGAAACCCGATGGTTCATTCCAGGATGTGGGCATGAACAGTTTTAACCATTATGCCTACGGTGCGATAGGCGAGTGGCTTTACACCTATGTTGCCGGTATTAAAATCGATACTGAAAATCCGGGCTACAAACATTTCTTCCTGGCACCGCATCCGGGAGGTGGACTGACCAATGCTACTGCTACTTTCCAGTCGGTTTATGGCGAAATTAAATCGGGATGGAAAATCGAAAACGGACAGATGGTTTACGAAGTAAAAGTTCCGGCCAATTCAACAGCCACAGTAACATTGCCATCGGCAAATCTTGAAAATGTGACTGTTAATTCAGCATCATTAAAAGAAAATGCTTTGATGGCCGCAATGCAAACCGGCAAGACTGTTTCGCTGAAACTGGGGTCTGGAGAATATAAATTCAGTTATCCAATGGTTAATTAGTTTTAAGGGCGAAAAATATAAAGGGTGTATTAATAAACACAAAGACACGAAGAAAACAAAGCATTATAAAAATTTGTGGCTTAGTGTCTTTGTGTTAATAAGATGAAATATGAACAAACAAAGAATACAACAAGCCTACCAGCTGGCCAAAGAAGAATATGCAGAGTTAGGCATCAACACCGATGAAGTGCTGGAAAAAATGAAAGAGGTGGTGATTTCGCTGCATTGCTGGCAAACCGACGATGTGGGTGGGTTTGAAACTCCTGACTCTTCGCTGTCAGGCGGAGGAATTCAGGCTACAGGAAACTACCCCGGTAAAGCCCACACCATTCAGCAGGTGCGTGCCGACCTTGAAAAGGTTTTGTCGCTGCTGCCCGGAGAACAAAGGCTGAATCTGCATGCCATTTATGGCGATTTTCAGGGTGAACGGATTGACCGCGACCAGATTGAACCGAAACATTTTCAGAGCTGGATTGACTGGTGCAAAAAACAGGGAATCGGGATGGATTTTAATGCCAGTTGTTTTTCGCATCCCCGTGCTGCCGACGGTTACACACTTTCGAGTAAAAACGAGGAAAACCGCAAATTTTGGGTGGAACATGTAAAACGCTGCCGCAAAATTTCCGCTGAAATCGGGAAACAATTAGGTTCAACCTGTGTGCACAACACCTGGATTCCGGATGGGTCAAAAGACACACCGGTTAACAGAAACGGCTACCGTGTAAATCTGAAGAAATCGCTGGATGAAGCCATGAAGGTAAAATATCCCGGAGAGTGGATGAAAGATGCCGTGGAAAGCAAATTGTTCGGAATCGGTGTTGAGTCGATGACCGTTGGTTCGCACGATTTCTATCTGGGCTATGCCATTAAAAACAACACATTGATTTGCCTTGATAACGGGCATTTTCACCCCACTGAACAGGTGGGCGATAAAATTTCGGCTTGCCTGCAATGGGTTGACGAGGTTTTATTGCATGTAACACGCCCCATCCGCTGGGATTCGGACCACGTGGTAACTTTAAACGAAGATGTTCAATTGATAGCTTCTGAAATTGTGCGCAACGATTTTTTAAGCCGCGTAAAAATCGGCCTCGACTTTTTTGACGCCTCCATTAACCGGATTGGCGCTTATGTAATTGGTACACGTGCAGCGCAAAAAGCCTTTTTAATCGCGATGTTAGAACCAACTGAAAAATTGATTCAATACGAGGAAGCCGGTCAGAATTTTGAACGTCTGGCTTTGCTCGAAGAACTCAAAACCAAACCTTTTGGCGCTGTCTGGGATTATTATTGCTTAACCGAAAATGTACCCGTTGGCGAATCGTATATTGCAGAAATTCAGCAATATGAAAAAGAGGTGCTTTTAAAAAGGTAAGTTTCAATGCTAAAAAAAAATACGTTTAAGTCCGGTAATTTGTTTTTGTAATACTAGTAACAAAAGTAATATATTTATTACCTTCGCTAAATGAAAGCCAGCGAATTATTTAAGCTTTTAAAAGCAGACGGTTGGTTTGAAATAAGACAGACAGGCAGTCATGTTATGATGAAACATCCGGTAAAAGATGGTCAATTAGTTGTTCCTTATCATGGAAGTAAGGAAGTTTCAAAAGGCATTGTGACTGCTATTTTAAAGGAGGCAAAAATTAAAACAGGAAAGCGATGAAATCAGCAAAGAAATCAAGAGTTATCGTCAATATCGTTAAAGAAGATAAGGGATACGGTGCGACAGCAAAAATTGAAGATAAATTTATTGCCACAAGTGGCGATTCCTTTGATGAATTAAAGGAAATGATTGTGGATGCTGTTAATCTTGCGGTTGAAGAGGATGGTTTAAAATATTCTTTTGAAGAATTGGAATTGGTTTATGACATGGAAAGTTTCTTTTCATTTTATAAAGTAATTAATGCCAAAGCATTGTCAAAAAGAATCGGGATGAATCAAAGTCTTCTCTCTCAATATATTTCAGGAATCAAAAAGCCGTCGTCAAAGCAAACCCATCGAATTTTACGCGAAGTGCAACAAATTGGAAAGGAGTTATCAGAAGTAAAATTTTTGCTTTAAAATTAGTCAATCATGAGAAAACTCGATACAAAACTGATGCACCCCCGCGACCAGATAACAATGATAATCGACAAGGTTTATCGCAGCGGACTGACCACCACTTCGGGCGGAAATATTTCGGTGATCGATGAAAACGGTGATGTTTGGGTGACTCCGTCGGCCATTGATAAAGGTTCGCTGCGTCCGTCTGACATTGTTTGTGTACGAAAAGACGGCACCATCGAAGGCCGTCACAAACCGTCATCAGAATATCCTTTTCATATTGCCATTTACAAAGCCCGGCCCGATCTGAAAGCTGTTGTTCATGCGCATCCGCCGGCGCTGGTTTCGTTTAGCATTGTCCGCCAGATTCCGAATACGAATGTGATTCCGCAGGCAAAATATATTTGTGGCCCCATTGGTTACGCGCCTTACGAACTGCCCGGCAGCGAAGAATTGGGAGACGTAATTGCCAATGAATTTGAAAAAGGTTTTAATGCTGTTATCATGGAAAACCACGGAACGGTGGTTGGCGGAACCGATCTTGGCGATGCATTTCAGCGGTTTGAAACGCTCGAATTCTGTGCCCGTACCATTATTAACGGCAGCACAATCGGCACACCGAAATACCTGACCGACGGGCAGATTGACGCGTTTGAAGACCAGGTTCCACGCCTGCTGCCTGAAATGGATTCGGTGGAATATCCGTCGGACGAACGGGCCATCCGCGAAGAGATTAAAAAGATTGTTCACCGTGCCTGTTCACAGGGATTGATGATCAGTTCGTACGGAACTGTTTCGGTTCGCTGGCGGGGCAACGATTTTCTGATTACGCCGCCGAAAGTGGCGCGTTGGGATATTCAGAACGAAGACATTGTGCAGGTAAAAGATGGCAAACGAGAACCCGGCAAGATTCCCAGCCGCTCGACCTGGCTGCACCAGGAAATTTATAAACGAAATCCGCATGTTAATTCGATTATTTTAACGCAGTCGCCTTACCTGATGGCATACGGAGTAACCGGACAAAAAATGGATGTGCGCACCATTCCGGAAAGCTGGATATTTTTGCAGGATATGCCCAACGTACCCTTCGGTTCGCATTTTGCCGGAGAGGAAACCATCCTGAAAATACTGAACAAAAACACACCGGCCATCATCATAGAAAACGATTCAGTATTGGTCACCGGCGACAAATTGCTCGGAACTTTTGACCGTCTGGAGGTTGCCGAATTCAGCGCCAAATCGCTTACAATGGGCGCGTCTCTTGGAAATCTTGTGCCAATTAACGACAATCAGGTGGAAGAATTACGAAAGAAATTTTTAGGATAATTTTCAGATTGTTCAAATTAGTAAATCAATACCTTTTTTGAAAAACACTGGTTTCTGGTTTGCAGACTCAGGATAACCAATCCTTTGTGATAGGCAAAATCTGAAATACTAAATGTGTTTAAACCCTGCATCAGGCTGACATTTTTCTGATACAAAAGAATCCCTGCAGAATTGAAAACCTGTAAATTACTTTCGGAAGGTTCTTCCGCATAAAATCTGATCTGAACAATTTGGCCAGACTGAAAAACCGAAAATTCAGGACTGATTTTGTTTTCAATGAATCCCGTGTAATTTTCATTCTGAATTTCCAGAATCGCCGGTTCACTGATGCCAAATCCGTCGTTGACAGCACTTGCCATAATCTGTCCTTTCTGAAAATCAACAGCAAATTGAAGGTCAATACTTACAGAATCGCTTTTGCCGTAAATTCTTTCACTCAAACTCCAAAAATATCCTGCGGCATTAAATACAGGCGAAACAGAATAACTAAAAACAGGTGCTGAAGTATTGATTTTTTCAGGCCCGTCAATAAAACCAGGTTTTTGCGGAACACTGTGCCATTCAACTGGTTTCATTATAATTTCTTTATTCAGTGCAACCAATTCAAATAATACTGTATCAGGCCTGATTTTTACCTTCAGATAATTTTCGTCAGCCACTTCACCCATGCCCGATGAAAGAAGGGTTACATTTTGCCATTTGTCGTAAAAGGCTGATATGGCATCCGGATTTCCGCCCACATCACCCGAAAACAGATAGAAGTTCTTATCTGAAATGGAAGTCAAAACCGGGAAAACTTCTGTCCAGAAATTTGAAACATCTTTAATTTGTGCGTATCGCGAGCGGGAGTTACTTCTCACCAGTTTGTATTTTTCATGACTGTTCCAGATAACTTCGTGAAAGAAAATAAAAACTTTGTGACAGTCAGAACCGGCATCCAAAAGTGTGTTTTTCAGGAACTGCAATTGGGTGGGGGAGATGGAGCGATCAGATTCTGTGCTGTTTAAAACAATGAATAAATCGGTCTGAATTTTAAAGGAGTAATAGAGCCCGCCATGTTTTGCATTAAAAACAGCTTTGCCGGTTGCATTGTCATCATGATTTCCCATCACATAAAAAGCAGTCAGCCCCAGAGTTGAAATTTCTTTGTCAACCTGTTGCCAGCTTGCAGTAGTACTGTAGTTTACAATATCGCCGTTGAGAATCAACGCTGAAACAGAATCTTTTTTTTCTGACAGCTTTTTAATCAATGGCGGATGTAACCCGATATTTGTTCCGGCGTGTGCACCATAAGCATGGCCCGCAACCAGAATTGTATATTCATCCTGAGATTTTCCAACTGCCGGTTCACACAATACTACTATGCTGGTAAAGATCGCAACATTCAGATATTTAATTAATTTCTGCATCTCGTTAAAGCACTGGGTTGCTTTTAATAAAGCGTGAAGTTAATTATTTAAGATGAACAGGTTCTTCCGAATTTTGAAAATTTCTTTCGTTGAAATAATGATTATTGGGGGTTATCAAATAAACAACCCCGTTTATGAAAATTCATGGTTTAATAATTACATTTGATAAAACTAAACTTCAGATTATGAAAGAAACAGCGCAAAACAACATTTACGACACCTCAATCCGTCTTTTATTTTTAGCACTGATTGTTGCCTGGTGTTTAATGATTATGTTGCCATTCGTCGGTATTTTTCTATGGGGAATTATTTTTGCACTGGCTTTTG
Organism: uncultured Maribellus sp.; assembly: GCA_964644015.1. Classification (GTDB taxonomy): domain Bacteria; phylum Bacteroidota; class Bacteroidia; order Bacteroidales; family Prolixibacteraceae; genus Draconibacterium. Next base: position 10,554 of record CAZXVT010000056.1, read on the forward strand.
CTCCTTTACATAATTCGTTAACAAAACTGTTGAAAGGACGCGAAAAACTGGCTTCATTTTTCATTGTTCTTATCAGTATGCTCATCATCCTGATACCGGGCTGGCTTTTTCTTGATTCAATCGTTTCGGGAGTTAAAGATTTAAAAACCAGTTTTGATAATGATACATTGACAATCCCGATGCCTGCTGAAAATGTAAGGGAATGGCCTTTAATTGGTGAGCGGCTATACAATATCTGGAGTTCTGCATCAAACGACATTGGTGCTTTCATAGTAAACTATAAAGAGCAGATTGCTGAATATACCGGGAAATTTGTAAAAGGAGTTCTCGGAATTGTCGGCGGAGCTTTTCAAATGATAGTTTCGGTGATAATTGCAGGTTTTCTTTTAGTTGTAAAAGGTGCAAACGAATCGGCCCGAAAAGTTTTTGTAAAGCTGGCGGGAGATAAAGGCGAAGAATATGCTGATATTGCCTATAAAACAGTGGGAAATGTTGTGAAAGGTATTTTGGGTGTTGCCTTTATACAATCCATTTTAACAGGAATTGGATTTATTCTGGCAGGCGTACCGTATGCAGGTCTCTGGACTTTAATCGTTTTCATATTTGCTGTTTTGCAGTTGCCACCTGCGGTCCTTGTAATCCCGATTATTGTTTGGATTTTTTCGGAACTTGAAACCGGAATGGCAATCGTTTGGACCATCTATCTTATTCTGGCGGGTGTTTCGGATAATGTACTCAAACCCATTTTATTAGGAAAAGGCGCTCCTGTTCCGATGCTGGTAATTTTCATTGGTGTTATCGGAGGTTTTATACTTTCAGGTTTTGTTGGCCTGTTTACAGGTGCCATTGTGATGTCGCTGGGATATAAATTGTTCCAGGCTTGGGTAAATGACTAATTGAATTATAAAAATTCTGATGACTGAAAAAGCTGCTGATGAAATTCCTGAATTAAGTGCTGAAAAACAGGCGGTTAATACGAAAAAGGAAAAGTCGCCGGTAAAAATTATTACACTGGCGGTACTGTTGATTTCTTTACTTTTTCTTATCTGGTATATTTTATCCGACCGTCGTGTTCCTTATACCGACCAGGCCAGAATCGACGGATTGATGGTGCCGGTTGTTCCCAAAGTTTCAGGTTATCTGACGCAAATCAGGGTTGGGTTGCACTCTGAAATAAAAACCGGTGACACCTTGTTTCAAATTGACAAAAGACCATTTGAACTGGCTGTCGCCATGGCAGAAGCCAATCTCGACAATACTGCCCAGAATGTGGCATCAAAAACTGCATCTGTAAAATCTTCAGCCGGACGGTTGGGCGTAGCAAGGGCACAACTGGAGAGGGCACAGCGGGATTGGAACCGTGTTCAACTTGTTTTAAAGGAAAATCCGGGAGCATTGTCTCAAGCCGACAAAGATCAGTCGGAAACTGCACTTCTGCAGGCAACCGAACAGGTTTCTTCAGCCGAAGCCGATCTGGAAAGAGCGCAGCAAAATCTGGGCATTTCAGGTGAACAGAATGCGCAATTCAGGGCTTCGGTGAAAGCACTCGAACAGGCGCAACTCGATCTGGCTTATACAACCATCATTGCTGCCACACCCGGTTATATCGAAAGTTTCAGTATTGATCTTGGTTATTATGCTGCAGCCGGGCAGCCGTTGGCAACGCTTGTTTCAGAAGGTGCAAGCTGGATTCAGGCCGATTTAAAGGAAAACAATATTTCGCTGATGAAACCTGGTAACAAAGTCGAAATCACACTTGATATTCTGCCGGGAAAAATAATCACAGGGAAAGTAAAAAGTATCGGACACGGTGTGAGTACCGGTAATACAAACCGCGGCGATTTACCCAGTATTTCAGCTTCTCAGGGCTGGTTGCGCGATCCGCAACGCTTTCCTGTAATCATCACCATCGACGACAAATCGGTTTTGAAACAGCTTCGCCAGGGTGGCCAGGTTGATGTTGTGGTATTTACTGGCAAAGAAGAGGGTTTGTTGTCGATGCTCGGAAAACTAAGAATTCGCATAATCAGTCTGATGTCGTATGTCAGGTAACGCGGCCACTATACAAACTTCATCAGTAATATTTTCAGCACAAAAACCTGTTCTGCGATATGCATTTGGTTCGGCATTCGTGATGATGGCTGCCATGGCTTTTGATTATACTTTGGGCTACCTGACTCCGGTGCTGGCGTTAAATTTTCTGGCTCCGGGAGCTAAACCGCCCACCTTGAAAAGCTCGCTGTTTTTCCTGTTGCTGATTTCAGGCACGAGTTTGGCCGGCATACTTTTCAGTCGTTTTTTTATCGATTATCCGCTTGTTTTTTTGCCACTATTGGTTTTGATCATCTTTCATTTGTATTATGCCAACACACTTCCGCAATTGAAAATCTGGTTTCTGATTTCGCTTTTACTGATTCCGATGATTTCGCAACAGTCGGCTCAACTGGCGGGTGTGGTTGCTGCAAATCTTGTGGTAAATGCTTTACTGGCAATTGCTTTGGTAACCATTGTTTATTTTCTGTTTCCCGAAAAAAATTGTTCCGCTGAACAAAAAAAAGCGCAGACAACAGAAAATCTCACCCAAAAACAGCGTTTTAATGAAGCGTTGAAAAAGACACTGGTAATACTGCCGGTCCTGATTTTGTTTTTTGTTTTCAGTATTACCAATGCTTTGCTGGTGCTCATTTTTGTGGCTATTTTATCGATGAATCCTGCCACTTCCAATAAAAAAGCAGGTATTGCCCTGATTCTGGCCAATCTCGGCGGAGGGCTTGCCGCAATTATCGCTTTTAACCTGCTAACCGTGGTTCCGGATTTTATTTTTTTAGGATTGATAACTTTATTCACAGGGCTGGTGTTGGGACAAAAACTGTTCAGCAAAAAACCGCTGTCTTCATTGTTTGGAACTGCATTTTCAACCTTTTTGCTGATTCTCGGAAACGTAACTTCGTTTGTTGGAGAAGCAGGAGAAATGGTGTGGACAAGAATCTTCCAGCTTGCGATTGTTGTTATTTATGTGGTTGTTGCATTTTATGTGGTGAACGATTTTATGCCAACACGAAAAACTGTAAATTAATGAAAAGGATGACCGCAATAAAAATCAGGCCGGTTTCAGTTTATCTTTTGATAATACTGGCTGTTTCATTGATTTTCAATGCATGTAAAGTTGGTCCCGATTATTTGCGTACTTCGCCAACCTTTCCTGCTAATTACAACCAGCCATTTCCTTCAGATACAAGTATTGCCAACACACCCTGGTGGCAGCTTTTTGGCGATACAGTGCTGGTAAACCTGATAAGCGAAGGACTTGAAGAGAATAAAGAATTGAAACTGGCTGCAGCCAGAATTAAGGAAGCAGGGGAGGCGATGGGAATTGTGCGTTCCGACCTCTATCCGAAAATAAATTATGGTGCTGGTGGAAGTTCAACTTTTGTTACAGGTGGTTCCGGTTTCAGTCATGAATACCTGGGTGCTGTGAATGTTTCTTACACACTGGATGTCTGGGGCAGAATCGGAAGACTGGAAGAAGCGGCTCTGCAGGAATACCTCGCTACGGAAGAAGCATACCGGAGTGTGCATATTTTACTTATTTCGCAAATTGCAACTGCTTATTTAACATTGAGAGACCTTGATAATCGGTTGTATATTTCGCAGCAAACTGCCGAAACCTGGAAGAAAAATCTTGAAATTGTGGAGGCCCGTCATAAAGGCGGCTTTGTGAGCGAAGTTGATCTGAACATGGCAAAAATACAGTTGCTTGAAGCCGAAACAGCTATTCAGTCTTTTACACGTCTCAGTATTCAAACCGAAAACACAATTTGCATGCTGGTTGGCCGGACACCCGGTTCGATTGCCCGTGGACCTGAACTTCAAAACCAGTTATTTATTCCTGAAATACCAGCTGGATTGCCTTCTGAACTGCTCGATCGGCGGCCGGATATTTTACAGGTGGAAAGACGGCTGCAGGCACAAACACAACGAATCGGGGCAGCAGAAGCTTTGAGATATCCGTCATTTACCATTTCTAGTGAAGCAGGAATGTCGTTTGTAAACCCGTTTGCCGGTTTTGCTTCGCTGGGTGCCCAGATTTTAGGACCACTTTATAATTATAACGCCAACAAACGCCGGGTGGAAGTGGAGAAAGCCCGAACCGAACAATTGTTGTATCAATATGAATTTACCTGTTTAAATGCGCTGCGCGAAGTTGAAAATGCAATGATTGCCGTAAAAACCTATAAAAAAGAGTTGCAATTAAGGGTTGAACAAATGAATGCTGCCAAAAATGCAGTCAATCTTTCGTGGGTGCGTTACGAAGGCGGCCTCACAAGTTATCTGGAAGTGCTTGATTTGCAACGGTCATCTTTTAATTCTCAGTTGAAAGCGTCAGAAACACTACAATACCAATTAACATCGGTTGTTCAGCTTTATCTCGCATTGGGCGGTGGCTGGAATCCATAAAGATATCTGGTGTATACTTCCCAATCTGAAACTAACCCAAAGTTTTACAATCTTATTTGCAACGAGAAAAGCAAGCCAAATTGTTGTTTTGATTGTTCTTTGTAATTAAAACGCCACACGCCATCAACCCTGAGAAATTTGAAAATATTTTCCACACCGGCTGATAATTCTGTGTATGGCTGGTTTTCCAATCCTTTCATATTTCCTGGAAGCAGAATCTGATCGTGCTTATTTGCATCAAAATTTCCCCAAAGCATTCTTGTTCCAACAACTTCGCGCCATTTCAACTTTCGTAACAATGGAACTTTGTTCAGGAAAAACCCCATAAAATGGTGTTCCCAGAATAAACTGGCGTAAGTATCACTTACAAATTCCTGGTAACTCATCAGGTTGAAAGCGTTTGCATCGTAAGCATAAGTTTCATTTCCCTCATGTATTTTCAGAAACGGAAAAGGCACGTCACCCCAAATTCTGCCTACCTGAAAATAGTAGTAGGAATAACCTGCAGGATTCAGTTTGATTTTATCATAAACACCAACTTGCAGGTTCAGATAATCATAATCGCCACCCAGAAAATTTTTAATACCTTTTGCAGCCTGAAAGGTAAAAACCGGGTCGTATCCGCCGATTGGAGTCCGGTCAAAATCATCGACAATAATTTCTTCATTGTGTGCGTATCTGAAATTCAAATTTAGCTCACCACTTTGAACCGAGGCAATTTCTTCTCCCGTCTGACTCAAAAACGGTACATACGGTGCGCTGTAAATTTTCCGGTAATTCACACCTGCTCCTAATTGTACGCCGGTTTTCCATTCTTTCTGCGCTTTCAGTTCAACGCGGTCGATCAGGTTCAGTTTTGAGTTGAGTGATTTGCTCAATAGTGTGGTGATAATGTTTTGCTCCATAAAAGCATTGCTGCTTTTGCCTAACATTTCGATATCGTGTTGTCCCTGCAAAGAAATTAATGTCAGTGGTTTAACCGAAAAATAATACTCAAGTCCACCACCGTATTTCAATTCGTGGTCTTTAGTTCCATAAGCTGTAAAACCATTTATTCTGAGGTTTTTGTCGAACTTAAAAGTTGTTCGTGCACCGATCCTGAACCGCGAACCTTCCACTTTATTGGCACTGTAGAGATAATAATACGGCCCAAATTCAATTTTCCCAAAATCGCGGTAACCATAATAAAACATATAAACATACTCTGAAGCAGTGCGAAAAAGTTTTACATCTTTAATCGAATCAACCATCAGGTAAATGTTTTTTTCTCTTTTCTCCAGTTCTATGGGGCGTTCCTGATTCCAGTATTCATCGGATTTGCCAACTGCATCGGTAATGACAGTGATTTGTTCCCTGAAGTTTTTTACATCAGCGGCAACAGGTTTGAACTCAAAATCCTGGTAGATGTTGGTTTTTCGGGCAATAATTCCCAGCATCTCAGAATTTCTGTTTTTTTCAATATCCACATCAATTACAATTGCTTCTTTGAGGGGCACCCATCTTTTTTCAATTTTATGATATTCGATATTGTATTGTAAGTTGTTGATAAAGTTAACGTTTGCCTTTCCTGAGAGTTGAATTTCAGCTTTTGACAGAGCAAAACTGCCGTCTTCAATCCAGATTTTTCCGATAAATGCAGGCTCCTGTTGTTGCTTTGGTTTAAAAGATATTTCGTAAATTTTTGTTGAATCGGTAAAAGTACTGTCGTTCAGATAGTATTTATAAAACTGAAGACCGAAATTGTTTAGCGGCGATACCATTCCAACTTCAGAAATGGTTATATAATTATCATAAATACTCACATCTTCATATAATTTTCCTGAAAACTGGGTCAACATATCACTTTTCATTCCTGAAGCTTTGTTGGCAATAATCTCTTCGCGGTCTTTCCGGTTTTCGCTGTCGTGGTAATAATTTGAAATGGTTTCATTAAAAAATACAGGCAGAAATGTTTTACCCTGGCTGCCAATTGAATCAAGATAATTAAACACAAAATCGAAATCTGCCAACAACTTATTTCGCTTTAAATCGCGGCTTACATTTTTTAAGTCGATTTCAGTTTTTGCGTAAATCCGGCTTTTCCACGAAGGGAATTTTTCAGGACTGTTTATTTCTTTGTTGGCAAAAACATTCTTCATTATAATGTTTGCGGGATTTTCACCGGGTTTCACATCAATTTCCCCCAGGAGAAAGACTTCCTCTTCAAGTTTAAAATCGATCAGATTTTTTTCTCCGCGATTGACTTTTATTACCTGTTTTTTGAATCCGATTGCCGAAACTTCGATCAAATCTCCGGGTTTTGAAACCAACAGATGATAATTCCCATTAATGTCGCTGGTTGTACCAATTAATGTTCCCACGAAAAAAATGTTGGTGTAGGGAATCGGATTTCCGGTATTTTTCTCCGTCACACGTCCCGAAACTTCAGTATTCTGTGCCGAAATTTCATGTATAAACAGGAAAGGAATTATTAATAAAAGAATCAATCTTTTCATCACGTTTCCAGTCTCCTTTGAATAATGACCTGCGAGGATCAATTTTGTTTCTGTTTTCGGTTGTAAATATAGATTTTTAGAGGCAAGAGCTGGTTTTATAAAAACAAAAACCGCAAAACTTAACATCAATTTTGCGGTTCAAAGTCGGGGTGAGAAGACTCGAACTTCTTCCCCTTTATGCCTTTTTATCAATGATTTACTGTTTCCTGCTTTTCACTGTTCACCTTTTAGTTCACATTGAAAAAGAACAATTTTTAATAAAAATAAAATTTTTTAATGGATTGCACAAAAAATAGGTTGAAACAATTATTGATCAACGTGAGATCGACCTAAGCGAGATTAGCAATTTGTTTATTGTCAATAATATCATCCATTCAAAGAGAAGGTTTTTTATGTAAGAATGATTAAGCAATCAGTCCTGACAGAAGGTTTGAAAAGACGTTTTCGAAACTGCGATTCCTTGTATTTTCAATGTTACAAATGTTTTTTAGTTCATCATATACCGATTCTACAATGACTCTTTTGCGGAGAAGAATTTTATCCTGAAGCAACATCGGCGAGTTTTTGATGTTTTTGAGAAGTTTGGTAATCAGGTGAATACCATCAATAAAAAGTTCATAAAACAAGGTTTTTGATAGATATCCCTTGTCACCATGATTTTATTTATCATGAAAGTTTTTGTTTTTCAATGGCTCTCTATCATCGAGATAAACCTGTTTTTTCTTTGATAACGATTTGCAGTTTAAACCTGAAAAACCAATCAATTGAACATTGACCTATTGTTGCCAGTCATTCGAAAGTTTTACACTATCTTTTATCAAAGTAGGCAGTATAGTTATTGAGAAAAAAGAAAGGTCTGTCCACAAATTGTCTATTATCAGAAAACTGTTAATATGAAAAATTGAATAATCTTTAAATTAATTTGTTCCAGAATAAAAAATGATGCGAAAAATATTTCAATATCTATCTCCAAAAGCCTGTTGAGGCAGGGGAAAGGATCCGTAGTTCACAATAGGGAGCAGGCAGTTAGGGCCTGCCTGCCACCCTTTTTATAAAAATTAGTTTTAAAATTATAAAGGAATAATTACAATAGTTTAATAAAATAAATAAGTGTAATATATATGCTTTAATAATTTAACACGTTATTCGTTATGATTCGTTAATAAACTCATTAATATCTAAAAATAGAAAAGTTTTGCATAAATAGGATATTCAATTTCTTAGAAGTATAAGACACCACATTTTACTTATATATGCATAACTTGGAATCAAGTTACGAAAGTTTCATTCTCATTACCAAATTTGTTTTTATAAATCGTATCAATTCCTTTGACCATTTTTTTTCTTATAGAAATCTACCAAAGACGTCTGATTGCCAAATCATTGCGTTGCTATCAACGGTGAATCGCTTGGAATCGACAGTGAATCGTTTCTTTGGCTAAAATCAAAAGCAAACATGCTGCTGACTTTCCTGACCTGATTGACCGAAGTAATTTTAATCGTAGAAGGAAACGCTTGTATTCCTTTATTGAAGAGTAAACAGGAAAATTGTCTGTTGTCTCAAGGAAGGAGAAGACTGTTTCCTGGTTAATTCAATCCCTATACCTGGTTGTAAAAAAGCCCGTGAACAAAGAAGCCGGATTTGCAAAGAAAACTTTGAAACGGCCCCAATAAAGGATATTCTTCAGTAAACAAAACCTGGTATTATGGCTATAAACTTCATTTGCTTACCTCTGCAAGAGGTGTATATCACAGTATGGACTTAACCAAAGCAAGTGTTCATGATGTTCATTGTTTATCGCATGTAAAGCATTCCGGACTAAACAATTACATACTGCTGTGTGATAAAGGTTATTTATCTAATTCGCAGCAATTGGACTTGTTTACTTCCTCAATTTAAAACTTGAAACACCTATGCGGACAAATTAAAAGGATTATGCTTTTTATCCGCAAGTATTTAAAAAGTTCAGAAAAAGAATTGAAACACTATTTTCTCGACTCTGTGACCAGTTTATGCTAAAATGTAATTAGCAAAACGCTTATTGGCTTGTCTGTCAGAATACTCACTAAGGTTAATTCAGTAACTTTATTACAATTAATTAATTTAAAGAACGGAAATCCGGTTAATAACTTAAAATATGCCTAGCGAGTTAAACCGCACAACGGGTTATGAATTTGTCTTATTTTATATTAAAGCAGTTAATAAACTTTTAAATAACTAATTTATCATTAGCAATCATTCAAGATATTGATAATCAAAATAAGAATGGTGGAAACTCTTTCGTTCTTAATGTCATTTATTGCATGGAAATGCTGAATTTATGTTAAAAACCGGTAGAAAATGTTAGGTAAATCACCACTTCAAAATCAGAAAACTTATTCAACCCATTGTTAATTGAATTTATCAATCCTGAACATCCGCTTGTTATTCTTTCCCAACGATTACCCTGTAGTAAATTGAGCAGGATTTTTCCGGCTATTATTCACATACAGGTACTCCGTTAAAACCTGTTCGGTTAATGGTTGAGCTTTTAATTCTTAAATTAGATTTTGATCTGATGAATGTTGGGTCTTTTGAAAAGCTTGAAAGCAAAATTACTTCAGATATTTCACGAAGCTACCCCCTGATTTAATAATTGCAGATCAAGTTTTTCGTATTCTGAATTATTTGAAATAAATTCTGGGATAATCTGTTTGATATTTGAAACGAGATTCCAGTTGTCCATATTATCTATATTAAACAAAAGCTTATTTATACTTAACTCGGAGTTACGATAATCAGATGGACGAATTTTCGCAATCATTATCTTTTCATTTGGAGTAGGGATGGTGGTTTCCTTCACATTTAGTAATTCTTCATATAGTTTTTCCCCCGGGCGAAGACCAGTTTCCACAATTTGAATATCCTGATGGGGAACTAAACCTGAAAGGGAAATCATTCTGACAGCCAGATCATAAATTCTTATTGGATCACCCATGTCGAAAATATAGATTTCACCTCCCTTTCCCAAGAATCCAGCTTCAAGGACAAGTCGGCATGCTTCATGGATTGTCATGAAATAACGGATTACTTCCCGGTGTGTTACAGTCACAGGTCCGCCATTGCTGATTTGTCTTTTAAAAATGGGGATTACTGAACCATTTGAACCCAATACATTTCCAAATCTTGTTGTTATAAATTCTGTGTTAATATTTCTGTGTTTTGATAAGGACTGAACATAGATCTCGCTCATTCTTTTTGTTGCACCCATTATATTGGTCGGATTGACTGCTTTGTCTGAAGATATCATGACAAACTTTTCAACCTTAAATTCAATTGAAAGATCGGCCAGAATTTTCGTTCCCCCCACGTTATTTTTGACTGCCTCATAGGGTTGTTCTTCCATCAAAGGTACATGTTTATATGCCGCGGCATGATATATGATTTGTGGTGAATTTTTTTCAAATATCCTCCGCATTTTTGATTCATTTGTGATATCTGAAACATAGACTTTGAGTTTTGTTGTTTCAAGTTTAGGTTTTATTTCATTCTGAATCTCAAAAACAGCAGACTCTGCCTGATCTATTAAAATAATTATTTCAGGTTTTAAGATAACAAGTTGTCGGACAATCTCTGAACCAATAGATCCTGCACCTCCAGTAACCATCACTGATTTTCCGCGTATCCCCTTTTTGACGGTTTCAATCGGCATTTCAATCACATTTCTACCCAACAGTTCTTCTATATTGATATCCCTTATTTTTGATTCTGGTTGTTTCCCCTTTAACCAGGTGTTTGTTTCATATAATTCGCGGACTTTAATATTTCTTGCAATACAATTATCGATTATCTCCATCTTTTTATCAATTGCAATTTTATTTGAAGAAATTGCCAGAATTACTTCCCTAATTTGCAATTTGCCAGTCAGTTTATTAAATGTTTCGTCCGGAGAATGTACCTCAATGCCATTTACTTTGTTTCCCCATAAAGCTGGATTATCATCAATATATCCTGAAATATTGTATTCAGTTTTTTGGGCTTTTAATATAAGAGAAGCGGCAACTGTTCCCATATCACCTGCCCCATAAATCATCATGTTGACCTTGTTTTGTTTGGTCCTGATTATTTTATTGTACCCCAGAATTAAAGCAATTCTGAAAAAAATCATTGCAGTTAGTGAAAGGAAAAAGTGTATTATAATTACGGAAGTCGGAATAAAAAAACTTTCACTGATGATTTGTCCCAATATACTGATAATGACAAATCCTGCTGTAACTATGAAATTACTTTTAAAAAGAACTGCAATATCCTGTATTGTCGAATGCCTTATAATGTTGTGATGTTGTTTAAAAAGACTTATGGCTAAAATAAAAAAAGGCAATCCGGCTAACATCTGAATAAATATTTTGAACAAATCTGCATTTTCTGAAAACAAATTGTACCTCAACATATTTGTAATCAGAAAAGCCAGAGATGAATTACCGTAATCGACAAACAGAATTAGCCACTTTGGCATAAACCATGTCTCCAGTAAGGTTTTAATCCTGTTTTTCATTTTTATTATGGGATCTTAATATTTATATTTAGGAGAAAAGTTCTCAATTTTTAAATACATCATTGTGTGTTTGACATTATTAAATAATCACTGAGTTAAGATACTATCAGGTATTTAAATGTTAGTCAATGAATATTGATAAGCATAAACAGGTTTTCTTGCATTTTTTGCGTGCTTATCAATGACAATGTCTGCGATTCTATTTACATCTTCATCGCTCAGATTGGCGCCTGAAGGCAAACAAAGTCCCTTTTCAAAGAGCATTTCAGATGTACCGGTTCCATAAAACGGACATTCAGAAAAAACAGGCTGCAGATGCAGAGGTTTCCAAAGCAGTCGTGTCTCTATCTGATTTTGTTCCATTGCTATTCTAATTGCTTCATTGGTGGTTCCGGCTATGTCAGGTTCAACTGTAATGCATGTAAGCCAGAAATTGGAATTGAACATCGGTGATGGGTTTACATGTACTTCTATACCTGTTAACGAGGAAAATCTGTCAAAGTAAATTTCATGTATTTCACGTCTTCTATTGACAAATTCATCAAGCGCTGTCATCTGTCCACGTCCTATTCCGGCGCAAATATTACTCATTCTGTAATTGTACCCAATTTTAGAGTGTTGATAATGAACCGCCTTATCTCTGGCTTGTGTTGCCAGAAATTTTGTATATTCTGCACTTTGCCTGTTAGAACACACGAGGGCTCCGCCTCCTGAAGTGGTAATTATTTTGTTCCCATTAAACGAAAGTACTCCAAAGTCACCAAAAGTACCACATCGCTGTCCATTGTATTCTGAGCCCAAAGCTTCTGCTGCATCTTCAACTACCGGAATATTGTACCTGCAGGCTATTTTCATTATTTCATCCATCCTTGCCGGCATTCCATATAAATGTACCGGAATAATTGCTTTAGGGTACCTGCCAGTTTTCCTCTTTCTGTCATTTATCGCAAGTTCCAGTAGCTCAGGGCTCATATTCCAGCTATTATCCTCACTGTCAACAAAAATAGGAGTTGCACCCTGGTAAACTATTGGATTTGCAGATGCAGCGAAGGTGAAAGACTGACAAATAACTTCATCTCCATAACGGACTCCTAATTGAATCAGAGCCAAATGTATTGCCGATGTGCCTGAGTTTAATGCCACAACATGACTGTTAGCTTTCAGGTACTTTGTCAAATCCTGCTCAAATCCTTCAACATTGGGACCTAAAGGTACCACCCAATTGGAATCAAAGGCATCCTGGACGTAACGCATTTCATTACCCGACATTTTGGCAAGTGATAACCAGATTTTTTCTGACATTAGTTATATTTTTTTTGTTTTAGCAGGGAGTTCCCCTCTGGGAACTCCCGCAAGATGTGTTTTTGTTCCACAAAAACGCTTGTGCCTCCCGGCAGGGGCTTTTCATCACAGATGAAAGGTTTGATTAATCCGGTGGATTAAGTGGGTAAATCAATGAGGCCAAAAGTCAGCGGACAGGATAAATTGGGAGAAGGCATCAGGGTACGTTTTTCGGAAACTGAGAAGCGGATTTTGATAAAAAGGAGCAAACAGGAAGGCTACCTGACGCTGAGCGCTTTTTGCCGGGCGAAGGTTTTAAAACAACGGGAGATTACAAAGATTGAAGTTAGCACTGAGTTTGCAGAAGTAGCCAGAAAGCTGGATTACGAACTCAACAAAATCGGGGTGAACTTGAACCAGGTTTCCAAACGACTGAATACTCATCCGGTTTACCAGTTTACTGCTGATGACAGGGAAGTATTCAGGCAGGTTTTGCAGGAATTAAAAGCTTGCTTTTCTGTTTTACAGCAATACCTTGACAAAATTGAGCCCCTATAAAAATGGTGATAAAAATCCATCAGGTTGCCAGTACCGAAAATGCGTTTATGTACAACGAGAAAAAGGTGATGGAAGGAGTTGCCACTTTTTTCGACAGCCGCAATACCCTTTCGGCTAACCCGTTTATGTACGATGAAAAACACCGGTTGAAAATATTGGCTGACATTGAA